>DDVC01000016.1 GCA_002345145.1 Bacteroidetes bacterium UBA2322
CCGGCACCGGCAAGACCACCACCCGTATCGCAACCGATAGAAGTACTAAACCTGCCTTTTGAAACCTTAGTGAGCGGCGCTCTAAGCGCTACCAACCAAGAGCATATTTTTAAGGTACTCATTTCTGATGACCTCACCATTAAAATTGACTCTCCTATTGGCGATAAAAACATAGATTTTGACCTATATGTGCGCAAAAATGCCCTGCCCGAACCCGCAAGACGGCTGTACGATGCCGTAAGCGCTAATGAGGGTTGCGATGAATCTGTATCTTTAAATAATGTATCGGGCACCTATTTTGCCCTCATAAGAGCTTATCAGGGCAGTGGCGCATACAACTTAGCCGCCTCTTTTTCAACCGCCCTGCCCGAAACCGGCGCTCGCCTAATTACCTTAGAAGCCCACACCGGCGGCATACTGCGCAAACCACAATTGCCCGATATTGGTTTCAGGCTCAATACCACCGGCAAACTTACCATTACACTCATAGGTGATGACCACGCCAATTTTGACCTCTATGTTAAACGCGGCGCTCGCCCAAAATGGAACGATTTTGACGGCAGAGGCATTAAAGACAGCTCAACAGAAAAGGTAGAACTAAATAATCCGCAACCCGGCGTTTACTACATTATGGTGCGCTCTGCCAATGGCGCCGGTTATTACAACCTGTGGGTTAATTTAACCTAAAAAATAGCCACTGCCAATGCTGCAACCACATTTGGAACTCATTGGTTATACCGATGACCTTCACAATAAATCTGCCCCGCCACTGCTCTTTGTGCATGGCGCATGGCACGGCGCTTGGTGCTGGGACAAACACTTTTTGCCTTATTTTAGCCAAAACGGCTACCGCAGCTACGCCCTCAGCCTTAGCGGACACGGGCAAAGTTACAAGCCACAACCTTTTTGGCAAACCGGTATTGCCCAATATATAAAAGATGTAGAAACCATTATTGGGCAACTGCCCCAAAAACCCATTGTAATAGGGCACTCTATGGGCGGTTTTATTGTGCAAAAGTTATTAGAAAAAAACAGCCCGCTTATAGCCGGAGCTGCCCTATTAGCGCCGGTGCCGCATTTTGGAGCCATTAAAATTATACTCAAAATGGCAGCGCTTTACCCAATAAAATTGCTGCTTGCTAATGTAAAACTGAGCTTATACGGTTTTGTAAATACGCCGGAATTGGTAAAAAAACACTTTTTTTCGCCCACCTTGCCCACTGCAACCATACAGGAGTATGCCTCGCTCATGCAAGACGAAGCCTACCGCGTTATGTGGGATATGCTTTTGCTGCAACTGCCTAAACCGAGCAACTTCGAAAAAAAAATACCCCTTCTGGTACTTGGCGCAGCCAACGATTTTTTAGTTTCGCCCGATGATGTGCAAAAAACGGCGCTCGCTTATGGCTCTAATGCCACTATCATACCCAATATAGCCCACGATTTAATGTTAGACACAAACCGGCAAACAGCAGCCCAAACACTGCTCCAATGGCTCAACAGCCTGAGCGTAAACTCCAATGCCTGAAACAAAAAAACAACAGCCTTAACCTTTAACACCCCAATACCATGCCCACTATTTTTTCCCGAATTGTAGCCGGTGAAATTCCTTGTTACAAAATAGCCGAAACCGAACGCTGTTTTGCCTTTTTAGACATTAACCCCATTGCCAAAGGGCATACCTTGGTCATACCCAAACAAGAAACCGATTACCTGTTTCATCTTGACAACAACCTGCTCGCAGAGCTGATGATCTTTGCCAAACAGGTTGCTCTTGCCATTGAAAAAACAGTACCTTGCCAGCGCATTGGCGTAGCGGTTATTGGGCTTGAAGTGCCTCATGCACACATACACTTAGCGCCCATAAACACCCTGCACGACCTTGACTTTACCAAACCCCGCGTAAAACTCTCTGCCGCCGAGTTTGCACAGCTTGCACAGGATATTGCCGGCAATATGTAGCAGTGGGTATCGGGTAGTTTTGGTAGATAGTAGATGTTAGTGGTTAGTGGTTAGTGAAATAGCGAATAGTTGGTAAATGGTATTCACAACTCACAACTCATAACTCATAACTCATAACTCATAGCTCATAACTCATAACTCATAACTCATAACTCATAACTTTTCACTTTTCGTTTTACCTTTGTGCAGCCTTATCTTGGGCAAGTAAGCAATTGCAAAACAAAATATGCTACAACAAATACCTTTCCTCAAACATTTAGACAAAGGCAATTTTTTCCTCATTGCCGGGCCTTGTGCCGTAGAAAGCGAAGAAATTACCAGTCAAATAGCCGAAACGCTTGCCACAATAACCGACCAACTCCAAATACCCTTTATTTTTAAAGCCTCCTACCGAAAAGCCAACCGTTCGCGACTTGACTCCTTTACCGGTATTGGCGATGAAAATGCCTTTGCCGTATTAGAAAAACTGCGCAATAACTACCAACTACCCATTACCACCGATATTCATTTGCCCGATGAAGCAGCTACAGTGGCACAATTTGCCGATGTTTTGCAAATACCGGCTTTTTTATGCCGACAAACCGACCTGTTGGTAGCTGCTGCACAAACCGGTAAAACGGTCAATATCAAAAAAGGACAGTTTTTATCGCCACAGGCTATGCAGTTTGCCATAGATAAAGTACGCCAATCGGGCAACCCGCATGTTATGGTAACGGAGCGCGGCACCACCTTTGGTTATACCGATTTAGTGGTCGATTTCAGAAGCATTCCCATTATGCAAGCATTTGAAGTTCCGGTAGTGCTCGATTGTACACACTCCTTACAGCAACCCAATCAATCTGCGGGCGTTACCGGTGGTTTACCTCACCTCATCAACACCATTGCCAGAGCAGGCATAGCAGCAGGCGTAAACGGCATATTCATAGAAACACACCCTCAGCCCGAAAAAGCTAAATCAGACGGCGCTAATATGCTGCCATTGCACCAAATAGAGAAATTATTGACCCAATTGGTACAAATTAAGCGGGTAATTGCCTAACTTTGACCCTAATTTAGACTGTGTACTCTGCCGGATTGCCTTTTTGTGTGTTTTTCCGGCTCTAAACACCCGTTTATGACCAAATTCCCCAAACTGCTGGGCTTTCTTTTAATGTTCCTCCCGCTTAAAAGTTTAAACAGCTACACCGAATATGTGGACATATCGGACTACCGCATTTGTTATGCCCGCGATATGGGCGGCTGTCTGCCCGACCCTAAACCCGAAGATCTGCCTTTGCCCGATAGCCAACCGGTACAACAAATAAAGCAGGCATCAGTGCAATCGGTTCTTGCCAATGCTCTCCATGAGCCTGTTCAGCAGCATACAAGCAAGAAAAAAGCCAAAAAACGCAGCAACCACACCGCCTCTGTTAAAGGTGGGTACGATGTTTTTATGGCATCTATTGAAGGGACAGATAATTCTAATACTCCCGAAGAACCTTCTTACCGTGCCACATCGAGCAGGCGAGTGGTTAAAGCTGCCGGCGCACCCGCCGATGACGTTATCAAATATGCCCTAAACATGCTGCCCGATGCCAAACCACATGAAATTTATACAGGCTACAAACCTTCTATAGCACAAGGCAGCTATAAATCTGTACTTACAGACGTTAAAAAACACCGCCAATACCTTGCCGACCGCTTAGAAAGAAGCCAAAACAGCGAGGAACGAAATGCCATAATCCAAGATGCTGCCACTTTATTTTCTGATGCATTCCTGAACCATGTTATGCCATTTTGGTATGGCACACCTTGGGATTTTAACGGTCATACCGATTACCCGGGCAAGGGTTATGTGGCTTGCGGCTACCTTGTTTCTACTACACTCACCCATTTGGGGGTAAACGTAAACCGGTTTACGCTTGCCCAGCAGTGGCCTGTTGATATGGTGCGCAGCCTATGCCAAAACGATTATTACCATTTTGGCGCTAAATCGGAAGCAATACAAGGCATTAGAAATATGGGCTATGGCTTGTATTTAATGGGGCTCGATAACCACGTAGGTTTTATTAAATACGACCAGTGGGGTATCCATTTTATCCACTCCAACTGGGCAGGAAGCCGTACAGTTGTTTCTGAAGACCCACAGTATTCTACTGCTTTTACCGCATCGCAGAACTTCTATGTGGGTAAACTTTCTACTAACAACACCTTTATAACCAAATGGCTCAATGCCGGTTATTTTAAGGTGCATAAGGGGTAATTTGAAACTGCCATTGGAAAACTTTGCCCAAGCAATGCATGCTTTATCAACGCTCCTTTTATTACTCCGCTGCGGCTCCTAAAAAAATGGTACTCACTTCTTTGTTTACAAAGTTAAACACTAATCCGCCATACATGCTGCCGGCAATGATGTAAGCCGTATCGGTAAACTCGGTGTCTATTTCCTTTTTGTATGCGTTCAAAACCTCGTTATAAGCCGACCCAATGCCCACGTTTCGGGCGGTTTTGAGTGTACTGGGCTTGTTGAGCGTAATACTGAAAACAGTAAATTTTTTCTGGTCTTCGGTACTCATGTTTAGGGTAATGCCCTGCTGCGGATAAACCCAAGTGGCATGGTGCAAACCATCGGCGCCCCATAGTTCGGATTTTGACTGGTGAGTGGGTTTTCCAAGCAGTTGTATCACCTCTTTATCGGGCAAATTGAGTTTCAGACTGCCAAAACTTTCGGTTTCCAAAAGCCCAAAATCGGATTCATTAGCATTTTTGCCTAACGTACCACCTGTTTGAGGCGCATCGGGCTCATCAGAACCGGTGGCAGCGGCAGGTTGTTGGGTTGTATCGGCGGCGGTGGTTTGGTTGGCAGCGCTTTTTGAGGCATCGGGTTGGCACGAGTAAAACACACCGGCACAAAGGGCAACTACTAAAAAGAGAGGTTGTAATGTTTTCATTAACTTGGCAGTAAAAAGTCAATAATGTTGATAGTACAAAGATGCTCTAATATCGGGTAAAACGAGCTTATTAGGGCTATTTTTCTTTGCCTTGAATCATTTTTTTACCACCCGATGTGCTTTTACCATCGGGATAACCCATTTTTGCCTACTTTCGCCGTGCAAAAAGTGTTGCCAAATGTAATTGTTCACCTAATCATCTTTGTTTACCAATGCTGAGTTTTTGGGAGCGCGAAAGTTTTACCCGATACCATTTACTGGTTATAGGCAGTGGCATTGTAGGCTTATCTACCGCCATAGCCTACCGGCAGTTGAACCCTACACACAGCGTAGCAATACTGGAAAGGGGACTTTTGCCCACCGGCGCCAGTACCAAAAATGCCGGTTTTGCCTGTATAGGCAGCCCCACCGAGTTGCTTTCTGATTTGCAAACCATGCCCACCCACAAAGTAGTGGAATTGGTAGCGCTTAGGCATAAAGGGCTGGCAATTTTGCGCAACAGGCTTGGCGATGCCGCCATAGATTACCGCCAAGAGGGCAGTTATGAAATACTGCGCCAAGAGGAACTGTTGTGTTTAGATAAATTAACCGAGCTAAATGAACTGCTGTATCCGGTACTGGGGGGCAATGCCTACTCGGTAGCGCCGCAGCAGTTGAGGGAGCAGTTTGGTTTTTCGCCACATTTTGCCCGAGCTATGGTAATTAGCCACTTTGAAGGTCAAATAGATACCGGAAAAATGATGCAAGCGCTGCTGCATGATGCCCAAAAACAAGGCATAACCATACTCAGTGGCGCAGAGGTTACAGCGTTTTCTGATGCAGGCAGCTCCGTACAAGTACAAGTAACACAATTGCCCTTTACCCATTCCATTACCCTGCGTGCCGCTAAATTAGCCGTTTGTACCAATGCTTTTACCCCTTCACTGTTGCCACAAGTACCCTTGGAGCCGGGCAGAGGGCAGGTAATAGTTACCCACCCTGTAGCCAACCTGCCGTTTAAGGGTATTTTCCATTTTGACGAAGGGTATTATTATTTCCGAAATTTTGGCAATCGCATTATTTTTGGTGGAGGCAGAAACCTGAGTTTTGCCGCCGAAAACACTACCGAACTCACTACCACCGAACACATTATCAACAATTTAACCCATAAGCTGAGGGAAGATATTTTGCCCCATACACCCGTACAAATAGATATGCAGTGGGCAGGAATTATGGCTTTTGGGCAGTCTAAATTTCCTATCTTAGAACAAATAAGCCCCTGTGTGGTAATAGGGGTAAAACTGAGCGGTATGGGTGTAGCTATTGGCAGCGCATTGGGCGAGCAAATAGCCCAAATGCTAAATGCCGGATAAAACGCAATTTATGGAACCTGTTTTTTACATGCAACGTTGCTTAGACCTTGCCCAATTAGGCGCTGGTTATACAGCGCCCAATCCTATGGTGGGAGCGGTTTTGGTTTACAATAACCACATTATAGGCGAGGGCTACCACCAAACTTACGGCAAAGCCCATGCAGAGGTAAACGCCCTAAACAGCGTAAAAGAAACCGACCGGGCGCTTATACCACATGCCACTTTATATGTGAGTTTAGAGCCTTGTTCGCACTTTGGTAAAACCCCTCCCTGTGCCGATTTAATCATTCAGCGCCAAATTAAACAAGTGGTGATAGCTTGCTCCGACCCCTTTGAGCAAGTAGCCGGACGTGGCATACAAAAACTGCAAAATGCCGGTATTACGGTGCAAGTAGGGTTACTGGAACATAAGGCACAGTGGCTGAACCGCCGATTTATTCATGCAGCCACCCACCACCTGCCTTGGGTGGTACTTAAATGGGCGCAAACCGCTGATGGTTTTTTTGCCCCGCCCAATCACTCCCGCAGGTGGATTACCAATGCTCCCGCAAAAATACTGGTACACCAATGGCGCACCCAAGAGCAAGCCATAATGGTAGGCACACAAACCGCCCTTGCCGATAACCCCATGCTCAATGTGCGCAATTGGTTTGGCAAGCCGCCACGCAGAATTGTATTGGATAAAAACCTGTCATTGCCCACCCATTTACACCTGTTTGCCCAACCACAGCCTACCTTAGTAGTTACCCAACAACCTGCCCCACATAATGCCCCCCTGCATATTACCTACTTTTCTGTGCCATTTGACCACAACCTGCTTCCTACGCTTTTGCAACATTTGTACCAACTAAACATACATTCCATATTAGTAGAAGGCGGACAACAACTGCTTCAATCATTTATTGACCAAAACCTATGGAACGAGGCAAGGGTAATTACCGCCCAAACTACCCGATGGGGTGAAGGCATTAAAGCCCCCAATTTGCCCCCAACTGCCCAAGTTTTAACTACCGATTACCTTTTTGACAATAGGATACAAATTTTAACGCCAATGGCACATCGGGCAAATAACTAATCTATCAAACTGCCGCAGTATTTACAATAAACAGCATCAGTATCGTGCCCATCCTTACCGCAGTTAGTACAAGTTATGGTGTTGTGAGCTTTCTGCTGCATAAGCGAAGAGGTTACAATGCCGGTAGGCACTGCCAAAACAGCATAACCCAAAATCATAATAACCGATGCAATAAATTTGCCTATTCCGGTAGAAGGGCTGATATCGCCATACCCTACGGTAGTTAGTGTTACTATTGCCCAGTAAATACTAACAGGTATGCTCTCAAACTGTGGGTTGATATTATGCTCAACAAGATATAAAACCGACCCGAAAATGGTTACGTTAATCAATACAAAAAACAAAAAAACAGTTAGTTTGGGCATACTCTCGCGCACAGCGCTAATGATAGTATTGCCTTGATTGAGAAAATTGTTGAGCTTAAATATCCTGAAAATCCGCAACAAACGCAAAGCTCTGATAATCATTAGGGAGTGTATGCCCGGGTAAATTATATCTAAATACATAGGCATAATAGAAAGCAAATCTATGATGCCCAAAAAGCTGATGGCATACAATCGAGGGCTATAAACACTATACAGCCGCAGCAGGTATTCAATGGTAAAAAAAATGGTAATACCCCATTCAATTTTCAAAAGGGTTGCTCCCCATTCGGGCTGTAAAGAGGGCACGGTTTCGAGCATGAGTACCAAAATACTCAGCCCTATCATTACCAGCAGTACCACATCAAATAGCTTACCCGCCGGTGTTTCTGCTTCAAAAATAATTTCGTGCAGTTTTTCTCTGAAAGGACTGAAATTTTCGGGCTTACGGCTGTTTTCTCTGCTGTCGAAGTGTAAAAAGTCCATACGTAGTGGGGAAGTTAATACTGTTCTTTGTCGTTCGGGAAATCTTCTAACTTAACGTCTTCTACATAACGCTGCACGGCGTTTTTAATATCGCCATAAAGGTTTAGGTATCGGCGTAAAAATCGGGGGTTAAACTCGTGGGTTATGCCCAGCATATCGTGCAAAACCAATACCTGCCCATCTACATAATGCCCGGCACCAATGCCAATGATAGGAATTTTAACCGCCTCTGCTACTCTTTTGCCCAATGCTGCCGGCACTTTTTCAACCACAATGGCAAAACAACCTAATTTTTCCAATAAAACAGCATCTTCAATGAGGCGCTCGGCTTCTTCTTCTTCCTTAGCCCTAACAGTGTAAGTGCCAAATTTGTAGATAGACTGCGGCGTTAAACCCAAATGCCCCATAACCGGCACACCGGCGCTCAAAATTCGGACAACGGAGTTTTTTACTTCTCTCCCACCCTCTAATTTAATGGCATGACCGCCCGATTCTTTCATAATCCGAATGGTAGAAGCCAATGCCTTTTTAGAATTGCTCTGGTAAGAACCAAAAGGCAAATCTACCACCACCAATGCCCGTTTTACCGCCCGCACTACCGATGAGGCATGGTATATCATTTGGTCGAGCGTTATGGGTAAGGTGGTTTCGTATCCTGCCATAACGTTAGAGGCAGAATCACCTACCAAAATAATGTCTATTCCGGCATCATCTACAATGCGAGCCATAGAAAAATCGTAAGCCGTGAGCATACTTATTTTTTCGCCTTGGTCTTTCATGGCTTGCAATACGTGTGTAGTAACTCTTTTAACATCAATGCGCTTGTGTACCGACATGGAAAAGGGTGTTAAAAAATGACAAAAACGGGGTTTGGGGCAAAGGTAATACGCAAAATACATTTAAAACCCCTACTTTTATGCCCGATTAACAAATTGTTGTGTTTTTGCGGTAAAATTTACCACCTTATGAAAAAATGGTTTTTAGTAGTGGCAGCTTTTCTGTTTTTTGGCAATGGTTGCAGCACCGATTTTGAA
Source organism: Bacteroidetes bacterium UBA2322 (assembly GCA_002345145.1). GTDB lineage: Bacteria > Bacteroidota > Bacteroidia > Chitinophagales > UBA2359 > UBA2359. The sequence continues at coordinate 9,202 of DDVC01000016.1, forward strand.
ATAGCTACCGATTGGGAAGAAATTACCATAGTTTACGGTTTGTTAGATGCAGGACAGCAAACCCAGTACATCAGAATTAACAAGGCTTTCCTTAGCAAAAATACCAGTGCACTTGAAATAGCGCCTATTGCCGACTCGCTGTACCACAACCCACCGGCACAAGTGGTTATGAAAGCATTTGACAACCAAAATAACCTTAAACAAACGCTAAACCTCACCCGCGTAAACGCTGCCGATGAAGGCATTGTTAAAGATGAAGGTTTGTTTGCCGCTAATCCTTATTTTCTTTACAAAGCAGCTACCACCATTAACGACAGCTACCGTTATACCATTGAAATTACCACCCCCGAAAACAAGGTGATTACCGCCGGTACAGATGTGGTGGGCAATTTTGAAACCATAAGACCCGACCCCAATTTTGAGGTGAGCCTACTCAGCGAAAACTATACCATGCGCTGGTCGCCCTCTAATGAAGTAGGTATTTATGATATGGACTTGTTTATCCGCTACGACGAGCAGCGCTTAGACCCATCGGGAAATATCATTACCGTTCCCAAATCACTCAAATGGAACGTTTTTTCTAACTTAGTAAGAGAAACGGCTATTGAAACAGGCAGGGTTACCTATAATCTCAATATAGAAGCCTTTTTTAACTACCTAAACCAACAAATTGGTAATGTGGATTCGGTACAATACCGATTTTTTAAAGGGTTAGACTTTGTTATTCATGCCGGAAGCAACGAACTAAAAACCTTTAACGATGTTAAACTTGCACAATTTGGCATAACTTCCAGTCAAATTTTGTTAGAATACACCAATATAAACGGCGGTTTGGGCTTGTTTGCCTCCCGATACAGCAAACGCATAGAAAATGTAAAACTCACCACCCAATCTATTGACCTGCTCGCCTGCGACCCGCGCACCAAAGCCCTTAAATTTGCCACCAGCCCGGGTAATGTGGCTTTTCCTAATTGTAATTAAAATTTTTAATAATAAATTTCACCTATTTGCAATGCCATCATCATTATTTAGTTGCAGTTAAAATTTCTCCTATCCAAAAAAGGCAAACCAATGAACAAGAAAGACCAAGTGCTTACCGAACTTTTTGAGATTTGCCGGAAACAGAATAACTACGTTTTTCACAACGATTTGGTGAAAGATGTATCAAAGAAGGTAGGTTTTGGAAATCCTTTTGATGCTACCAAAATTGATAACAAAGATAAACTTCCGCAAATATTGCTTGACAACGATTTTGCAGTTATTCACTTGGGTAACGGAAATCATCAATTTATAAAAGGGATTGACAAGGTTTATCATAACTTTGAGCCAATTCAGGAAACTTTGGAATGGACTTACCAGAAAAGCCTACTCAACGAATACAATAGTAGTGAGAGCAACATTCTGTCGGTTGCCAATAACCAAAGAATTTTGCATCATTTTTTGTTTGGAAAGGATACTGAATTTGATAGCATAAACATAACACTAAGACCCAAAACTTACTTTCCTCATCGTACTAAAACAAGTTTTGCCTATAACTTTGGGAATGATTTACACCTTAAATTGGATAATATACAGATTGAGATTGACTTGACTATCGAATTTCAAGGTACTATTGGCGTATTTGAAGGGAAGAATGGCAAGCCTGATAGTTTTGCAGTTTATCAAATTTACCACCCGTTCTTGTACTATTACCAAGCAATGCAACTTTCTGACCTACAAGATAAAATAAAAGAAATCTATGGTGTTTATGTTGTCAAGACCATAGAAAGCGGCATTACAAACTTGAAAATTTGGGCATATACCTTTGAAAATCCGTTGGACATTATGAGCATCAGGTTTGTAAAATCTGTTTGTTATCAGTTAATCTTTTGAACTTTTCACAATGACACATTACAATTTTAATGACGATTTGAAAGACGGCTTAGATGCTGAAAATGAAGTTAAAGAACTTTTAAAACTTCATTTCAATGTTGCAGATAGTGATATTGAAAGTTCTACTTCAAAAGGCTATGACCTCAAAATAAATTCATTGGGCTTAACTTTTGAAGTTAAAAATGATTTGATGGCAGAAAAAACAGGTAATATTGCTGTTGAATACGAAAGCAGGGGAAAGGCATCAGGGCTTTCTACCACTACCGCCGATTTTTGGGTATATAAGTTTTCAGGCGTGTATTATATGCTTGAAACATCACGCTTAAAAACTGAACTTTTTTCTAACAAAAACTATTGGAAAGATGTAACGGGTGGTGATTGGGGAAGTAATACTAAAATGTATTTGGTGAAAGTTCCTAATTTCAAATCTTGGGGCGAACAACTTTAATAAAAAGGCGATGCTTGAACAATTCAGAAATAAGGTTTTTAATCAAGACGTTATAGAAACATTAAAACAGTTGCCCGACAACAGTTTAGATGTAGTTTATGGCGACCCTGATTACAATGTTGGCATCAACTATGCCGGCAAAAGTTACACGCAAAAATGGAATGACTATATCAATTGGTACATAGAACTCACAAAAGAAAGTATGCGTGTGCTGAAACCCACAGGCAGTTTGTTTATGATGAACTACCCTAAACAAAATGCCTATTTACGAGTGAAATTTCTTGACGAAAATGCTTACGATGTGCAGGATTATGTTTGGGTCTATAATACTAATGTAGGACATAGCCCCCGCCGATTTACCACAGCACACAGAAGTATTTTGCATGCCACCAAAAGCAAGGAGAACAATTTTTACAAAGATAATGTAGCAGTCCCCTATCAAAATCCCACAGATAAACGTATAAAGCAAAGAATGGCAGAAGGACACTTGGGGCGAATGCCTTACTCTTGGTTTTACTTTGACTTGGTAAAAAATGTAAGCAAAGACAAAACTTTTCACTCTTGCCAAATTCCTTTGGGCTTGGTAGAAATGTTGATAAAATCTTGCACACAAGAGAATGATGATGTGTTTATTTTGTTTGGTGGCAGTGGTTCAGAAATTGTACTTTGCAAAGAACTTAAACGAAATTTTATTTCTTGCGAGCTTCACCCTGAATATTACGAAATGATACAAGACCGTTTGGTAAACAACGGAAAAATATCAGAGGAGTATCGTTTGGAATTTGTGCAGGAAAAGAAGAAAGTAGCCAAAATTGAGGGCAGTCTAAAACTTTTTGACCTATAAATCACATCATAAATAATTAAAACATTTAACTAAGTACATTAGCTTTTAAAACTTCCCTAATGAGGTATTATATTACTGTTGTCATTTCCTGTATCATTGCAATACTGCTACCATTAAATGTATTTGCCCAAACCTTTAGAGCGGGCATAGCAGGAGGGGTAAATTTTGCCCAAATAGACGGCGACAATATAGGCGGTTACAATAAATTTGGCGCAAATGCCGGTTTTGTTTCAGAGTTACCTTTTACCGACCGCTGGTCTTTGGGCATGGAAATTCTTTATGCCCAAAAAGGCAGCCGAGCCATTATTACGGCTAACAATATCCGCGATTTTAAAATTCTGTTAGACTATGCCGAACTGCCCCTGCTGGCTAAGTTTCATGACCGCAAAGGCGGTTTTACCTTTGGCGGCGGTTTTGGGTTTGGAAGGTTAGTGCGCTCCCGCTACATAGAGAGCGGTTTAGATGCCACAGAAGCCTATTTTGGCAATAACCCTGCCAAACGCTGGGAGTGGAGCTTGCTTGCCGATATTTCTTATATGATTACCCCCGTTTTTGGGCTCAATTTGCGCGGCGCGTACTCCATTTTACCTATCCGTAAAGACCCCGATAGTTTTTTCCGCAATTTTGGGCAGTTTAACAATGTGGTAACTGTACGTAGTATATTCATATTTAGCGCCATAGGGCAAAAACGCGTGCGGTAGAAGAATTAACCGTTAATATCCTCCCCATTATTAACACCTCCTTCCTCTTTGAGCTTTTCAAAAAGAGCGTCTATGCGTTCTACCTCGTCTAAAGTATCGTCAAGGTAAAACTCTAACTCCGGAATACGGCGAAGCTTATTGCGTAGTTTAGCGCCCAAATCGTGCCTAAGAACATGGTAGTTATTAGCTATTTCTTGCACTACACTGTTTTTATCGGGTTTGTTATATACACTAAAATAAATTCTTGCTAAGAGCAAATCGGGCGTTACACGTACATGGGTAAGGGTTACAAATGCTCCGCTGTAATACTTTCCGGTATTTTTTATAAATAAATCGGCAAGGGTATGATGAATCATAGATGCCACCTGTTTTTGCTTTATACTTTCGGTATGGCTCATAACTTAGTAGAACTGTGGGGGTTGGTAAACAAAAGTAAGGTTTAAAACAATCCAATTAACTTTGCGGTTTCATTTTTGGGTTGTTTATCGTAAATTAACCCAACTTTCCTGCACACATTCGTTAGTTTTGTGTTGCCAACTATCATTTACCGTCTGCAAACCACACCCATGACCAATTTTTCGCGCATACTACATTACCTAAAACCATTTAAACTGCAAGCCCTGCTGCATGTTTGTTTTAACCTGCTGTCCATTGTCTTTTCGGTAGTTTCGTTGGCTATGGTTATTCCGTTTCTTCGGCTTTTATTTGATAAGCAACCGCTTGTGCAGTTGCCTCCACCGGCATTTACCCCCTCCGTAGCATGGATAGAAAGCGCTTTTAACTATACCATGACCCAGCTCATTGTGCAAAATGGAAAATCGCAAGCGCTGTTGTTTGTATGTATTATGGTAGCCGTTATTTTCTTTTTTAAAAACCTGTTTCGGTATTTGGCTATGTATGCTATGGCAGGTATGAGAAACGGGGTGATAAAAGATATTCGTTCCGATGCGTTTACCAAAGTAGTGGCTTTGCCGGTAGGTTATTTTACTGAGGAGCGCAAAGGTGATGTAATTACCCGACTTACCAGCGATGTGCAAGAGGTAGAAAACAGCATCATCAGTATGTTGGCAGTGGCATTTACCGAACCGCTTACTGTGCTGGCTTATTTTTTAACTATGTTCTTCATCAGTCCGCAGCTCACCCTATTTGTGCTGCTGGTACTGCCAATAACGGGCGTTATCATTGGGCAAATAGGTAAAACACTCAAAAAAAAATCGCATCAGGCACAGGGTCGTTTGGGAGTGCTGATGAGCCTCATAGACGAAACCATATCGGGTATGCGTATAGTAAAGGGTTTTAATGCACAAAACAAACAAAAAGCCAAATTTGAAGCCGAAAATCAAGCCTTTTACCACCTTAGCAAAAGCATGCTGCACCGGCGCGATTTATCCTCACCACTATCAGAGTTTATGAGCATAACCGTTGTGGCAGTGGTATTGTATGTAGGCGGCAGAATGGTACTCAGTCAGTCGTTGCAATTAGAAGCCGAAACATTTATTTACTTTATTGTCGTTTTTTCGCAAATTATACCGCCGGCAAAGGCTTTTTCTACCGCTTTTTACAATATACAAAAAGGATTGGCATCGGTAGAACGAATTGGTAAAATACTTGATGCCCCCATATTGGTAAAAGACCCCGATAACCCCATAGCGCTAACAAGTTTTGACCAAGGCATTGCATTTGAACAGGTATATTTTACCTACGACAAACAACCCGTATTGCAAAATATCAATTTTTACCTGCCCAAAGGCAAGGTACTGGCACTGGTGGGCAGTTCGGGAGCGGGCAAGTCCACCTTAGCCGACCTGCTGCCGCGCTTTTATGACGTTACGCAAGGTGCAATAAAAATTGACAATACCGATATTAGGCGTTTTAATTTAGAAAGTATCCGAAGTATTATGGGCATAGTAACCCAAGAACCGATTTTGTTTAACGACACCGTTTTTAACAATATAGCATACGGGGTAAACCGCCCGGTAACCGATGAAGAGGTAATAGCCGCTGCTAAAATAGCCAATGCCCACTCTTTTATTACGCAGTTAGACAACGGCTACCATACCAATATAGGCGACCGCGGCTGTAAACTCAGTGGCGGCGAGCGCCAGCGCCTTACCATTGCCCGCGCAGTGCTAAAAAACCCACCCATCCTTATATTAGACGAAGCCACCTCATCGCTCGATTCAGAGTCCGAAAAATTGGTGCAAGATGCCATTTTTAAGCTCATGCAAAATCGCACCACAGTAGTAATTGCCCACCGACTATCCACCATTCAATTTGCCGATGAAATTTTGGTTCTCCAAAAGGGGCAAATAGTAGAACGCGGCACCCACAACAGCCTCATGCAAGCACAAGGAGCTTATAAAAAGTTAGTCGATTTACAGGCGTTTTAAGCCTACCCAAAAAAATACATGCACATACTAATCAAGCAATGAAACTTTTTTTTGGGTTTTCCGTAGGAAAATTTAGCGACAACAAAAACAAAGTTAAAATTTATTTAGTGTTTAATCGCCTCACTAAAAAGCTATTAAACAATTACAATAATTTTCACTTGAATTTGCACCCCCCGTATTTCAGCCCAATGAACGTTTAAATCCATTTGACTAAGCAAAATTAGCGCTATTTTTTTTTATCTGCCAAAAAACATTGTCATAGAATTGTAACCGCCGTATCTTTGCATCAGCAAAAGGCTAAACTCTTTACCCCCTACCCAAACCCAAACAACATTAATTTACCGGTTGCAGCAAACGTTCTGCGTCCTTAACCCTACGGCAGCTCCTGCAAAAGCAGAAGTTGCCGTAATTGTTTTAATGCGGCACATTACCGGTTAATGTTGCCAATTTTCCACAGCGTACCTTCGGTTTGTTTTTTTTCCTTAATTTTAGGCGTTTTTAAAACGCTAAACCGTTGTATGTATGCCCACCGTTTTGGTTTCCATAGTATCTTACCAAACCATACCCAATATCTTACTCATAAAAGAACTGCCTCCGGCAGACCGCTACCTTTTTATAACCACCAGAGAAATGGAAGATGAGGGTGTTACCAACAATATCATAAATGTATGCAATGTGCCGTTGCACAAAACCACTATTTTACCCGTACTTGCCGATTCGTTCAACAACATAGAAGACCGACTGAGCGATTTGAACCTGAAAGGCAATAATGAGTACCTGCTCAATATTACCGGCGGCATGAAACCTACTGCCATAGCAGTGTATAACTTTTTTGTTACCCGATTTAACGCAAAAGTTTATTATTTTACCATAGGCACCAATACTTACAAACAATTAGTGCCGCGCAGTGATGAAACCCCTATTGAGGTGCAAACCAATTTATTGCTCCATGAATACTTTAAAGCCTTTGGCATTAGGATAGTAAACCCCGATACAACAAACGCCCCCCTCATGCCGCCCGATTTTACGGAAAAAATCTATCAACAACGACTGCTCGATACACCCGAAATTAGAAACCTCATTAAATACAAAACTGCCTACGAAAAAGAACGCGGACCTAACTCTCTCCCCAATTTGCCCTTAAATGACCTGCCGCCGGAGTTGCCCGGTTTAAATACCTTTTTAACCCATGCACTCCAATTTAAAACCCGGCAACCCAACATACTGAACTCGCGCGAAATTTTTTACCTCATTGGCGGATGGGTAGAAGAGTATATTTACTACTTGGTTAAAGAAAAATATCAACTGCCCGATACCCACATTGGGTTAAACGTGTATATAGAACGCAAAGAGGTAAAAAATGAATTAGATATAGTATATGTTCGCAACAATACGTTGTATGTTATAGAATGTAAGCTGCGTTTATACCAAAATTACACAACCGAAGAAAGTCTTTACAAATTGAGTTCGCTCCGCAATCCGCAAAATTTTGGTTTAGAAACCAAAGGGTACTTAGTATCGGGATACCGGTTTAGAGATGGGTTTAACCAAATTCCGCCAAAATTTAAGCGCCGTGCAGATGCGGTAAATATTAAGATATTAGACAGCGAAAACCTACACGAGTTGTAAATTTAGCTTACTGCCTTTTGTAAATTTTTACACCAGCCGGTTGCCGCATAAGTTTTCCTCATAGTTAAACTAAAAGGCACAAAAAGAATCTAATCAAACATAAAATTGTAAAACATCGCCTATATGAATTTCCGTATCGTTTTAGTTTTGTTTGTTGTAATGGCATGGGTATTAACCGGCTGCGAACCGGAAGAGCAGCCAAACCCCGATAATGCTAAAATCAACATTGTGGGTTTTTGGACAGCACAAGGCAATGATATTGCCCTCACCTTAGCAGATACGGTAAACCAAATGACCCTCCGCTTTAGAACCGATAGCACTTATACCATGGTGCAAACCACTGCTTTAGGTTTAAGTTCTACCTACTCGGGCACTTACAGTGTGCATAAACTACAAGGTACAAACGATATATATCCGTTTACCCTTAAACAAACCTTGCCTGTTGCCACTACTTTTAAGGGTATTTTTGAAATCAATGAAGTAATTGAACCCGAAGAACTTACGCTGGAATATGTACAAACACTGCCCAATACAGGTTATACACCACCTGAGCCCGATTATGGTTTTGGCAGCACTAATGATGGCAATTTGGGCACCACCAATATAAGCCGTTTTCAGCGGGTAGAATAATAAAAAGCGCGCCCAACAATTAGTACGGATCTACATTAGTAACCACTATCACCTGACGGTTATTTTTATCGGCTTGAAAAAGGCTGAGGATTTCTGCTATGCGGTGTTTGGTGGGAGTTAGGGCTTGATTTTTATCAATCTTGAGCAGTATTTGCCGCAAATAGTAGTTTCTCACCCGCGAAACAGGCGGCACACTCGGACCCAAAACGGTAAGAGCGCTGATGTTTTTAAGCGCCTTTGCCAATTCAAAAGCAGCATCGTTTAGTTTGTTGTTATCGGGGTGTTTTAGGGTAATGAGTACCAATCGGGAAAAAGGCGGATAGCCATATTTTGACCGTTCATACATTTCGGCAGTATAAAAACCTTCGTAATTATTCTGTAGTGCAAACCTCAGCACAGCATAATTGGGGTTTTTAGTTTGTATAAGCACTTTACCACGGTGGGCGCGCCTGCCGGCTCTGCCGCTTACCTGCATAATAATTTGGAAGGCTCGCTCTGCTGCCCTAAAATCGGGAAAATTAATGAGCTGGTCGGCGCTTAATATACCAACCACGTTTACATTGTCAAAATCGAGCCCTTTGGTAACCATTTGTGTGCCTACCAGTATATCGGCTTCTTTGTTTTCAAAGGCAGTAATTATTTTTTCGGAACCGGTTTTAGTGCGGGCAACTTCGCTGTCTAATCGGGCTATTTTAGCGCCCGGGCAAAGGGCTGTAATGTCGTCTTCTATTTTTTCGGTACCAAAACCGTGTTGGGTTATGTGGGTGCTTTTGCACTTAGGGCAAGCGGAGAGGGCTCTTATTTTGTATCCGCAGTAATGGCATTTTAGCTCGTGCGCAAACTTATGGTAGGTAAGGCTTACATCGCAGTGGGGGCATTGAGGGGTGTACTCGCATACATCGCACGATACATAAGGGGAGTAACCCCTGCGATTTTGGAACAAGATAATTTGTTCTTTTCGGGCAAGGGCTTCGTGCATTTCTGCCAATAACTGCCGGCTGAAATTGGCTTGGAGTTGCTTGTTTTTTTCGGCATCTTTAATGTTTACCAGTTCCAATAGCGGAGGTTCTACATCGCCAAATCGGGTAGTAAGGGTTACCAATCCGTATTTTTTTAGCTGCACGGCGTTATGGTAGGTTTCAAAAGCAGGCGTCGCAGAACCCAGCAGGGTTTTAGCCTTAAACAAACCGGCTAAATAAATAGCGCTATCGCGGGCATGGTATCGGGGGGCGGGTTCGTCTTGTTTAAAAGATGGGTCATGTTCTTCATCTACAATAACCAAACCCAAGTTTTGAAAGGGCAAAAACAGGGCAGACCTTGCGCCTAAAATTACCTTAAACTGACCCGATAGTACTTTGTGCCATATTTCTATGCGTTCTTGGTCGTTAAATTTAGAGTGGTAAACGCCCACATCGTTGCCCAGTACGCTGCGCAGGCGGTTGATGAGTTGGGCGGTAAGGGCTATTTCGGGTAGCAGGAAAAGGGCTTGTTTTTCTTGTTGTATGGTTTCTTTAATGAGTTCGAGATAAATTTGGGTTTTACCGCTTGAGGTAACGCCGTGCAGCAATACTACGTTTTTTTGCTGAAAGTGGTTTTTAATTTGTTGCAGGGCTGTTTGTTGCGGGGCAGAGAGGGTAAAGGCAACCAAGTTATCATCGGGCTGTGTTTTGATGCGGCTTACCACTTTCTCCACTTTTACAAAATAACCCTTTTTTAGTAAGTTCTGCACATCAGCGCTTTGGGCATTGGCACGTTCATACACTGCTTTTTGTAAAACTAACGGATTTTTTTGTTCATTTTTAAGTTGTATATAAGCCATTAGCACGCCCATTTGTTTAGTAGCCCTACTTAGTTTATCAAAAAGTTCCTGTAGAGCCTTGTCGGTTTGCCATTCGGGAGCGAGCGAAATAAAAGTTTCGGTTTTGGGTTTATAGCGCTCTATCAGTTCTTCTTTAACCAGAATAACCCCTTTTTCGAGGAGAGATTTAATGATGCCAAACACATTTTTACGGTTCAGTATCAGTTGCACATCAGCAAACGCAATTTCGGGCTTATTGGTAAGGGCTTCGGTAGTGAGGTATTCCTCATCGGAAAGCAGCGAAAGGTCGTGGTTAAAACCCGGGTTCAGTTCTAATTTGGTTTCGCTCGAGAGTTTAAAAGCCGAAGGCAGAGCGGCATTCATTACTTCACCCTCGGGGCACATGTAATAATCTGCAATCCACTGCCAAAAAAGGAGTTGTGTGTTGGGTAGAATAGGTTGTTCGTCTAAAATGTTCAGGATTTGTTTTACGGCAAAATCGGGCTGCTCTGTTTGGGTAAAAATAGTTGTTACAATAGCAGCATACATGCGTTTTTGACCAAACTGCACTTCTACCCTTTGCCCGGGCATTATGAGTGTGGCAAGGTGTGGGGGTACTTCGTAAGTATATTGACCTGATAGGGCTAAGGGCAGGATAACCTGAGCGTAAATGGGCATAAAATGGGTATAAAATTAGTGCATACGGTCGCCTCGGGGTGTAAGATTTTGCATAATCTGGGCTTCATGGTGGAGCCATTCTAACCAGCGCTCCCGCACGCGTTCTTTGGTGGCAATGGTGCGGGCAAGTTCTAAAAACAGGGTATAGTGGGCGGCTTCGGCAATCATAAGCCGGTGATAAAACTGTTTCAGGTCGTCATCGGCTATGCCTTTGGAGAGGAGTTTAAAGCGTTCGCAACTTCGGGCTTCTATTAAACCGGCCATGAGGAGTTTATCTAAAAGTTGCTCCTCGCGGCTAACCCCTTTTCTTATAAATTTGAGCAATTCGTTTACATACTCATCTTTGCGCTGTTTACCCAGCAGCAGGTTGCGCTTTTTGAGTTCAGCAAGCACCATTCTAAAATGCCCCCATTCTTCGGTTACAATAGGGGCAAGTTGCTCCACAATGGCTGTTTTTTCGGGGTATTGCTGAATGAGAGAGATGCAGGTAGAGGCGGCTTTTTGTTCGCAGTAGGCATGGTCGGTTAAAATATCTTCAATGCTCATTTGGGCTAAATCAACCCAGCGCGGGTCGGTAGGAAGTTGTAAACGCAGAACAGTATTCATGTAATTGGTTTGGCAAAAAAGGTCAATAATATTATTATTGTGCCGGCAGCAATCAGTGCCAAGGCGCAAAAGCAAAATAGGTAAAATGCCCTAATGCACTACAAAAATAGGCAAATTTTGGGTGCGTGGGGCTGTGTTGGTTCAAATTTTGCAGTTCAATAAAGGAATTGCCAAAAATGACTTAAATTTGCAGCCGCTAAGAGACAGGCATGTTGCCCTGCTTTGAGCATAAAATTAAATCTGTCAATATATACTATGGGACGCGCATTTGAGAAAAGAAAGACACAAAAAATGGCACGTTGGAGCCAGATATCCAAGGCATTTACCCGAATAGGGAAAGAGATAGCCATGTCGGTAAAACAAGGAGGACCCGACCCAGTATCTAACCCCCGTTTGCGCATGGCAATTCAAAATGCCAAAGCTGCCAATATGCCCAAAGAAAAAGTGGAAAATGCCATTAAACGTGCTTCTAATAAGGAGGAAAAAGATTTTGACGAGGTGGTATATGAAGGCTACGGACCTCATGCCATTGCCATAGTGGTAGAATGTGCCACTGATAACCCCACCCGAACAGTAGCTAATGTGCGAAGCTATTTTAATAAAAACGGCGGCGCTGTGGGTAAAACCGGCGCTCTCGATTTTTTGTTTGAACGCCAGGCAGTTTTTACCCTCCAAAAAGGCAACCTTGACCCCGAAGAGTTAGAGTTAGAACTGATTGATTTTGGGGCGGAAGAAGTGGAGGTAGAAGAAGATGAAATTTACATTTATACCGCCTTTGAAAACTTTGGCGTTATGCAAAAAGCCTTAGAAGACAAAGGTTTGGAGGTGGTAAAAGCTGAGTTGCAGCGTTTTCCTACTACTACTGTTGCCCTAACCGAAGAACAAGAAGAACAGGTAAACAAACTATTGGAAAAATTAGAGGAAGACGACGATGTGCAGCAGGTGTTTCACAATATGGCATAAATAACCGGTTGGCAATGTGGGTGCAGTTTTGCTACCACTTACTAACCGGCTGCCAAACTTTAGGATTAAGCGTGTATGGCTCTTCTAAGGTGAGCATAAACTGCACCAATTCGTTTTGGTTCATTTCCAAATTTTTGGCAGTTTGCTCAATGGCAAGGGTTGCCAGCGGAAAAAAAGCGGTAAGGTCAATTTTCCAACGGCAGCGTTCGCGGTAAAAAATAAAATTGATGGGCAGCGGCTCGCTGGCAAGCAGTATTTGTGCCTGCGCTTTGTTTTGTTGGTAGGTAATAGCGCCCAGCGATAAATCGGCTAAACTTTCTTTTCCTATTAAGCCGTTGTTGATAGCGTAAACCACGGCTTCGCAAGGCTTCATAGTGAGCAGTTTTTGTGCAGGTATCCGGTTTCTGAAACTCAGCACCATTAACTTATCTAACAGCGGAAGGGCAGAAACCTGAGCGCTATCGGCATAAACAGCCTTTTGCAGTACACTGCCATAATAATCAATGGTAACTTTTGATACCCTTTTGGCTGCTTTTTTACCCTTTTGTTTTAAAAGTGCGCTTCTGTAAGCGCTAAAACTCTTTTTTACCTTTTTATCGGCTTTTTGTTGTGCCATAGCCGGCTGTAAACTTAACCCCAACAGCAACACAGCTAATAGCCATACCCATTGTTTTTTTAGCATGATAACGGTTTTGTAACAATACAACCAGAAAGGGGTAAATGTTGAGTAATAGCAAACTTAAACGATTTTACCTATTAGCTCAATAGCGCCCGCTACCATTTACCATTCTTAAAACACCCAACCATGACCATAGCAGAAAAAGCCCTATTTATTACTGATACACTCAACCAATTGTATCCGCAAACACCCATTCCTTTACAACATACCGACCCCTATACGCTGCTCATAGCCGTATTGCTCTCTGCCCAATGTACCGATGAAAGGGTAAACAAAATAACTCCTCTGCTGTTTGCCCGCGCCCATACGCCCCAAGAAATGGTACAACTATCGGTTGCCGAAATAGAAGACATTATTCGCCCCTGTGGTTTATCGCCCCGAAAATCAAAGGCTATTCACCAACTTTCTCAAATTTTGATAGACCAACACCAAGGGCAAGTGCCCCAAAGTTTTGAAGAACTGGAAGCGCTACCCGGTGTAGGGCATAAAACCGCATCGGTGGTAATGAGTCAGGCATTTGGCGTGCCTGCTTTTCCGGTAGATACCCACATACACCGGTTGGCTACCCGCTGGGGTCTAACCAATGGTAAAAACGTAGAACAAACCGAAAAAGACCTTAAAGCCATTTTTCCGCCCGATATGTGGAATACCCTCCACCTCCAAATTATCTTTTTTGGCAGGCAATACTGCCCCGCCCGAAGCCATCGAGCCCAAAATTGCCCTATTTGCAGCGTGGTAGCAACTACTATGTAACAGCCCCGCTTAAAGAGCCTCGTTACACCGTTTTTGTGTTTTTAACATCGTGTAAGGTTGGAACTAAAATGAGCGCCCGGTAGGGTAAAGCTGCATAGGGTTTAGGTGCACTTATTAAAATGGGCAACACGTTACGGTGCGCTGCACCTGATAACAACATGGTTTGCCGCTGTTCTACCAAGATTACGGGGCGCTGCCCCTTGCCCTTGTATGTTACCTACCCACACCCCATAAATTGAGGTATTGGGTTTTGAAAAGGCGCAGCGCACCAAAATATAGGTAGCAAGGGTGTGACCCAAGTTTGATGTAA
>DDVC01000028.1 GCA_002345145.1 Bacteroidetes bacterium UBA2322
TTAGTAGTTACCGGTAACTACTAACTCAAACCACTCCCGATTAAGAGTAAGTCCATTAGAAACCTCATTAATAATCAACCCCGATGTATTGTTAAAACAGCCGTTACAACCCGATGTAAGCGGGGTTACATAATTGGGAACCAAGGCATTGGCATCGGAAACCACTACTTGCAGGTTGGTTTGTCCATCGGCAATTAGGGAGGCGTGGTTGATGCAAATAGTAGTAGGTCCGGCGCCGTTGTAGGGTGCGTTATCGGCAAGCAATACGCCGTTTACATATACATCAGCGCCGGCAGAGCTTTGCCCGTTGTGGTTAAAGGTTACCAACAAAAAGTAATCGCCCAGCATAGGACCTGTGCAGAAAGGCGAGGTGCAGGTAGTGGTAACCAACGGATTGGTCATGGTACAATCGGCGCAGGGGTTAACCGCCACCGATACAGAGGCTGAGCCGGTACAGCCATTGGCAGCCGTTGCCGTTACGGAGTAGGTAGTGGTGGTAGCGGGCGTTACAGAAATAGAAGCGCCGGTTTGCAACGTACTCCAGCTATAACTTGCCCCGCCCGATGCTGTGAGCGTAGTGCCTGCTCCGGTACAGAGGTTTACGTTACCACTTATGGTAACCGTAGGGGGCGGAGCAATGACAATGTTTTGGGTAGAAGTAACCTGACAAGCTCCTGTGCCAATGGAATAACTAATCGGTATATTGCCCGATAAGCCCGATGGGTTAAAAGTAGCGGTGCCGTTTCCGTTGTTGGTAATGCCTGTGCCCGACCAAGCGCCGGCTACCGAAGTACAATAAAAATTAGCCTGCGGCTGCACAGGTGTAAGGGTAAGCGGTGCAGCAGTATTGCAGGGCGGTGCGGGGGGAGTCCAAGCAGCATTAAAGGGCGAGGTAATGGTATAGGTTACATTACAGGTAGCGGTTCTGCCACTGCCATCGGTGGCGGTAAGGGTAACGGTATGCGTTCCTAAGGTCATCGGGGTACCCGGGGCAATGCTTTGGGTAACGGTTACGGGTCCGCAGTTATCCAATGCCGTTAATCCGCCGTTTGCGGTAATAACGGCAGAAAGCAAAGTAGCGTCGCAGCCGGTATCGGTACCGTTGGGGTCAATAACAAAGTCCACAAAATCGCCTTGTTGCACAAAGATGCTGTTCAAAGTCCAGGGTGTTAGTGCGCCGGGCACGTTAAAGTATTGCCAAATTTCTACGCCGTTTACAAAAACCCGAATATGAGCGCCGTTTCCGCAGCCGGTATTAAGGTCTTGAAACTGTAGGGCTATGTTTACGTTTCCTGTGTATTCGCTCACCCAGCGGCGCACTGCCCATTTGTAATCGGTAACGCCCGGGTGTCCGCTGTTGACATTCAGATAAGGTGTGTTGAAGGGTTGAGAATTTTCCCATTGGCTCAATCCGGCGTTCCAGGTAGGTAACTGGGTAAAATTGCAAGAGGAGAAGGCAAAGTACTCGCCGTAAAACCAGTTGTTGCTGCCCTGCACCGATGAGAACTCGGTAACCGAGTTAGCCAATACGGTACCGTTGGTATGGGTAAGGTTGGGCATCGGGATAGAGCAAGTAGCCCCTGCCTGCACCGATAAGTTAGCCGGACAGGTAATGGTAGGGTTGGTAACATCGCCCGATACATTAAGGGTGCGCGGCGCGCTGGTACCACAGGCATTAGAGGCTGTTACCGAAATGGTTCCGCCGGTAGCGCCCCAAGTAACGCTGATACTGTTGGTGCCTTGCCCTGAGTTGAGGGTAGCGCCACCGGGCACAGTCCATGTATAAGAAGTAGCGCCGGCAACGGGCGTAATAGAGTAAGTAACTGTTTGTCCGGGGCATATAGCGGTAGCCGGCGTAATAACGCCCGGCGTGGCAGGTGCAGAACCAATGGTTACCTGAAAAGTAGTGGTAACCGGACAAGAAGAGCCGAGCGGCACAGTGCTGTATGTAGCAGTATAAGTACCCGGGAAACTGGAAGCCGGGTTAATAACGCCGCCGGCAGTAATGCTTAACCCGCCGCCGGCAGAAAAGGTACCGCCTTGTGTGCCGGTAACGGTTACGGTGAAAAGCCCTGCACTCTGGCAAAGCGAAACGTTGTTGATGGCAGCTTGGTCGCCCGATGTAACCGTTACGATAAACTGTATATTGGCAGGGCAAAGCGAACCCGGTGCAGAGCCGGTATTATAGGTAACGGTGTAAGTTCCGATGGCGCTGGTGGCAGAAAAAATTTCACCGGTTGCCAAATTCATGTCTAATCCTGCGGGGGTAAACCCTGTATAAGTACCACCGGTTAAACCAAACGTTACAACCGGCATATAGATACCGCCGTCTTGGCAAAACTGAAGCGGGTCAATAAGGGCAACATCGGGTGGGTTAATGGTTACGGTAAAGTTTACCGTTCTTGGGCAAACCGATGTGGGCGCTCCGGCAGTGTTGTAGGTTACGGTGTAAGTGCCCACGGTAGAAGCAGCAGGGTTAATGAGTCCGGTAGCAGGGTTAATGCTCAGCCCTGCGGGTGTAGAAAAAGCGCCGCCGGTAACGCCTGTTACCACCGGCGTAACATTGCTGCCATTGGTGCAAGCTGTTACGTTGGCAACTGAGGCGGGGTCTAACGGATTAACGGTAATGGTTCGGCTTACTTGTACCGATGCACAGCCTAAGTTATCGGTAACCGTGTAATTCAGAGTGTAGTTGGTAGGCGTGGCTACGGTAGGTGCGGTAAAATTGGGGTTCACCGTATTGGTGGCGTTTAAAAAAGCCACGCCGGAACCAGTCCACAGGTGATTTGCATAAATACCGGTTCCGCCGGAGGGGTTGCCATTTAGGGTAAGCACATTGCCAGAGCAAACATTTGCGGGGTTGGGGGTGATATTGGCAGTGGGCAGCGGACTAACGTTTACAGTAATAGAAGCACAGCCCGATAGGTTTCCGCAGGCATCGGCATAACGCACAAAATAGGTAGTGGTAACGGTGGGCGAAGGAAGAACCAACGGGTTTCCGTTACCTACCGAAGTGCCGCCGCAACTGCCGGTAAACCACTGTGCCGTAGCGCCGGCGCCCCCCGATACAGAAAGGGTGATATTGCCTGGGTCATCGGCACAAAAACCGGTTCGGTCAACAGCGGGCACAGGCACCTGCGGGGCAGGCGAAACGGTAACGGTAAAAGTAATTGGATTACCTGCACAACCGGCATCGGTACCGGGGGTAATGGTATAAACCACTGTGGCAGGGTCTTGGGTGGTGTTTGTTAAAACATCGGCTATGTTGCCGCCGCCGCTGAGCGTATTTCCGCTAAGTGAGCCAATAGTTACGGTTGAAGTGTAGGAGAATACCGTTGGCGGAGAGCCCAAGTTACTCACCGGCGAGTAAGAAGCTGCTTGTCCGGAGCATATTGTAACCGGAGCCGGGGCATTGGTTATAACCGGTTGCGGCGCTACCGATACCGTAACCGGAGCCGATGCCGTACAACCTGCCGCATCGGTAACGGTAAGGGTAAGGTTGTAACTGCCGGTGGTAAGACTTATGGCGTTAAAAATAGGATTGACCAAATTGACATTGTTGAGGTAAATAGCCCCCGGTCCCGACCAAACTGTAGTAGTAACCGGATTGGAACCGGGCACCGGATTACCCACCAACTGCACTGTTCCGCCGGCACAAACGGTAGCCGGACTTGGATTGATGCTAACCGTAGGCGGTTCATAAATAGTGATGGTAACCACGTTGCTGGTATTGGTAGGGCAAATGCCCGATGTAACTACCCTTACAAACTGGTAAACACCGGGCGAGGAGAGCAGCGGCGGGTCGTAGTTTTGACCAAGTGCGCCCGGTATGTCAATAAAACCGGCTCCATTGGTATTTTGTTGCCACTGGTAAGTGTAAGCACAAGTGCCGCCCAAGGGCAGTGTGCCGTTAATTTGCGCCGGATTGCCCGATGAGCAGAAATTAACCGTAGCCGGCGCAGTGATGATGTTGTTAGTAATTTGGGGCTGCACCGTAACCGTAGTGTAAACCGGAATAGACCAGCCGCAGCAGTCATCTCTTACCCTTAGTTTAATTTGATAGGTAATAGGGCAGTTGGTAGCATTGGGCAGGGTTATGGCTCCCGGGTCTTCTACCGTAGAGGTAAAAATAGGTGCCGGGGCAGCAAGCCCGGTTACCGGAGTTTGCTGAATTGTCCACTCAAAAGCGCTGGCAAATGAGGGGCTGTTAGGGGTAGAAGCTAATGTTAAATTGTTATTGCCCACACATATATTAGCAGGAATGCCATCTATGGTGGGGAGAGTGCGGGGTGTGGTGATGTGAATGAAGTCCCAATAAGTATTACCGCCTATTACCAAATCCTTGCGCCCTGTGGAGGTGTAATAAACCGCCAGCGGGTCGGAAGTAGTTACATAAGAAGAAGTTGACGAAGTTATATCATTTATTATCAATCCGCCATCTAAGGAAGTAAAAGCTGAAGCGGTAAATGGCGTGGTGAGCATAATTTGCGAATTGGTACAACCTTGCCGGTAATTAGCCGTAATTTCTGCGGTGGATATAGCAGTACTTGGATTAGTGATAGAGGCTACGCCCGCGGTAACCGTACACAAATGCCCATTGATACCATTAGCGCCATCGCGCCCACGCCCCCCATTTCCACCGTTTCCGCCACTACCACCATTGCCGCCTTGGCTGGCAGGAGAACAATCGCCTCCCCAGTTTACACCACCTGCCCCGGCTTGCCCGTTAAGACCGGCTGAGCCATTAGCGCCATTGCCACCTAAACCAAAAGCGCCGGGTGTAAGGTTGATATTATTTAAGGAAGCGCCTGTATTAGCATTATTTCTATAAACAGCAAAGGAAGAGCCACCGCCAAACCCACCGGTGCCCCCGGTACCTCCCTGCCCACCTGCACCACCGGCACCTCCATCGGGCCAACCACCTGTACCACAGGTACAAATACAGCATGTCCCAACATCTCCGCCGCCGCCGCCGCCACCACCGCCGCCACCAGCCCCATTTCCACCATTGGCGCTGGCTGCTGCGGGTACGTAATAAGCTCCCGATGCAGCCGGCGCAGCCGGTCTGTCATTGGGAGCATAACTTAACCCGGCAGCCCCTGCACTCCCGGTATTTCCATTGCTCGCAGTACAGCCACTAGCGTTGCATCCAAATATATTACAACCCGTACCACAGCAATTAGCACCGCCACCACCACCGGCAGCGCCACCACTACCTGCTGCTCCTGCTGTAGCAGCAGTTTGCCCGCTACAACCACACTCATTAAGACTACCCCACCCGCCAGCACCGCCAGAGCCACCCGCACCACCACCACCATTACTTGCCGGTGAAGTTCCATTAGCGCCACCACTTGCGCTGCCAGAAGTAATGTTGCAGCGCACTATTTGGTAGTTGGAGGCATTGTTTATCCAAACTGCATAGTTAGAGCGCCCGCGTCCGCTGGGGGTGGTTCCAGTAATAGCTGTGGTTGTTATGGTAAGGTCTTGTAAAGTCCAGTTGTTGGTTCCATTAGATTTAAAACCCAATCGGTGTTCTATATTATTGTCGCCGGTAACGCCGCTGTCTTCAAAACCTGAGCAGGTTATGGTAGAAATTGCCGAACTGTTTTTAACCCACTCTCCTGCCACTAACCGGTAGCCACCTTCTAAAATGATGTTGTTGGGTATGTTCAGGACAACACCGGGGGCATAACTTCCTTCTAAAACTCGTATATGATTTCTTGCCCCGCCTGCATTACCGGCTATGGTAAGCGCCTGCTGAATGGTAAGTACCGGCGCGGTGGGCGAGCCTATGTTTACATCGTTTCCGGCAGGCGATACATATACAAAACCGCAATAGTCGGAAGTGGCGGTTACGGTACAGGTACTCACAGCATTTGCTGCTGCACAAGCATCAGCAACAGTAAGCGAAATAGTATAGGATTGTGTGCCTACCGGCGCGGGGAAAGTAATGTTAGTAGAAGTGCCGTTGGGATTAGAAATGGTAACGCCTGCTGATGGGCTAACCGTCCAGGTGTAAGAAGTAGCATTGGCAACTGCACCCACGGCAGGCACTATGGGGAAGGTAAAACTGTAAGGCACGCCGCCAACAATGCTTGAGCCGCAGGCTGCGCTGATGATTGGGGGTGCATAGGGAAAATAAGTTACCCTAAAACAATCGGAAATAACGGTATTGAGTCTTGGTCCCGATGAAGAATAACTACCCGATCCTGTGCGGTTACTCACCACGCAACGGTATAAACGGGTGCCGGGGGTTTGTGGAGGCACAAAGTTTTGCCAGTAAGCGCCGGGAATATCTGTCCAGGTTGCATTGGTGGGGCAACCCACAAAACCGTTGCCATCGCCGTCGTTGTCGCCGGTTACATCGGTAACCTGCCATTGGTAAAAGGTTGCATTGGTAGCAGTAACCGATAAGGTAGTAGGCGTTCCAATACAGAGGGTACGGTCTTTTGGCGCAACAATAGTTACGGTAGGCGCTGCCTGCTCCCAGCGGTACCGAATCCATGCCGACCAATTTATATAGGAGGTAGAGCTTGCCCTCAGTGGAAAATCGAGGTAGTTCCACTGGGTGGGCTGCCCGCTAAGGGTAGGGATACTGTTTCGCCAATTGACCAAACCTGTGGTGCCAAACCAGTAAGCATCATCATTACCCACCCCAAAGAGGCAACCGGTAGGGTTGTAGGTACAATCGGGCGCGCAGTCTTCTTCCCATAGTTCAAATTCAATTTCAAATTCTTTAAAATTTGTTTGTGCGGCGGTATAGTTTCGGGTGAGGAGGTTGGTAATGGGGTTGCCCGTATTCCACTGAGGAAAAGGTTGGGAAAGAGTGTTAATACAAGTAGGTCCACCGGCAAAACCGGCAAGGTTATCGCGGGCGCGCCAGCGAACGCGGAGGTCTTCGTTATCGGCAACGCCAAACACACAGTTTACCCCCCAGTCGTAATCACTGTCGCTCCAAATTCCCAATAAATCCACCACTAAGGTAAGCGGACCGTCTTGGTATTCAATGCCACCGCTGGATTGGTTGGTAGAGAGCGTGGGCAAAGGCGGCAGGGGGTCTATCCAATCCCAGCGAAAGCCAAACAAGATGGCATAACTTGACTGCTCGCCGCCTCCAATAAGATCGGACTGAACGTAATGTACTTGACCGTTGGGTCCTCCTCTAAACGGATTGACCACGGCTTCCTGATAATACCCCACATAAGAATCGTCGCCTAAAAATCCACAACAGAAAGAAGGGTTGTATGTCCAATTATTACCCTCAGAGCAATAGGTGGGAAAGCCGGTAAACGGACAACCTGTATCATCTTCAAACATTTCGGCAACTGACCAATCAAAGGTAGTAGGCGCTGCGGTAGCGGGGTAGGTTACGTCCATCATCAATACGCCGGTGCCGTCTAACGACATCGGGAAATTAGCATTACCGGCAGGAATTTGAGAGCCTGCCCATTCTGTACGACTCCACCAACGGTTTTCATCGCCATCGGCTCGCACATTAATACCCCCCGACCAGCCGATGCCGGTAACATCAGCATTGGGGCGCACCCTTATACCTCTGTACACGTATTCCTGCACACCCGGGTCGTCGCAGTTGGCATTTGTCCAAACCTTATGCAGCCAAACGCGCAGCCTTATTCTGCCGTCGTTGAGTTGGGTGGGTTGGGCATAAAGCGATTGGACAGCTAAAAGAGCAAAAAAAATAAAATATGCAGAATGAATGAGCCGGTAATTGGGTAGAGCTTTCTTCATAAAGAATTTAGGGTAATGTTTGAGGTGGAGTTCCGGTTGGGCAGAAAATAAGGGAAAAAAATCGGGCTATTATTCGTCGAAACTTAAAATGCGATAGTACCCGTCATAATCTATGAGTTGCAGTTTAATTTGTTCCAGCATTTCGTCTTTATAGGTGAGGTGTAAAGTGGGCGCAACAATTTTCATTTGCTCGCTAACCCCAAATCTTTGGTGGGTGGCAACCACTTTAACTGATTTTACCTTACCTGCATTTTTGATTACATACTGACGAACAGGCTCCGACATTTGAACAAACGCCGGCGCTGCGCGCTTGGTAATTTCGGGTACATTTTCCGATTCTAAATACCCGGTGTATGCCTCGGCAAGGGTTTGGTCAAAAAAGTATTTTTCTAACTTTTGTATGTTACCATCACCATTGAGTACACATGTGAGGGTTTCCAGTAACTCGTTTAGCTGTGCTTCGTTAGGCATAAACGGGGGCGGTGGCGCTACATAAGTAATACCCCTTTTAGGATTTTGCGCCTGCAACATTGGTAATGTACCAACTAAGAGCAAAGTCATCAAGAATAAACAACAAATGAACCTGATGCTTAACATATAGAATTTTATTTAAACCGGCACAAAAGTAATAAACGGCGGTCAATTTCTCAATAATTTTCAGAAAATTTCTGAAAATTTTCAAGAAACTGCCACGTAGAAGTCAAAATAGTTGGTTGTGGGTTGGCAACCGAAATTATGGTACAAAGGTAGCCCCGATTACCTTATTGACTACAAAGAGGGGGTAAATTACCTGTTTTTTTACGTTTTCATAACCTAAGCGACTTTAAACACTGATAAAGAGGGAGAAAAAAGTAAAAAAAATCAGAATTTTTTTAGATATTATGGTTGATTACTTTTTTTCTCGGGTTACCCGCATTCAACAGCAAATGATTTGTTTGGGGGGTGCCGGTTTACCCTTTGCGGCTCATCGGGTTAGGTTATAGCTTTAAAAGTAAATCCCTTTTGTGTATAAAATTCCAGTACTACAGGTAATACTTGTTTAAGGTTTTGTGCAGCTTTTTCGCTGTCGTGAAAAACAAGGATAGGGCTATAAGGTGAGGCTGTAAGCGAAACATTTTTGGTAACGTTTTCTAAGCATTTTTTCCAGTGCAGTTGGTTATTCCAATCGGCGCTAACAACACTCCACATAATAATGCGCGGCGATTGATTTTGGTAAAACAGTTGGGGGTTTTGAAGCAGATAGTTAGCCTGAGCGGGGGTAATTTTACCATAAGGCGGTCTAAACAAGCCCGATTTTACCACCTCTGCGCAGAGGGCAACATCTTGTGCATATTGCGGCAGGGGTGTTTTCCAGCCGTTTAAGTGGTGGAAAGTATGGTTGCCTATGCTATGACCTGCTTGTTGTACGGCATGTAAGAGTTGGGGGTGCAAAACCGCCTGTTTACCAAGACAAAAAAAAGTAGCTTTGGCATGGTAAGCAGCCAATTGGTGTATGACCCAATCGGTTACATCGGGCGTAGGTCCGTCATCAAAAGTGAGGTAAATACTTCTGTTTTTATCGGGCATTTGCCAAACCAATTGCGGCAGCCACCGCATTACCCAAGCAGGTGTTTTTACCCAATAAGGCATAGTAAGCCGAGCTAAAAATGACATAAACAAGTACTTAACAAAACATTTTTAAGCAAACCCGAAGGTATAACCAACCATAAAGCCCTATATGTATGAAGGGCAGCAAAAACATAATATTTATTAAATATATTATTGGCAACTTCACAAATAGGCGCTCACTAACAAGTATTCTACGGCTTCCAATCAGCCCTTAGCAGGGGCATACTCATGCAATGCGAACCGCCACGGGCGCGCGAAAGCTCAGATGAGGGCAGCAAAATGAGGGTATCGCCGGTGAGTACTTCATCTAAGGATTTACCCGCTTGCATTTGGGTAATAAAATCAGCCGATTTTAGGAGGGTAAACCCGTGTTTTACAAATTCTTTTTCGGTTTCCTTATTGCGGTCGTAACCAATAACAATACCCTCTTTAAGGGCAAGCAAGTTACAGGCATCGGTCCACTGTTCGCGCTCATCATACGGAAACTTACCGCCGGCGCATCGGATAATGGTGCAATCGCGTGAGCCAAAATCTTTAAAACTAATTTGGCGAAGCAGTTTTTGGAGGTTTTTCACCTTATTTACCTTAATGGCATACCCTTTAAGGGTGGCTTTGCGGATAAACTGGGTAATAGTAACTTTTGAATCGAGGCGGTTTTCTTTATTTCGGGTAATCACGTCAGAAATATACTTGCCTTTGAGGTCGTGGCTACGGTCTAAAAATTGCCCAAAAACCACCCACATATTTCGTTTTACCTGAGTAAAAACGGTATCAATGTGCATATAATCGCGTTTAGACGGAATTTTAATAACCGTTACTTTTTGTACGGCATTTCGGCGAAACAGTTGCCTGATAGCGTTTTCAATACCCTTAGAAGAAGTGCGCTCGCTGCAACCAATCATCAGGTGGTCGGGGCTAATCATCATCACATCGCCGCCTTCAATGGTAGCCACTTCGGGCACATCGGCTTCGTTTAGCAGGAAGCTGCGGTCGCCGTCTATTTCTATCACCAATTCTTCAAAATCGCCGGCATCAGGAAACAAGGCATAACAAGCAATGTATTTAGTAAGAATTGCCTCACGGGTACGCGCCAACTGTGCGGGTTTGGTGAGCAGCAGGTAGTTATTTACCACTATGCCAATATCGCGGGTAAAAATAAGGTTAGGAATAGGCGGAAAAATAAACTCATCGCCTTTTTCAGAGCTGATGATGCCGGTAATGAGCGCCCTTGCCAGCAAATTAGTTTCTAAAGCCAATAAGCGGTTAATAACCCGCAGGCTGCATTTTTCGGCAGCACAAACGTGGGTAACCAACCTTACGCGCACATCGGGCTTTTCTAATATGTTTACCAGCAGATATTCTACATCTAATACCTTATCTGAGTTGTAATAGGCATTTTTTCGGGTAGGTTTGTAAAAATCCTCGGTAATATCTACCCCGCGTATTTTATCGGGGTCTAACACCCACAGCAGCACCTGCAAGTATTCATTGTACTCTGCACGCATTTTGTCTATGTCAACAATATCGTCGTAGAGCCAGTCTTGCGATTTTCGGGGAACTACTTTACCAATACCTGCATCGGGGCTATGCACAATAAGCCTTTGCAACTGCCCTATTTCGCTCGACACATAAATTTTGCGTTCGTTTTGGGCTACTTGTTTTTGTCGTTCTCTTTGGGCGAGCAAGTCGGCATTTTGCTGGTCGGTAACGGCATGGTTGCCGTTGGCAGCATGATGAGTTTTTGATTTATGTTTTATGTTTTCCATACACAAATTTTTAAAGAGTTTAGTTGTAAAATGGTTGGAAAGTGAAGAAAAATAGAAAATGTTGCAAATTTTGCCATTTTATATGCAAAATCCAAAGGTAAAAACTACGAAAATCAGGTAAAAACCTTTTACCACGCACAATGGCAGCCTACAAGCACAAAAGGCAGTTAGTTGCCGTAATGTACCCAAAAATGAGCAAATACAAGGGTGGTAAAGAAAATGTAATTGCCTTTGCTAACGCAAGCAACATCACACATCGGGCGGTTCAAAATGCAACATGGGGCAAAGGTAACAAGTTGGCATAAAAAAGGGCAAAAAAGTTCCGATGACACTTCATCGGGCAACAAAAATAAATTGATTGCTATTTAATGGCAAATTTACAACATTTTTAGCCTAAATTAAACATTACCGGCGCTTTTTTAGTTGAAATAGATTGTTTTTATGTTTTCTTTGCACCAAATTTTGTAAACCACTTTTATCACTCCAAATTTTACGTGCCGCACCGATGACAAACAGGTATATTGACTTAATGGAGCAAAGTTTTGACCCTACCGAAGGCTTCAAAATAATTGACGGATACTTGTATTTTCACGATGTTTCGCTTAAACAACTTATAGACCGGTACGGTACGCCGCTGCGCATTACCTATCTGCCCAAAATAAGTTCGCAAATTCAAAAAGCAAAAAAACTGTTTCAGCTTGCCTTTGATGCTCATGGGTACGACAAAAAGTATTATTACTGTTTTTGTACCAAAAGCTCGCATTTTTCGTATGTGCTCAACGAAGCGCTCAACAACGATATTCACTTAGAAATATCATCAAACTATGATATAGACTTGCTGTATAGCCTTTACAAGGAAGGTAAGATAAGCAAAAGTACCTATGTTGTTTGCAACGGGTTTAAACCCCGTGAGTACATTAGACGCATTAGCCGGCTCATAAATGAAGGGCATCATAATGTAATACCGGTAATAGATAATATGGAAGAGCTTAACTTTTATGCCAAATACCTGCAAACCGATACGGAGGTAAAATTGGGCATACGCATTGCCGCCGAAGAAGAGCCTACTTTTGAATTTTATACTTCGCGTTTGGGCGTAAGGTATAAAGATATTATTCCGTTTTATGAAAACACCATACGGCAAAACCCGCGCTTTAAGCTAAAAATGCTTCACTTTTTCATCAACACAGGCATTAAAGACGAAACCTACTATTGGAGCGAACTTACCAAAGTACTGTCTTTGTACTGCGATTTGAAAAAAGTATGCCCCGAGCTCACCATGCTCAACATTGGCGGTGGTTTGCCCATAAGGTACGCCCTTGATTCTAACATAGATTACGAGTATCTGATAAGCGAAATTGTGCGCCAAATTAAAGAAATTTGTGAACGGGAAAACGTGGATACGCCTGATATTTTTACCGAGTTTGGCAACTTTACCGTAGGCGAAAGCGGCGCTATTCTGTTTTCTGTACTTGCCGAAAAACAACAAAACGACCGCGAATCGTGGTACATGCTTGATGGCTCTATGATGACCACCCTGCCCGATATTTATGGTATTAAACAGCGTTTTATCCTGCTTCCCATAAACAAATGGCAAAACCCCTACCAAACCGTTACCATTGGCGGGCTTAGCTGCGATGGCAACGATTTTTACAGCTCAAAACTGCACCGAAACAATCTTTATCTGCCCCGAATTAACGGAAATGGCAAGGAGATGGCTGAAAACAAAGAAGATGAAAAACTCTACCTTGGCTTTTTTCACTGCGGCGCTTACCAAGAGTCCTTATCGGGTTATGGCGGCATAAAACACTGCCTGTTACCCAGCCCCAAGCATGTACTCATACAACGCAATCCCGAAACCGGCGAAGTTACCACCCGCCTTTTTGCACCGGAACAGGAAGCCGAATCGATGCTCAAAATACTGGGTTACAAAGTAGCGCCGGTGCCCGAGTTAAGCGAGTAATGTTTTAATTACCCTAAATGCCTTAATAAAGTCCACCTATTCCCCTGCCTGCTATCCTAAGCAAACCCAAAAATACATTGCCATGAAACCTATCTGTTCATTATTTCTGTTGGTGTTGTTCTTGGCAATGGCTGTTGCCTGCAATAACAATACCGGCAATACCGGCAATAACGCCCAATCATCGGCTGCCGGAAAAGAGTTTAAAGTTTCCGATGCCGCCCCAACCAACGCCCCCCCAACCGAGGCTGTATCAGACGGGTTTTTCAAAATTATGCAGGGAAAAGTAGGTACTGCCGAAATAGAAATGCGCCTGCTCAAAGTAGCAAACAGGCTTAGTGGCAGTTACAGCTACACTAAAATAGGGGCACACCTTGAGTTAATTGCGCCCGATAACAAAGACAACCTAACCCCCGATGGCTCATTTACCCTCCTCGAATTTGGCGAAGATGCTAAGGGCGAATACGGTCAATCGGGCGAATTTAGCGGTAAAATTTTGCCCGATGGTAAAATGACCGGCACCTGGAAAAGCGCCGATGGTAAACGAAGCCTGCCCTTTGAACTAACCGAGCGCTCCGCAAAAGCATCGGCAAACATGGCTATACGCCGCATTGTAAAAACCGAAGGCAACTGCAATACCGATGAAACCTGCTGCCATTTTGAAGTGGTTTATCCCGATATTACTTTTATTTCGGAAGGTAATGCCCAAATTATGCAAACCATTAACGGACGCATTATGCAAATCCTTTCCGAATCAATGCCTTCCGAAAATCCTACTAATCCTCAAGAAGCCGCAGCCCGGTTTTGCAAGGAGTTTAATGAAGTGAACACCGAAACAGATTTTAAAACAAGTTGGGAATTTGAAATCATGCCCGAAATTTACCTAAACGATGCCAATATCCTCAGCATTGGTTTTGCCAACTATGTTTACATGGGCGGCGCTCACCCCAACAGCGCCGAAACATTCCACAATTTTAAACTCACCACCGGTAAAGAAATAGAACTGACCGATATTTTTAAAGCCGGCTACCAACCCAAACTAACCGCCATTGCCGAGCAAAAAATGCGCAAATTGCACAATATACCACCCAAAAAACCATTATCTGAATACGGATTTTTTGAAGATACCTTTGAACTCAACAACAATTTTGCCCTATCCCTAAAAGGCATTACCTTCCTCTACAACCCCTACGAAATTACCCCCTATGTAATGGGCGAACAACGAATATATATCCCATTTACAGAGGTTAAAGACCTGCTTAAGCCCGATGGCGTGGTGTTTTGGTAGAAACATTTAAATGGTAAAATATGAAAGACACTCCCCAACATATTACCGATTTGCAATACCAAATTTACATGTCAAAAACGCCCGAAGAGCGCTTTGCCTTAGGTATTGCCTTCATTGAGTTTCACGGAAAACTCATACGTGCCGGCATTAAGGCTCAATATCCCGATTATACGGAAGAACAAATAACAAAAGAATTTATTAAACGCATCAAACAGCAAGACCGCAGCTTAGACTGGCTGGAATTGGATTGAAAACTCAGGCATCTGCTAAAACCCGATGGCATAATAACCTGGTAGGTAAGACTAATTTTAACCGTATGAAGCAAATCATCGTTACAGCCATTTTACTGGTATGCTTGGAAAGCATAACCGGCTGCGTTTTTAAAGAAAAGGGCTGTACCGATATAACCGCCCTCAATTACAACCCCAATGCCCTTGCCG
Organism: Bacteroidetes bacterium UBA2322; assembly: GCA_002345145.1. GTDB lineage: Bacteria > Bacteroidota > Bacteroidia > Chitinophagales > UBA2359 > UBA2359. The sequence continues at coordinate 14,812 of DDVC01000028.1, forward strand.
ATAATGGCGATTGCCTGTACCAACTGCCCCTGCCCGATACCTACCGGTTTAAACGGGGCGATTCTTCATCGGTAAACTATCAAAACGAAGTGGTTTACCAGCTTTTAACCCTTGCCATTAACCAAACTATAGAGCAATTGGCACAACCCGGCGCTGCCTCTGTTACCCTCAACAATTTTACCCAATGGTATCAAGACACCAGCCATACCAAACCCATTATTACACCGGTGCCGCCCTTTGCCTCCTACCAAGCAACCTACTCCCAAATTGCCGCAAAGCAAAGGTTATCGGCAAGTGTGGTGAATACCTTTAATGCCAATACCCAACTCCTGCAATGGTTTGATACCATAGCCACCCGCTCCCAAAATCCCGCCCTGCTGGGTACGCCGGCAGTTTACACCACCGCACAGGGCATTGACCTCAGCATGGCAGTTAGCGCTACCTTAGCTACTTCGGTTTTTTTGGCAAACGGCGTTCGGTTATTGGGTAATATCAGCAGCAATGCCAATAACAATTTGCTTGCCCGAACCAACTATACCGCTATGGAAAACGCATGGGATAAAGCCTTTGGCTGTTTTGGAGCAGCCATATTTTATCCCCTTTACCCCGATGAATACTGGCAAAACACCCCTTATGCCGACCATAACAACGACCAACTTATCAATTTTACCCAAGAATTTACTTTTACCTTTGCCGCCCTTGCCGCCCAACGCGATGGCATAGGTGATGCCCAAACCAATTTTACCGAAACCTTGTTTAACGCATGGCTCAGCGGACGCACTGCCATTACCAACAAATCAGACTTACAGCGCTCCACCGCCCGGCAAACCCTGCTTACCGAATGGCAACGCCTTACTGCCGCCACTGCCATACACCACCTCAACGCCCTCTTATCCCAACTGCCCAACTACGGCACACCCGCCCAAAACCTGCCCCTGCTAAACCGACACTGGACAGGGTTTTGGGTTTACTTAGGCGCACTCCGCTATTTTAACCCACCTACTGCCAATGCAACTAATCTGCTCGCACTCTTAGGAAATGAACCCGTTTATGCCCAGCCCGGCTCCGATGATTACAATAACTACCTCACTAAACTCAACCAAATAAAAACTGCCCTCAAAACTGCCTACCAGTTTTCCGATTTCCAAATGGATAACTTTTAATCGGTTGTTGTACCCGTCTGCCGGGTAGTTACGGTACTTGTACCGTACCCCGCATTAACTTTTTCTGCCTCTTGAATGGTTAAACTTTTTTTTCTTTGCGTCCTTGCATCGTAACCCAATAACTCCATTCCCATTTATGCAAACCGCCGAACGCGTTTCCTCGCACGATGTTTCTGACAATGTAATTTACCAACGCCACTTAGTAGCCTATAATTTTGCCGCCCAACTCATTGGCGGCACAGTATTAGAAGTAGGCTGCGGCGAGGGGTACGGCATCAACATTTTAGCGCCCCATGCTGCCCAATATGTAGCCATAGATAAGTACCAAACCCAACTGCCACAGTCGGCTCAGGGGTTTGCTCATGTTTCTTTTGCCCAGTTGAGTGTGCCGCCGTTACCTTATAGTGATAATAGCTTTGATTTTGTGGCGTCGTTTCAGGTGATAGAGCATATAGAACCCGATGTGGAGTTGGTAAAAGAAATACACCGCGTACTAAAACCCGGCGGTAAACTCATATTGAGTACCCCCAACCGCCCCATGTCATTAACCCGAAACCCTTGGCATGTACGCGAGTACACACCCGAAGAGCTAACGGCGCTACTCCAACAATACTTTACCCATGTAAACATGCAGGGTGTGTATGGCAATGAAAAGGTAATGGCATACTACGAGCAAAACAAGGCATCGGTACGCCGTTTTACCCGATTTGACCTGTTTAACCTCCAATACCGCCTGCCCCGACAACTGCTCCAAATTCCCTACGACCTGCTCAACCGCCTCAACCGCCGTTTGCTGCTCAACCAAAACCAACAATTGGTAACCGATATTGGTTATGCCGATTACTACACCGCTCCCGCTACCCACACCTGCTTTGATTTGCTGGCAGTGGCAGAGAAATAGGGTAAGCAATGGCAAATTTGCTAAAAATTGCTTTCTTTTAACAACAGGGTTAAGGGCAAAAACTACCCTGTACCGTTGTGCATTTTGGAAAATACACTAAAGAGCTTAACCATTTACCAAGGCAAACTCAAATCGGGTTTATTGCTAAAATCGGGTTTAAGGGGCGGGTTGGTTTTCAGTTCAGCCAATACTTCGGCTATGGCAAGGTCGAGTTGGGGGTCTATGCCGGCGGCGTGTTCTTGGGGTGCAATGTCCACTTCTATATCGGGCACAGCGCCATAGTTTTCTACCCTCCACCCCACATCTTTGAACCAGAAAGAAAATTCGGGCTGTGTAGTTTGCGTGCCATCAACCAAGCCGTTTCGGGGCCAGATGCCAATAACGCCACCCCAGGTACGCATACCAATGAGTTTACCCAATTTAAGCATTTTAAAAGAGTGGCTGAAAATATCGCCATCGGAGCCGGCTTGTTCGTTGGTAATGGCTACAATGGGACCTGCCGGCGATTCGGCGGGGTAGGGTTCGTAGCCCACCCATCGGGTAAGGTCAAAACCCAACCGTTTTCGGGCAAGTTTTTCCAACAGCAGCGGCGATACGTGCCCACCGCCGTTAAAGCGCACGTCAATAATAAGTCCGTCTCGGTTATACTCGGTAAGGTAGTAGCGGTGAAACTCGGCATATCCGTTTGGTCCCATATCGGGTATATGCACATAGCCTACGGTGCCGCCGGTGGCTTGGTGTACATAGTTTTTGTTGGCTTCTACCCATTCGCGGTAGCGGAGCATGGCTTCGGAGGGAACGGTTTTAACGGTAACCTGCCTTACATTGCTGCCGTCGTGGTTGGCTACGGTAAGCTGCACTTCGGTTTTGGTATGGTTTACGAGCAGTTTATTGGGCGTTTCGGCTTGGTTAAGGCGTTGTCCGTTAATAGCCAGCAGCAGCATACCTTCGGTTACATTAACCCCTGGTCGTTTTAGTGGCGGCGGCGTTTGGTTTTGCCAGGGGTCAGCGCTGATGATTCGGGTAAATTTATAGGCGTTGTGTTCGGCACAATACTCCATATCAGCGCCCAAAAAGCCCACGTAATAAGCAGGACGAGGTTTGTAATCGCCACCCATTTCGTAGGCGTGCGAGGTGCCCAACTCACCGTGAAGTTCCCAGATAATATCAGATATTTCGCTTCGGGTATTGGCTCTGAGTACCAGTGGGGAGTATAGGTCATATACTTTTTTCCAGTTTATATTACTCATGGTAGGCGACCAGAAGAACTCATTTTGGAGTCGCCATGCTTCGGTAAACATTTGTTGCCATTCAGCGCCGGGTTCTACGGAGAGTTTCATGCGGTTTAGGTCAATCCAGCCGCATTTTCTGTTATAGCCGTCTTCGTCTTTATTTTTACAAGAGTCTATATCGGTACTCACAACCCTAATGCGTTTATCGGAATAATAAGCTAAGACCCTACTATCGGCTGATAAACGGAAGTAACTGACAGCCGGTGCAAAAAGGGTTTCCTCTAACTTATCTAAGTTGTAAGCCCATAAAGAACCCTTAGAGCCGGGTTCGGCATATCGGGCGCCTTCGATGGGGTAAGTTAGATAGAAAATTTTATTTTTAGTAGCGCTGATTTGTCGGTAGTCGCCTTCGGGCACGGGCAGGGGCACAATGCGGTCTTCAATGCCTTCTAAGTCAATAACTATTTTTGGAACGGCTTTATCTTTCTTTTTATCTTCGGCGTCAGTTTCTTTGCGTTCCAGTTCGGGGTGTCGGTGGTGTATATGGGTTTCCTCGTCTTCGTCTATGCTTTTTGGCACCGGCACAAAGGGCGAGGGTGTATCTTTTTGGAGGGTGATGAGGTAGGGCATGGTGCCGCGCGGAAAATTGAGGTCGAACTGTAATTTGTCGTAAACAGGGTTAAAGATTCTAGCCGACAGGAAGAGCAGGTATTTTCCGCTTGGGTGGAAAACGGGGTCAAAATCATACAGTACCGGTTTGGTAATTTGGTGCGACTGACCTGTTTCAAAACCGTAAAGTTTAAGGGCGTAAGTTTGCTGGGTAACCGGAAAAGAGTAGGCAATCCAATTGCCATCGGGCGACCAGGTAAAAGGCAACCCGAATGGCGTACCTTTATCGGCACGGTCTATTATGGCATGGTCGCCGGTATCTAAATTGAGCCATATCAGTTCCTGACGGTGATTGGTCAGCACAATTTCGTCTTTTTGGGGCGATACTTCAATGGCGTAAGGTATCCCTATGTCCACTTGGTCAAAATGTTTAACCTGCTCGCCGGTATCTATCCGGTAAATGCAAATGCGGTAGTTGCCGCTTATATCTGTGGCGGCAACCATGCGTTTATTATCTTTGAGCCAACGGCTGAGTTTATATCGGCTCAGTCCTGTACGGTCGCCTAATTGGGTAACAGCGCCTTCCCAATTGCCAAAAGTAAACATTTTACCGCGTGTAACAATGCTGAGGTGGCTACCGATAGGGTTAAGGTCAAAACTTTCAGTATATTGGGCGGCGGGAACAAAGCGGCGGTTTCGCTGAATACGGGGCGAGTGGTAGTCTATTTTAATTAACTGGCTCTTATTAGTTTGGAGGTTCAGTTTATAGAGGTCGCCGCCGGCATGGTAAACAATATGTTTGCCGTCTGTTTGTGCATTTCGGGCATAAAAACCCTTGTGGTGGGTGTGCTGCTGAAAATCAGTTCCATTGGGCAGGCAGGAGCAGATGTTGCCTACGCCGGTGTGGTCCACAATAAAATACACTCTGTTGTTTATATAAAGCGGGCAGTTATAGTTTCCGGTTACGGGTTGAAGTTTAGCAAACTCCCCTGTTCCTTGTGGGTCTATCCAAAGCACGCCGGCGGTGCCGCCTCGGTAGCGTTTCCAGTAAGAGGCATCGCGGGTGTGCCTGCCTAAAACTACGCCGCCGTTTTGGTTAAAACTGATGCTTCGGGCGGGTCCGTATTGGTTTAATCTGCGTGGCAAACCGCCATCAAGACTTACTTCGTATAAGGCAGTGGCATGGCTTGCCGGTTGTCCGTATGTGCTGGCAAAAACGATGTTATTGCCATTCCACCCTGCCAGCATGGTAATACTGCCCAAAAAGGTAAGCCGGCGGGCAGTACCACCAACAGCAGGCATTACATATACTTCGGTAGGACCTTCTTCGGTACCTATGAAAGCGATATACTGACCATCGGCAGAAAAACAAGGCTGCATAACCGCACCCAAGTTAGCCGTAAGCCGGTGAACGTTTCCGCCTTTTAAAGAACAACACCATAAATCATCTTCCGAAACAAATACAACTTGGTCTTCAAAAACGGTGGGATAGCGGTAGTAACCTTGCACAGACATGCTCATAGGTCAAACAATAATTGAGGGTTTACCAAATAGGGGTGCAAATATAGCCAAAAATACCGCAAAACTTGGTAAACCCGCAAAATTACTGCTGTTTTTTCCCCTTAAATTCAGTGTCTGCTTGTGAAAACCCGCCTGCTTGGGTATTGTATTCGTATATTTGAATAATCAGACTGTCTTCTTCGGTATTAAATCGGGCTGAGTAAGCATATTGGGTTCCCTGTTGCAAAAAGTACTGATACACATCGTTTGCAAGGAAATGGTTATTCCCTATGGCAATGCTGTCGGAGTTTAAGTTACGTACTTCTATGGTTTGGGTAAATGTGGTGTCGGAGGTTGTAATGTTTGAGCCGTCAGATATAGTAGTAGTTCTTTGGGTAGAACCTACATAAAAACCGGTTACGTTGGGTGTGTTTTCTTTTTTGCAATGGCTGAAAAACACCACCGAAACAAATAAAGCAAAAAGGGAAATGTATTTTTTCATGGAAAGTTGTTAGTTGTTAGTTATTAGTTATTAGCGGTTAGTTATGGGTTATGAGTTGTGGATTGCGGATGACGATTACCACTACCCACTTCTGACTACCCACTACCCAATACTAAACGCCCATTTCGTATATTTCCATAGGCGGGCAAGTACACATAAGGTGGCGGTCGCCATAGGTATTGTCTATTCGGGCAACAGAAGTCCAGAATTTATGTTCCAATAAGTAGGGTAAGGGGTAAGCAGCTTTTTTTCGGGAGTAGGCATGATTCCATTCATCGGCAGTGAGTTCCTGAATGGTGTGTGGGGCATTTTTAAGCACATTGTCTTGCGGGTTTGCTACGCCATTTTCCAATTCGGCAATTTCGGAACGGATGGCAATCATGGCATCACAAAAACGGTCAAGTTCGTTTTTATCTTCGCTTTCGGTGGGTTCAATCATTACCGTACCTGCAACCGGAAAAGAAACAGTAGGTGCATGAAACCCGTAATCCATCAGTCGTTTGGCTACGTCTTCGGCTTCTACGCCGGCGGTGCGTTTAAAATTGCGCAGGTCAATAATCAGTTCGTGTGCCACGCGGTTGTTAGCGCCCACGTACAATACATCATAGAATTTTTCTAACCGGCTTTTGATATAGTTGGCGTTTAGTATGGCTATTGCAGTAGCGGCTTTTACCCCCTGACTGCCCAGCAGGTGTATATAAGCGTGCGAAATGAGCAGGATACTGGCGCTACCCCAAGGCGCTGAGGTTAATACAGCTCCCGATGGCTCAAAACCTTGGTTTAGTAACCGGTGTGTGGGTATAAAAGGAGCCAAATGAGCCGCCACACAAATAGGACCCATGCCCGGACCGCCGCCGCCGTGCGGAATACTGAATGTTTTGTGCAGGTTTAAATGGCAAACATCAGCGCCTATCATGGCAGGACTGGTATAACCTACCTGCGCATTCATATTAGCGCCGTCCATATACACTTGCCCGCCAAACTGGTGCACAATAAGGCAGGCTTCTTTTATACCTGCTTCAAAAACGCCGTGCGTAGAGGGGTAAGTAACCATCATGGCAGCCAATCGGGGAGCATATTGTTCGGCTTTTTGGTACAGGTCGGTTAGGTCTATGTTTCCTTGTTCATCGCATTTTACCACCACCACCTCCATGCCTGCCATAACTGCGCTGGCGGGGTTGGTGCCATGTGCCGAAGAGGGAATAAGGGTAATATCCCTATGCGTGTTGCCCATGCTGTGGTGGTAGGCTCTTATGGTCATTAATCCGGCATACTCGCCCTGTGCGCCCGAGTTGGGTTGTAAAGAACAAGCTGCAAAACCGGTAATTTGGCAAAGGGCTTGCTCTAATTGGGTAAACACCTGTTTGTATCCGGCGGCTTGTTCTAAGGGTATAAACGGGTGCAACTTGCTAAACTGCGGAAAACTAACAGGCTGCAACTGGGTGGTAGCATTTAGTTTCATGGTGCAAGAGCCCAGCGGAATCATGGATCGGGTAAGCGATAGGTCGCGCTCCTCTAATTTTTTAATGTACCGGAGCATGTTGGTTTCTGAGTGATAGCTGTTAAATACCGGGTGGGTTAAAACGGCATCGGTACGAAGTAAATCATTGGGGAGCCATGTATCATTAGCAGGGGTATTGGGCAGGGGTTCGTTGACCGCCTCGGCAAAAATGCGCACAATCTGCTCAATATCGGCTACGGTGGTAGTTTCATCAAGGCTGATGCCTATTAAATCGGGATTATCGGTAAAATAGCGGAAATTTATTTGTTCCGACTCGGCAACTCTGCGCACACGCAAGCCCGATGTAGAGCTGTGCGAGCTGAGGTCTATGAGCAGGGTATCGTAGTAGTAGGTATTAACCTGTTTATAACCCAAGGTATGGAGCTGGCTGTTGAGCTGCGTGGTAAGTATATGGATACGGGTGGCAATACGGCGCAGGCTTTCGGGTCCGTGGTAAACGGCATACATGCCCGCCATAATAGCTAATAACGCCTGAGCGGTACAAATGTTTGAGGTAGCTTTATCGCGTTTAATGTGCTGTTCGCGGGTTTGGAGGGTCATGCGGTAGGCTTGTTTACCGTTTCTATCCACCGAAACACCTATGATTCTGCCGGGGGCTTGGCGCACAAATTCTTCGCGTGTAGCAAAGAAAGCAGCGTGCGGACCGCCGTAGCCCATGGGCACACCAAACCTTTGGCTATTACCCACCACCACATCTGCGCCCCACTGACCGGGCGGGGTGAGCAATAACAGGCTCATTAAATCCGATACTACGGCTACATAAGCTTGGGCAGCATGTGCGGCAGTGCAGATGTTTTCAAAGTTGTAAACGCTGCCGGTATGCGATGGGTACTGGAGCAGGCAACCAAAAACATCGGGCGTAAAAGAAAAATCGTTGTGATTTTGAATTATTAAGTTGATTCCCAACGGTTGGGCGCGGGTTTTCAGCACATCAATGGTGTAGGGCAAACAAGTATCGGAAACTAAAAAAGTGTTCATTTCTTGCCCGGGTTTTTTGTTTTTTACCCTATGTAGCATTTGCATGGCTTCGGCGGCGGCGGTGGCTTCGTCTAAAAGCGAGGCATTGGCTATGGGCATGGCGGTAAGGTTAGCCACCATAGTTTGAAAATTGAGCAGGGCTTCTAACCTTCCCTGAGCAATTTCGGACTGGTAAGGCGTGTATTGGGTGTACCAGCCCGGATTTTCAAAGATATTGCGCTGAATAACTGCCGGGGTTATAGTATCATAAAAACCCATACCCAAATAAGATTTCCACAGTTTGTTTTGTTGGGCAATTTGGGTTATGTATTGCATATAGGCATACTCGGTCATGGGGTTGCCTAAATGGAGTGGTTTAGCGAGCTTAATGCCATCGGGTATGGTTTGGCTGATGAGTTCGTCTATTGATGCCACCCCTATTTGTTGGAGCATTTGTTCCGTTTGTTGCTTATTAGGTCCGAGGTGTCTGCTTAAAAATTCGTTGTTAGAAGAAAACATGTAGTAAGGAAGAATTAAGGTGTAAAAATGGAAGGAAATGGGAGAGAATGGGAGTTGTTACCGCATTATCCAGTTGGTTTGCGGGGCGGTGGGGTAAACGTATTCCAGCAGCACCCAAAGTGCATGTACGGTGGCGTGGTTATGCGGTTTATCGGTCGAAAAATCGCCTAAAGCCCAGCCGCCATTGGGCAACTGGCTTTTAATAATGGCATCTATCCATGATTTTTGAAGGAGGTTTTGCCCGCCGGTATATAAAAGTGTGGCAATGGCTTCCATTTGTAAGTCGGTGGGTTTGCCCAAATTAACAATCAATTTTACCAAGAGTTCATGTTGCTTGGTTTTGAGTTGTTGGGCGTTATTAGGCTCTGTAAGGCAGTTATTTTCTTGCAACCATTGCAATGACATGGCTGCATGGGTAAGGAAATATCGGTCTAAAAGGGTTTGCTGCTCCAGCAGGTCAAAAAAGTCATCGGGCAGGGGTATTTTATCACACATGAGGGCGCAGTTCATCATATAAGAGGTGTTAGATAGGTTATCTAACAGGGTTGCGCCTTTTCTGCGTTCTCCCAAGTCGGCAAGTGTAGCGGTGGCATTGGGGTTCACCATTCTTTCCATAGCTTTACCTTTGGGTCCGGCTATGGGGTAGGTGGGGTAAAAATGGGTAAACGCATATTTTTGGTTGAGCGAAAACTTGCGTTGCAGGTAATGTAAAACCAAAGCCGCATTGGGTTCTATGGGTTGGGTTAGGGCATCTATATGCGCCAAACCTTTACTTATGGCAGCTTTTGCAGCCTCCTTATCGGCATCTGCTCCGTTTGGCGGGGTGGTAGGTGCTGCGGTTGGATTGGCATTGGTTTGAGGATTTTGGTTGCAGGCTATAATACCCAGCCAAGCACAAAGAATAGTGATACAAAGGGCTATTTTTCTAAACTTTAAATGAGTCATTAGTGAGTTGCAAACTTTTGGGCTAAATAATAATTAGCATGGCACAAAGTTACAAAATTCTGCCGTAACCTATGTTTATCGGGTATTATCTCCATAAGATTGAGCAAAATAATGCGCGCAATACATTCATTTTAGATGAAGCGCTATTGCATTTTGCCATATATTGATTGTATTTATGCAACAAAAACAACCAACTCATTCATTTATTAAGGTTTTTGGCAAAGTGCGCATCTGTCTGTTAAATTTGTAGATTAAAGAAACCGCTGCCACTTACCAAAATTTACCCTAACTTAGCGCCTCAAAAAAAGATATGCAAACAAAAAGGCTTGTTGTTTGGGCATTTTTCTTATTGTTACTGTTAGGCACAACTAAAACACAAGGCGTATTGGGGCAGTCGGTAGCTTATGAACGTGCAGAACGGTTAAACAAGGGGCAAAATTTATCAAACTGGTTAGAGGCGTATTGGCAAACCAATTATCCCAACCCAACAGGTTATACCCGACAACACATAGCAGCTATGCACACCGCCGGCATCAGAAGCCTCCGATTGCCTGTGAGTTTTGAATATGTTACCGATGAACAGCCACCCTATACGGTTCATACCGATAACCTGCTTTTTGCCTTAATTGATTCTGCCATTATTTGGGCTGCCGATTTTGACATGATACTCTTAATTGACAACCACCATGGCTGGGAAGTAACCGTTAGCAACTACCAGCAGCTTGTGCCCCGAATGGCGGCTATGTGGAAACAAATGGCACAAAGGTATGCCTATTTAGACCCCAACCGATACTTGTTTGAAATTTGGAATGAGCCGCCACTGCTGATTCCTGAGCCTTATATACGCCCGTTTTACCAAGCCTGCCTCGATTCTGTACGCACTGTAACCAATGAACACAGCATAGTTATTGGCGCACATGCGGCTAATTTGGGATTGGCTTTGGCAATAACTACCCCTTATCCCGATAACAACATCATTTACACCTTTCATACCTACGAACCCTATAATTTTACCCACCAAGGTTTTCCGTGGGCCGAGCCGTTTCCGTTTCCTACCGGTACGGTTTTTCCGCTCAACAACAATGATACGCTTTTGGTAAACACCTTTACCTCAGTTGCCAACTGGCGGCAAACACACAATGTGCCGGTTTTTTTAGGCGAGTTTGGCGTGGGCGTTTATGCCGATGCTCAAAGCCGATGCAACTGGATTGGGTTAGTGGCTGCTTTAGCAAACCAGTTTAATTTTCCGTGGATTTACTGGGACTGGCTGTACGATTTCAGTTGGTTTGAAACCTTGCCTCCATCTGCCGATAATGTACTGACTTGTTTTAAAGAAGCCTTACAAGTGTATGATTTTTCGGGCAATGCCGATATTATGCCCAATCTGCCCGATGTAAAACTCTACCCAAACCCTGCACAAAATATCCTTACCTTTCAACTTTGTGAGCGTTTTGGCAGTTTTGAAGTTACTTTGTATAACCTTACAGGGCAAACATCGGGAACGTTTTATTTTTCTGCTGCCGAGCAACCGGCTATCAACATTCAGCATCTCCAAAAAGGGTTTTATTTTGTGCGTCTGCAAAACGAAATCCATACTTACACACTACCATTTTTTAAACAATAACCGTATAGCTGCAACTTGAAATGATGTAGCTACTATGCTCGTGCAGCACAAAAATTTTACTAATGCAACATACTTTGTTAATAACCGGCGGCGCAGGATTCATAGGCTCGCATGTGGTAAGACGGCTTGTTACGCATTACCCACAGTACCTGATTGTAAATTTAGACAAATTGAGTTATGCCGGCAATTTAGAAAACCTGAAAGACATTGCCAATGCCGATAACTACGTATTTGTGAAAGGCGATATTACCGATGTGCCTTTTATAACCGAATTGTTTGAGGCTTACAGGTTTGACGGCGTCATACATCTGGCGGCTGAATCGCATGTGGATAGGTCTATAACAAGCCCGCTCGATTTTGTGATGACCAATATAGTGGGAACGGTAAACCTGCTCAACGCCGCCCGATATGCCTGGGCAAACAACCCAGAGGAAAAACGTTTTTACCACGTTTCTACCGATGAGGTATATGGCTCGCTGGGTAGCGAAGGTTTATTTACCGAAAATACCCCCTACGACCCGCGCTCGCCTTACTCTGCCTCCAAAGCCTCTTCCGACCATATGGTGCGCGCTTACTGGCATACTTACGGGCTGCCGGTGGTAGTGAGCAATTGCTCCAATAATTACGGACCCTTTCAGTTTCCCGAAAAACTGATTCCGTTGGCTATTAACAACCTAAAAAACGGTAAACCCGTGCCCGTTTATGGCGATGGTAAATATACCCGCGACTGGCTTTGGGTAGAAGACCACGCCGCCGCCATTGACCTTATTTACCACCAAGGCGCCACCGGGCAAACTTATAATATAGGCGGGCATAACGAGTGGCAAAACATAACCCTGCTCCACCTTTTATGCCAAATTATGGACAAAAAATTGAACCGAAACCCGGGCGATTCTGCCAAACTGCTCCATTTTGTGAAAGACCGACCCGGACACGACCGCCGCTATGCCATAGATGCCTCCAAAATAGCCCAAGAGCTGGGTTGGAAACCAAGTATTACCTTTGAGCAAGGTTTGGAAAAAACGGTTGATTGGTACTTAGCCAACGAAGACTGGTTGAACCATGTAACATCGGGCGAATACCTGCTGTATTACGAAAAAATGTACGGATAAGTCCGGCTTCCCGATGAAACCTTTGCTTGTTCAATTTTAGTTTAACCCAATTTTATACCATTGACTTCCTTGTATTTAAAGCCTTTTTTTGAGCATGACCTCAGTTCGCTTTCTTTTTTAATAACCGGTGGCGGCGGTTTTATTGGTTCTCATATAGTGGAGTATCTTTTACTGCACGGAGCCAAACGGGTTCGGGCGATAGATGATTTTAGTACCGGTTTTCGCTCCAATGTAGCGCCCTTTTTAACACACCCAGCCTTTGAACTGCTCGAAGGCGACCTGCGCCATTACCCCACTTGCCAACAAGCCTGTGCCGGTATAGATATTGTTTGCCACCAAGCCGCCATAGGCAGTGTGCCCCGGTCTATACAAAACCCCGATTACACTACCTCTGTAAATGTAGATGGGTTTGTAAATATAGTTAAAGCGGCAAAAGAGCAAGGAATTAAGCGGGTAGTGTATGCATCGTCCTCATCGGTTTATGGTTCTGAACCTACACTGCCTAAGGTAGAAGAGCGCATTGGCAAGCCGCTTTCGCCCTATGCCGTTAGCAAATATGCTGCCGAGTTATATGCCGGCGTTTTTGCACAAGTATATGGCATGGATTTCATCGGGCTGCGTTATTTTAACGTTTTTGGTCCGCGCCAAAGTCCAAAAGGTGCTTATGCAGCGGTTATTCCGTTGTTCATAGACGGATTACTCAGGCAAGAACCTGTTTACATCAACGGTAATGGCGACCAAACCCGCGATTTTACCTTTATAACCAACGTGGTTCAGGTAAACATACGAGCCATGCTGACTAATAATCCCGATGCCCTAAATCAGGTATATAACGTAGCAGTAGGCGAGCGTTTTTCGGTTTTAGCATTATACCAAATGTTGTCCGAAATTTTGCAAAGCAACTCACAACCCGTTTTTCGCAATTCCCGCTCCGGCGATATTGAACATTCTTTGGCCGATATTAGCAAAGCCCAAAAACTACTGCAATACCACCCTTTGGTTAGTTTTAAAGAGGGATTACAAATTACGGTGTCTTATGTTAGTGGTAAGTGAGTAGTGGGTAGTTTTGGTAAATGGTATTAAGCAATAATAACCAATTTGCGCCTTTGCGGCTTTTCGTGAATAATTGTTATTTACCGGCCCGATTTTTTTCACGTAAAAACGCAAAGGCGCAAATTGGTTATTTTTGCTTAGTACTCACTACCCCAATCTGGTAGCAATTATCACAG
>DDVC01000206.1:0-468 GCA_002345145.1 Bacteroidetes bacterium UBA2322
GGGTGCGGAAAGTGGGTTACACCACCACTCAAAAATAAAAAAGGAGGCTTGCGTTAAGCAGCCCCCTTTGTTGGCTTGCAGTTATAAACTACAAAACCAAACAAAAAAACCTATGAAAACCATGAAAACCTACAAATGGGTATAAAAACGGCTAATGCCGAAACAGGGTGCAATAATACTACAAAAACTTGTAGGTAAAGCCAATTCCGAAAAAACTTTTTGTTTGCAAGCCTTTTCCGTTGTATTGTTCGTTTTTTCCGCGGTTTTTTACCACCACCACTTCGTCATCGTAGCGGAGTGTGTTTTCAACAGTGGCGGCTATAAATTTGTTCACGGTAAAGCGCAAAGAATTTACCCAAAGCACGTCAATGTTTTGGGGTTTGGTTTCGCCAAAGCGGTTGTTGAGTACGTTAGAGAACAGCTCTAAGTGCGAGGTGTAGGTTACGTTTTTCACCACTTCTTTTTTAA
>DDVC01000206.1:762-6920 GCA_002345145.1 Bacteroidetes bacterium UBA2322
TTTAAAGGTATCGCCTATGCCATTTTCTACGCGGTTGCCATACAGCCCTAAGTTGGCTATATCTTGGTTGGCTATGATGAGGGCGCGAAAAGTAGCGGGCGAAAAATACACCGAAATCCAGCTATTGGGTTTGTAGTCAATACCGGTACCTATGGTGGCAAAAGCAGGCGCCAGCAATTGGGCAACTTTTGGGGCGTTAAAATCGGTGCCGGGTATGGTATCGCCGGTAAAGTTGAAGGTGGGGGCAATCTGGCTGTCAAAAGTACCCAATACTGACCAGTTTAGTTTTTTGCTGAGGGCGTAACCAAATTTTGATTGGAGTTTAATTACGTCATCGGCTTTGCGCCAGTCGCTGATACCTTCGGTATTTACAAAACCGAGGGTAAAGCGGCCGTCGTTGTCCCAACTGATTTTGTCTTTTTTGTAGTGTCCAAAAAGGGTAACGTTGGCAATGGCTGTGGTGGCGTTGAGTGCGCCTTGTGTCCAGTTGCCAAAATTGGTATGGCTAAAATCGAGTTTTCCTTCGCCGCCTTTTTTCCATGCCGGCGGTGGCGGGGTGTCGGTGGCGGGGCGTGATACGGCTTCTACTTTTTCGCCTTTGGGGGTTTGTGCCTGTGCATTAAAGGCGTATGCCAGTGTAAGGGCAAGGAGCAAGAGGGTAAATTTGGTTTTTTGCATAACAAAGCTGTTGATTATTAAATTGAACATGCTTTTTTTGACGTAATACAGCTTTTAAAAGTAACGTTGTTTGGCAACCCGATTTTTAAAATTGGTAAACCTTTTTTTCATCTCCTTGTTAAAGCGATAATTTGAAACTCCGCTACCAATGCCACAACTCCTTTTTAACCAGCATATTTTGCAAGTAGAGCAGGGTATGACCATAAAAGATGCCTTAGCGCTGCATGGGCTTACCCCGCATAACGGCGCTTCTGATACGTTTAACTGTAGGGGGCTGGGCACTTGCGGCACTTGTGCGGTGGCTGTTAAAGGAAAAACAAGTAAACCCACAACTGTTGAAAAATGGCGACTTAGTTTTCCGCCGCACAAACCTGAAAATAGCTTGCGGCTTGCCTGCCAGTGCAAAATAATGGGCAATGTAGCGGTAACAAAATATGCCGGTTTTTGGGGGCAATTGGTAGATATGGCTCCCGAAACCAATACGGATTTAGATGCTAAAACAGGTTAAACTGTTGTTGCATCGGGCTCTTTAGCAGGCTCGGGCTTTTTATCGCCCCGGCTAAAGGGCATGAATGGCAAAACAAAGGCTGCCACAACCAGCAACAGCAGTAAGGACGAAGTTGCAAGGCTTATTTTATTGCCGGTGTAGTATGATTTTGGCTCAAATTTAAACTCCACAGTATGCTCACCTGCCGGAATTTTTAACCCACGCAGCACGTAGTTAACCCTTATATGTGGCACTTCTTTGCCGTCTATATAGGCTTTCCAACCTTTATTGCCGTTGTAGTATATTTCGGAAAAAACGGCAAACGAGGTTTCGGGTGTGGTTTTGCTTTGGTATTTAAGGTAGTTTGGCTGGTATTCGGTTTGCCGTATGGTATCCATGAAGTTTCGCTCTACAGACAGGTTTTTGAGGTAGTCGCCAAAAATGGTTTCGTCAACAACGGCTGTTTTTCGGGGGTTAAAATTGGTAAGCGAGTCCATTTCGGCTTTTGCGCCTTTTACCGGCATTATTTCTTCTACCAGCCAAGCATTGCCCAGCGCTTCGGGATTCATTTGTGCAAACGGTTTTTTACTTTTTTTATCCTCGCCTATAACATAGCGCATGTTTAGCATGTTTAATACCGCTATGTTGTTATTGCTTATTTGGTTGTTAATAAGGTCTTCGTATCGGCTAAGTTTAGCGCCGTGGTAACCGCCTATTGATTTGTGGTAGTAAGAGGTAAGCCCGTCTAAGGCGGGGTTTTTGTCTAAGCTAAAAACCCTGAAATTTGGGTCGGTATCTGCCAAAATCACCTTATCGGCTTCGGAGGGCGCTAAAAATTCTTCCAAATTTTTGGGTCGGATATAATCATCGGGGCGAAGATAATTTTGGTTTACCGTCCACAAATCGCCCAAGGTAATCACGCCAATAAGCCCTACCAATGGGTAGATGCCAATTTTTTCTTTAACAAATGCCCAAATAGCGCCGCCCGAAAACAAAATGAGCAGGAGCGCTTTTATACAATCTGCCCGCATCATGGCTAACCGGTCGTTTTGCAGGGCAATTTGGAGTTCTTTCGGGTAACTTTCGTCTCGCAGGGCGGTAAAATCAAATAAACCGCTGCCAAACAGTATAAAAAACAGGAGCAACCCGCTTAGTGCGCCTACGCTTATTTTAAGGGCGCGCAATACCTCTTTTTGGCTCACCTTACCGGCTATAATGTTGTGCAGGCCTAAAATACCCAGCATAGGCACGGTAAGTTGAGCCACAATAAGCATCATACTTACCACCCTAAACTTGTTATACATAGGAAAGTAGTAAAAGAATAAATCGGTAAGTGGGGTAAAGTTTTTACCCCAGCTCAGCAAAATTGCCAAAATGGTGCCGGCAAGCAGCCAGTTGCGCATAGTGCCTTTTACCACAAAAGCGCCCAGCAGGAACAAAAAGCAGATGACCGCTCCAAAGTAAACCGGTCCGCCGGTAAACGGTTGTGGTCCCCAGTACATAGGCGCTTCTTCCGATGCAATGCCATTTTCTCTGAACACCTTAAAAGTTTCGGTATCCTTAGAAATGCGCTGGCTCGATGCGCCGCCATAAAATCGGGCAGCCAGCAGGGTCATGGTTTCCATTTTACCATAGCTCCACTCTAAGGCATAATCTTTGTTTAGCCCAGTGCTGCCTTCTTCTAAAGCCGAGCCGCCGCGCATGGTTTCTTTGGAGTACTCGTAGGTAGTCCACAATCGGGTAGTATCAGAGGCAAAAGCCAGTACAAACATCAGCCCCAGCATAGCGGTGGCTTTGGCAAAATTGGGCAGGGTGTGTTGGCGTATGGCATTTACCAGTTCCATAAAGAAATAAATAGCCAACAGCAGCAGCATGTAGTAGGTAATTTGGTAGTGGTTTGAGCCCACATTAAAAGCCATTGCCAAACCTGCAATAGCGCTGCCGGTAAAATACTTGCCTTTGTATGCCATTAATACGCCGGCTATTACCGCAGGCATATATGCCATAGCCGAAAACTTGGTAACGTGTCCGGCATCTATGATGAGTATGTTGTAGGTGCTAAACCCGTAAGCAATAGCACCTATAAGCGCCAGCCATGAGCCCACGCCCATTACACAAAACAGCAAATAGGCGCTAAGCATGGCAAACAGCATAAGGTTTGCCGGTTCGGGCATTACCTTTTGCATAGCCCCGCGCACCCTGTTGGTAAGGTTGTCTAAGGTCCACATCGATATTTGGTAGGCGGGCATACCGCTAAACATGGCATTCGTCCAAAGGGCTTCTTTACCGGTTTTTTCCCGATACTCCCTTATTTCTTTCGACATGCCCTTCCATTGTATTACATCAGACTGCTGTATAATTTTACCCTCAAACAAAGGGGTAAAAAAAGCAAAAATAACAACCAGCATAACTATAATGGCTGCCAAATGCGGCAAAGCAGGTTTGGCTATTTGCTCAAAATTCATGGCTTGGGGTAGTTTGGTTTGTATGTATGAGTGGGGTAATTTATTACATGCTTAAAACAACCTGCAAAAAAGGCAAATTGGGCTGCAAGATAGTAAACTTTGGCTTAAACAAAAAAACAAACCCTCTCCTCCAGCGCTTATTCTATGCAGATTGATATTTTTTACCTTGCCAACTTTTATGAGTTATGAATTATCCACTAACCACTAAGCCCAGCCAACCGTTGGTAATAAAATTTCGTCTATATGCACAGTAAACAATTGAAATGCCAAATGCTTAATGTTCAAATCTTATAGGCTTGGTAAAAATATAATATTTTTAACACGTTTGTTCTTTCAAAAAAAACCAAAAAATTTTTTCCAAAAAGGTTGCTTTTCTAAAACAAATACGATAGCTTTGTTTGCAGAAACTAAAAAGCCCGATAGTCAAGCCTTTTTCCGATTAAAGCGAGGGTGAAAGAATACGTGGCAGATATGATTAGAGATGCTTTTGGGTGTGTAACCCGATATTTCAACCACCCTACCGGCTAGACATACACTTTATCTCTATTATCCGATATTTCCTTTAATAACACCGTATTCTTCACTTTCTCTAAACTTTTAACCATCATGAAAAATTTTGAAAAAAAATCCGTAAATTGCCCCCCCCCCCCGCAGAGTTGAAAACAATTGTTCATTTAAATGGGCTGTATTAATTATGTTACTGTTTATGGGCGGTTACAGCACAATTTTAATGGCGCAAACAGATGAACCCTACGAGCCATTTCAATGTATGGGCGTTATAGAGGAGGAGGGCTCTACCGGCGAAGAAGAATTGCAGTATATGCCCGGAAATTGCAGCGACTGGGACGATGAGTGTATTGTCTATATAAAAGTGGGAGTTTATTTTGTTAAGGATAATAACAGTGCGTCTACAACTTACAACTTGTGGGCATACACACCTACCGGAAATAATGCTTGTCAATTCGTAACTGCATGTACTTCTGACCCAGCAGGTTATTCCGGTTTTTTGTTGCCGAACGACTACACAGGGTACGATTATGCTAACGATTTGATAAAAAAAGTCAACGAAAGTCTTGAGTATAATGCGCCTATGAATATATGTAGTGGTTGGGCTTATTACAACCCCAGTTTTTTCAACCAACTTTATCCAGATGCGCCAATCTATAATATGAGCTATGGGTTTCCTGATCCTACAGTTATTCCAATTGCTCCGCCATCTGTAAAATTTAGATTTTATTTAACAAGAGTAGGTTTCATAAATAGTTATGGCGATGAAGAAGGCAAGGTAGAAGATGAAATATCAATTTATATTTTGCCATATCCTTCGGGGTCTTCCATAATGGGTGGCGCTAATCCTTGGCTACGTGTAATACTGTATGAAATTTACAATTCTTATGGCTTTAATAGAGGGAAAACAGCGCTTGCTACACACGAGTTGGGGCATGTTGTGGGCTTAATTCATACTTTTCAAAATCTGTGTTGTACATCTTCCGGCTCTTGTTGTACTAGTGCTACTTGCAACGAAGCCAATTATTCAGCTTGTGAGGCAACCCCTTACTATGGTGTTGATATTGCAAATAATCCTTATGATGGTATTTGTACAGGTTATTCGCCTCTAATTTCAACTCCAGATATAGACGAGACTTCACCGGTTAAACAAAAAAGTAACAGTAATAATGGTCAGTTTGGCAATGATTATGATCATATTGCAGACACGCGCGATCATGTAGATTGTGGTAGTGGTATTCAAACAACCGGTGAGCCATGGAAAAGAATTTACTGCGATGAGCCGGTAGAAATAAGTAACAATTTTATGGATAATTGGTATAACGTTATACCAGGGGGATTCACTGCCGGTCAACTATTTGTAGCTAAACAAAGTATGTGCCAAAGTGCGCATCGCCCTTTCTTTTCACATCACAACAACTATCTTGTGTGGAGCGAGTTTGACAGTAATCCCTTTACTCCACCAACAGGATGGGAAACTGGTAATATATCCACATCTTTTTTTCAACCCGATTGGCCCACCTCTGTCCCACAATCAACGTTTGGTTATTGGCCATTTTATAAATACGTAAATTTTTCCGAGCCTACTAATGCCCCTTATTTAGCTACTTTACTATCAGAAGAAATCAATCTCGAGGGTATTTCAAATGCGACTCTTCATCTACTTTTCAACCAACAAAAAGGATATTTTAAACTGGGATTTATTGATATATCAAGCCCTAATCCTGTTTTTCAACAGTTATTTTCTATTTCTATAAATCAGTCCGCTGTATCTGAACAGATAACATTACCTCCTAATAGTCTCAATCGAACTATTAGATTGTGCATAGCATATTTTAAACTTTCGACAGACACGACAAGTAATAGTAACGCACTTAGTATAAGAAAGTTGAAGATTTTATCGCATACATTGCCGGTAATACCCGCCCCCACCCTCAATATAGCCTGCACTACCCCTACCTCTGCCTCCTTTCAGTGGCAAGGGCAAATTCCCGCCTCTCACTACCAAGTTTCTTACATGG
>DDVC01000042.1:0-12937 GCA_002345145.1 Bacteroidetes bacterium UBA2322
CCGATTAAAAGCAGTATAGCAAAGGATATTTTTTTCATGTTGTTTTTAGTTTAGTAGTTGTAAAATGCCCAAACGTATGGGTTACTGCGCCACCGCTATTTTACAAACGCCGGAGCCCTGCGGGGTCGGGATACTGTACTATCTCGTCTGTAATTGTGCGCCTTGCTATAAATATCCTATCTGCACCAACTGAAGGAGAAGGTGGGGCATAGCCAAGGGGAATACTTGTATTTGGCGGATTTGGAAAGATTTTATCCACAAAATAGATGTTAACCACCTTAGCCACATCGTGCGGGCTACAGAGGGTGAATTCAGACAAATTATTTTTATAAATAACTCCGGGCGTGTTATAGATATAGTTTCGGTCGGCACATTCGTAAAAGTGCATAGGCACATTGGCATAATACGCATTAAGTACTGCAAGCGCATTATCTATAACCGCTTGTGGAAAACAAGATTCTGGGGCATTACTTGGGCAAACAACATGTATTTGAACCGGAATTTCGATAGTGCCGCCTGATAGCGACATTCTTTGCGAAAAATTTCGGTATGTACCGCTCATGTGGGCGCTGATAAAAGCCACATCAGATTCGGTGTAGTGTGTGCCACAAAAAGAGGCATTTTCTTGTGCTGCAACCTTAAAAATGCCGCCCAAAAACAAACAAAAAACAGCCATAAGTAACTTGGTTAGCAGGTTACCATAGCTATACTTTCGGCAGGTCGGCAGGTCGGCAGGTCGGCAGGTCGGCAAAAGAGCTTTGCAAAGTTAATGTTTTTTTCATTTTGTTAAAAGTTTGGGGGTTAAAAAATATAAAAAAACGTATCTTGCGTATTCACGGCTACCTACACATACAGGCAGCAAGGCAGGAGAAAAAACACACCCAAGAGAGCATCTGCAATGGTATCTGCCACGTATGCTTTCACCCTTGTTGTAATCGGAAAAAGGCTTAACTATCGGGCTTTTTAGTTTCTGCAAACAAAGTTATTGTATTTGTTTTAAAAAGGCAACATTTTTGCAAAAGTTTTTTGGTTTTTTTGAGAGAGTACATGTGTGCGAAAAACCTTATAGGTTTATTAAACCTATAAGGTTTAAACATAAATCATTTGAAGTATCAATTGTTTACTGCGCATATAGACGAAATTTTACTGCCAACGGTTGGCTGGGGTTAGTGGTTAGTTTTGGTAGATAGCAGATGGTACTTGGTAGGTAGTATCGGGTAGTAAGTAGTGAGTGGTCAGTACTAAGCCCATTCGCAATTCGTAATTCACAATTTCTCACTTTTCCCTATTCACTTTTCACTTTCCCCAATAAAATCCCCCCTCCCAAACACCCGCGCACCCATTTATGGCATCTTTTACCATAGCCAATTAAAAAAAACGGCTGCCATAGATATTTACCTGCCCGCAATTTGTTTATTTTGCAGGCAAAAGGTTTTGCCATAACCACCCACACCCCTAATTCACTTATCACCATACCCCTTTCCTCCATGAAACAATACCTTGCCTTTATTGCGCCCTTGTTATTGGCGCTGTTTTTAACCTCTGCACACGGAGGCTGTAGCAAAGCACAAAAAACCCCCATCACTATGGAAAAATATACACCCGGCAACGACTATGCCTCTGACTGGAAAAAAGTGCAGGAGCTGGAAAAAAAAGGGCTTACCGAAGATGCCCGTAAAGTAGTGCAAGCCATTTACGACAAGGCTAAAACCGAAAATAACGCCGCACAAACGGTAAAAGCGTTGCTCCACCTCTATAAGTACAACGCCTTTACCGAAGAAAACAGCGAAACTAAAACCGTTCAGAGCCTTCGGGAAGAAATAGAAAAGGCAAAATACCCCCTCAAACCGGTTTTGCAATCGCTGCTTGCCGATGTGTATTGGCAGTATTTTGAGCGCAACCGCTACCGCATTCTGAACCGAACGGAGGTTACAGACCAAAACCTGCCCGATTTTCAAACCTGGGATGCCAACCGGCTTACTACCGAAATTACCAACCTTTACCTTGCCTCGCTTGCCGATGCCGAGCGCCTCAAAACAACGCCGGTAGAGGTGTATGCCGATATTCTTGTTTCGCCTTTGGGCGCCCGCCCCTACCGCCCCACTTTGTTTGACCTCTTAGCGCATCGGGCAATTGATTATTTTGCTAACGACCAAGCCAGCATCACCAAAGCTGCCGACCAGTTTACCCTCTCGCAAGAAACTGCTTTTGACGATGCCCCTAAGTTTGCCGCCCATGCCTTTACCAATACCGATAAACTTTCTACCAAATACCACGCCCTTACTACGCTGCAACAGGTGCTGCAACTGCACCTTGCAAGCGGCAACGTGCCCGCCCTCATAGATGCCGACCTTAAACGCCTCGATTTTGTAAAGGCTAACAGTACCCTGCCCGATAAAGAACAGCGTTTTTTTGACGCCCTCATGCGATTGGAAAAAAAATACATTTCCGATACCGCTTCGGCTGAAGTGAGCTACCGCATTGCCCAATTCTACAACCAACAAGCCAATAAATACATTCCCAAACAAAATGAACTCAACAAATATGACCGCGTAAAAGCCCTCGAAATTTGCGAAACCACCATCAGTCGGCACCCTAAAAGCATAGGCGCAAACAATTTTAGAGCATTAAAAGAACAAATACTAAACAAAAGTTTCGGGTTTGTGGTGGAGCAGGCTAACCTGCCCGGGCAGCCTTTTCGCGCTTTGGTTACTTACAATAACGTAACCAAGGTGTTTGCCAAAATTGCCGAGCTTACGCCCGAAGCTGCCGAAAAAGTGGAAAAAATAGACCGAGACGATAAAAGACTCGATTTTTACAACTCCCTCCCTGCCCTTAAAACATGGTCTTTTACCCTGCCCGATGAAAAAGACTACCAAACCCACTCCCTCGAAACTAAAATACCCGCGCTCGAAATTGGCAAATACCTCATTTTTATGTCCACTGCCGAAAATTTCAGCTACAACAACCAAGCCCTTGCATGGCATATTACCGATGTTACCAACCTTAGCTGCGTGCATCGTTCCATTAAAGATGATGTGGACTTTTTTGCCGTAAACCGCCACAACAGCCAACCGCTACCGGGCGTAAACTATGTTATTTCTATGCAGGAGTACAACTACAACTCCCGCAAATACGAAACCAAAGTCCTAAAATCGGGTAAATCTGATGAGCAGGGTAAGTTTTCTTATACCAAGCCCAAAAACTTCTACAACAATGTATTGGTAGAACTTACACAAGGAAAAGATAAGCTCACGCATTCTTACTATGCCTACAACCTCTACTCCGAAAACCCACCCACTACCAAAACCTTCTTTTTTACCGACCGCAGCATTTACCGACCCGGGCAAACCGTTTATTTTAAAGGCATTACCATAAAAAGCAGCCAAAACGGTAAAAACAACGACCTCCTTACCAACACCCCCACTACCGTTACTTTTTACGATGTAAACCAACAAAAAATAACTGACCAAAAACTTACCCACAACAATTACGGCTCGTTTACCGGCACCTTTGTTATTCCTACCAACCTGCTCAATGGCGCTATGACCATCAGCAATGAATATGGCACAGCTTATGTGCAGGTAGAGGAGTACAAACGACCCAAGTTTGAGGTAACCTTTGAACCCCTCAAAGGCAGTTACAAACTAAACGAAACCGTAAAAGTTACCGGCACTGCCAAGGCTTATGCCGGCAATAATATAGACAACGCCCAAGTGAGCTATCGCGTAAAACGCAATGCCGTTTTCCCCTACTGGTGGTGGTGGTGGCGACCCATGCCTACCTCCGATGAGCTGGAAATAGCCGTGGGCAATGCCACAACCAACGAAAACGGCGAGTTTGAAATAGCCTTTACCGCCATACCCGACCTCACCCTTAAATCTGCCGATAAGCCGCAGTTTAACTACACCGTTTATGTGGACATTACCGACCTGAACGGCGAAACCCGCAGCGGCGAGCTTACCGTAAGCGTGGGCACAGTAGCTATGCTGGCAAACATAAACCTGCCCGATTTGGTGAACCGGAACGATAAAAAAACCTTTGCCCTCAGTACCACCAACCTCAGCGGCGAGCCTACCCCTGCCAAAGTTGCCGTAGCCATAAACCGCCTACAGCACCCAAGCAAGGTTTACCGAAACCGACTGTGGGAGCAGCCCGATTTGACCATGATGAGCCGAGAGGAATACGCCGCTGATTTTCCGTTAGACGAATACCAAAACGAAAACAACCCCGATAACTGGGAGCGCGCCGAGCAGGTATATAACCAAACCCTTAATACACCTGCCGATACCGCCATTAACCTTGCCAACCTTGCCAACCTTAAACCCGGGCGCTACCTTGCCACCCTCACCACTACCGATGCCTACGGCGAAAAAGTGGAATGGAAAAAAGTGTTCACCATTTTTGACCCCGATGACAACAAAGTGCCTGCCAATGAGCTGTTTTGGAGTAACCTCAGCGCCACTTCTGCCGAACCCAACCAAACC
This sequence comes from Bacteroidetes bacterium UBA2322, assembly GCA_002345145.1. Taxonomy (GTDB): domain Bacteria; phylum Bacteroidota; class Bacteroidia; order Chitinophagales; family UBA2359; genus UBA2359. The sequence goes on from DDVC01000042.1 coordinate 4,488, forward strand.
GTTACCCTACTGTTTGGCAGCGCCGCCCCCAATGCCCGCTTCCTCTTTGAAATGGAACACGAGGGTAAAATTGTGCGCCGCGAGTGGATTACCGCCAACCAAGCACAGCAAGCCGTAAAAGTGAAGGTAGAAGAAAAACATCGGGGAAATTTTGCCCTGCACATCAGTTTGGTAAAACACAATCGGGTTTTTACCCAAACCCACACCATTATGGTGCCGTGGAGCAATAAAAACCTCAAAATTGATTTCCAAACCTTCCGCAACAAGCTCTACCCGGGGCAAAAAGAAGAATGGCAACTAAAAATTACCGGCGCTAACGGCGATAAAGTAGCCGCCGAAATGCTCGCCGCCATGTACGATGCCTCACTCGATGCTTTCAAACCGCATAGCTGGTACATGAGCATTTTCCCGTCTTTTTACCCAACCTCTTCCTTTGCTTCCGATGGCGGTTTCAGCATAGCCCAAGCCCGCCTAAGAGCCGATTACTGGAACGACAACAAATATAGCCAACGCTCGCAAGAATACGAATACCTCAATTATTTTGATTTTTACCTTGGCGCTTACGGCTACTACCAGCGCGGACGCGGCAGAATGTACATGTCAAAATCTATGGCTGTAGATGACAGAATGGAACTGTCTATGCCCGCCGGCGCTCCGCCACCGGCTCCGCAAGCGCTTATGGCTGCCGAAGAAGCTAAAGAAAGCGATGAAATGGTGGCTACCAATGGCATGGTGGCTAAAAAAGACGGCGATAGTGATAAACAGCCACAAAAACCCGATGCCGATAAAACCAAAACCGGCGGCGAGGAGGTGCAAATACGCAAAAACCTGCAAGAAACCGCCTTCTTTTACCCTCAATTGCGCACCGATGAAAACGGCGCAGTCATTATTTCGTTTACCGCACCCGAAGCCCTTACCCGCTGGAAACTCATGGGCTTGGCACATACCCAAAACCTGAGCTACGGCTTGGTAAACAAAGAAGTGGTTACCCAAAAAGACCTGATGGTAATGCCCAATGCGCCCCGATTTATGCGCGAAAACGACGACATTTACCTATCTGCCAAAATTAGCAACCTTACCGAAAACAGCTTATCGGGCAATGCTACCTTGCAACTGTTTGATGCCCTTACCATGAAACCGGTAGATAACCTGTTTTTGAACAATCAGCCCAATCAGGCTTTTACCGCAAAGGGTAAACAAAGCGCCGCAGTAAGCTGGAAACTAAAAGTACCCGAATCGGTACAGGCTTTGGTGTTCCGGGTAATAGCCAAATCGGGCAGTTTTTCCGATGGCGAAGAAAACGCCTTGCCCGTACTTACCAATCGTATGTTGGTTACCGAAAGTATGCCCCTGCCCGTGCGCGGACAAGGCGCTACCAATTTTACCTTTGCCAACTTAGATAAAGCCTCCAAATCAAACACCCTCCGCCACCAAAGCCTTACGCTGGAGTTTACCTCGCAACCGGCTTGGTACGCCGTGCAGGCGCTGCCCTACATGATGGAGTACCCCTACGAGTGTACCGAGCAAATTTTTAGCCGATTTTATGCCAATAGCATTGCCGCTAATATAGCCAACTCCTCGCCCCGAGTGAAAAAAGTGTTTGAGGCGTGGAAAAACGAAGCCGTAACCGCCTCTGCCATACCGGGCAAAGATGCAGCCGGCGCATTGCTCTCTAACCTCGAAAAAAATCAGGAGCTGAAACAGGTATTGCTCCAAGAAACACCCTGGGTGCTGCAAGCCAAAAACGAAAGCGAACGCAAACAACGCCTTGGCGTATTGTTTGACCTTGAACGCATGGCGCGCGAGCTGGGTACTGCCGAAAAAGAATTGGTAAAACGACAAACACCAAACGGCGGCTGGACTTGGTTTCCGGGTATGCCCGAAAGCTGGTACATTAGCCAGCATATTGTAAGTGGCATGGGGCATTTAGACCACCTAAAAGTAAAAACCGTGCGCCAAAACCCTGATACGTGGAATATGGTGCAAAAAGCTGTGCAGTTTATAGATGCCCAAGCCGACGAAGCTTACCAAAACCTGCTCAAGTATAAGGTAAACTTAGACAACGACAACCTCAGCTACCTGCTTATTCAGTACCTCTATGCCCGAAGCTTTTTTACCGATGTGCCGCTGGATAACAAGTACAACACTTCATTTAACTACTGGACTAAACAGGCTGAAAAATACTGGCTCGCCAAAAGTAAATACATGCAAGGCATGATAGCCCTTGCCCTGCACCGCCAAACCCGAAACGACAGCAAAACTTCCCGCGATATTATGGAATCGCTCAAACAAAATGCTACCCGAAACCCCGAAATGGGCATGTACTACAAAGACAATGCCGGCGGCTGGTACTGGTATCAAGCGCCCATAGAAACCCAAGCCCTGCTCATAGAAGCCTTTAACGACGTTACCAACGACCAAACCTCAGTAGATGATATGAAGGTGTGGCTGCTAAAACAAAAACAAACCCAAGATTGGAAAACCACCAAGGCCACTGCCGAAGCCTGCTACGCCCTGCTACTTACCGGCGACGACTGGTTGGCAAGCGAACAGTTAGCCACCATTACCATTGGCAAACAAACCCTTGACCCCGCTAAAATGCCCGAACTGAAAGCCGAAGCCGGAACCGGTTATTTTAAAACCAACTGGGGTGGCAACCAAATTACGCCCGATATGGCTAAAATTACCGTAAATAAACCCGATAAAGGCGTGGCTTGGGGAGCAGTGTACTGGCAATACTTTGAACAATTAGACAAAATTACCTTTGCCGAAACGCCCTTAGCTATTAAAAAACAGCTTTTCCTTGAAAAGAAAACCCTAAGTGGCAAGCAGTTAGTACCCCTCAACAACGGCGCTACCCTTAAAGTGGGCGATTTGGTAAAAGTGCGCATAGAAGTGCGTGTGGACAGAGATATGGAATACGTTCACCTGAAAGACATGCGCGCATCGGGCTTTGAGCCGGTAAACGTTATTTCGTCTTACAAATGGCAAGATGGCTTGGGCTACTACAAAACTACCAAAGATGCCGCCACCAACTTTTTCATGGATTGGTTGCCAAAAGGTACTTATGTTTTTGAGTATCCGGTACGCGTAAGCCACAAAGGTAATTTCAGCAATGGCATTACCACTATGCAGTGTATGTACGCCCCCGAGTTTAACACCCACTCCGAAGGCATACGGGTAACGGTAGAGTAATACCGCCTCAGCGCCCATACACAGTACCCCCCAATGGATTCAAAACCATTGGGGGGTACTTGTTTTGTTTAGCTTTGTGCAGCAGAGGTTAGGGCGTTTTACCAACAACAAAGACAATAAACACCCGTAAGCTTTAATTTTCCAACTCCGGCAAAACCTGTCGGACGCTAAAAGAACAAAAACCCCATACGCCTTGTTACATACAATCAATATGCCATGCTATTATGGCAAAAAAATCTACACACACTACGCTACTTATGTCAATAGTTTCTATAAATCTGAAAACCGGCACCCTTGCCACACCCGAAACCGATGCATCCAAAGAAATAATTGTAGGCATTGACTTAGGCACTACCAACAGTTTGGTAGCCTATATAAACCCTCAAACCAATAAGGCTATTGCCATACAAGACACAAACGGCAGCAACAAATTAGTGCCATCTATAGTGCATTTTGCCCAAAACGGAGCAATAATAGTAGGCAACGATGCCAAAACCCAATTGGTAGAGCAACCTCAAAATACCATTTACTCTGTAAAACGCCTCATGGGTAAAGCCTTTACCGATGTAAAAGAGTATGCCGCGTTTTTTGGTTACAAGGTTATTGATGACGATACCCAGAGTTTGGTAAAAATTAAAGTGGATAACCGGTTTTATACACCCATTGAGTTATCTGCCCTCATTTTGCGCCAGTTAAAACAACGCGCCGAAGAAGCCCTTGGGCAAACCATAACCAAAGCCGTTATTACTGTACCCGCCTACTTTAATGATGCCCAGCGCCAAGCCACCCGCGATGCCGGTAAACTTGCCGGTTTAGATGTGCTGCGTATTGTAAATGAACCTACTGCCGCCAGCCTTGCCTACGGACTGGGGTTAAAACCGCAGGAGCAAAAAACCATTGCAGTATTTGATTTGGGCGGCGGCACTTTTGATATATCCATACTGCATATAGACAACGGCGTTTTTGACGTGTTGGCTACTAATGGCAATACCTTTTTGGGCGGCGATGATTTTGACCGGCTGATTATGGATTACTGGATAAACCACCAACTGCCTTTTTTGCCCGATGTGGTGCAGCAAAACAAAGCGCTTGGGCAGGAGCTTCGCCTAAAAGCCGAAGAAGCAAAAATGGCTCTCAGCCAAAACCAATCTTGGGAGGGCATGGTGAGCGGTTACCCTTGCAATATAAGCCGCAAAGCTTTTGAACAACTTATTCAACCCCTTATAAACCAAACCATTCAGCACTGCAAACAAGCCCTGCAAGATGCAGCGCTTACACCCGCCGATATAGCAGAGGTGGTGTTGGTGGGCGGCTCTACTCGGGTGCCGGCGGTTAAACAGGCAGTAGCCGATTTTTTTGGCATTGCGCCGCACGATGAGCTAAACCCCGATGAGGTGGTGGCTTTGGGAGCTGCCGTGCAAGCCGATATTTTAGCCGGCAACAACAAAGATTTTTTGCTGCTGGATATAACCCCGCTCTCTTTGGGTATAGAAACGATGGGCGGACTGATGGACGTAATTATTGCCCGAAATTCAAAAGTGCCTACCAAAGCCGCCCGACAATATACCACCCAAATAGACGGACAGGCTAATATGCGCATTACCGTTTACCAAGGCGAACGTGACTTAGTGCAAGACAACCGAAAACTGGGCGAGTTTACCCTAAAAGGTATTCCTGCCATGCCCGCCGGATTGCCTAAGGTAGAGATTGCCTTTATGATAGATGCCGACGGTATTTTGCGCGTGCGTGCAAAAGAACTCCGTTCGGGTGTGGAGCAGAGTATAGAGGTAAAACCTCAATACGGACTAACCGAAGAGCAGATGGCTGCCATGCTGTTAAATGCCATTCAAAATGCCCAATCAGACCGAGCGGTGCGCGCCCTGCAAGAAGCTATTAACGAAGCCGAAACAATTCTGCAAACCGCAGAAAAATTTGTGAGTAAAAATAGCCAATACTTGCAACCCAACGAAATTGAACAAACTTACCTGCTGGCAGATGCCCTCCGCAACACCCTCGCATCGGGAAATAAAGACCTGATTCACCAACACATTGAAACCCTCAATAATTACACCCGTCCCTTTGCCGAGCGTATTATGGATATAGCGGTGGCTATGGCTATGAAAGGTAAAAAGGTGTAGATAGTGGTTAGTGGTTAGTGGTTAGTTTTGGTAGTGAGTAGTGGATACTAATAACTAACCACTAACTTCCGCCTTTGCGAGAAACAAAATTGGGCAAGGTTTTTTAGGAAAGTACAATTCACAACTCATAATTCTTAATTCGCAATTTTTCACTTTTCACTTTTTTCTCTTCCTAAGTGGTAAAATCCTTTCCAAACAATGTCTAAATCAGCGTTTGGGTGGTAGTTTTTGGCGTAGAGGAGGTTTAAGCGGTAAAGGGTATTGCTATCGTAGTGTTTTAGGGGCAGTTCGTCTAAGGGTGAGAGTACACCTTTTTTGAGCGGGGGCAGGTTTTTGAGCGCTTGGTTATTGGGCGGCATGGGGGTGTATGCCACCCAAGTTGCTCTGCCGGTTAAAACGCTGAACCAGTTTTTAAGCAACTGCCATTTATGTTTTACCAGCGCCAGGGCAAGCGGGGTTATACAAAGTAGCAGCAGGCAAAGTGCCAGGTCAAACAGGCGTTTGTTTCGTCGGTATCGGGGTTGGTTTAGGTTTAGGGTAATATCAATGGTGTAGAGGTCGCCGGCGGTATTTTTTGAGTTGCTGCCTATAATGCTCAGGCTTTCGGGCGGCACTATTTTATAGTCGTAGTTTTGCCCTATATCAATCATGTATTGTAAAATTTGTTGCGAGGGCAGGTCTTTTGCGCAAAATATAATTTCGTTTACCTTATATATGTAAGCAATTTCGGTAAGTTGGGTAGTATTGCCCAAAACATGGGCAGTTTGTTTACTGCCGGTATTAGAGGCATCATCGGGCAGCACATAGCCGGTAAGGTCTATATTAACCCCTGTTTCGTACAGCATATTTCTTACCCGCAGGCACTCGGGCAGGCTGCCCACTATTACCACCCTTTTAAGCGCATCGGTTGCCTCTACGTGCAGGTTTTTGTAGCGCAAAAAATGCAACAGCACCCGCCACCCGCTTAGCGCAAATGCTGACCAAGCCATGCCCAGCAGTATCATACCCCTGGAAAAACGCAGCCATTCGGGCAAAAAACCATACACAGCGCTTATCAGCACCGTACCCACCAAAATGCCGCGCACCAATCGGCTCAGTTTAAGGGGCACATCGTAGCCGCCGCTTAAATAAACAGTACTTAGCCAAATAACAATATATAGCGGTATGTTTATGAGCAGGTATTCGGGCGCATAGGTAGTGCCTTCGGCGGCTTTTACGTTGTGTTGCCAAAAATCTTTTATGAGGTACATGCCCGTGTAAATAATAGCCGCATCGCTTAGGGGCAGCAGCGCTTGTTTTACCAACTGCTCCACCACCGCCAAAGCCGCCCGCAGGTAAATAGCCATTTGTATGCCCCACACATACAGTTGCGCTTTTTGGGTGGTAAAATGTTTTCGGGCAAAAATAATCATGGCATTGTAAAACAATTTCACATAATTGAGGCTGCCTTTTTTGGTACTTTCGCCTTTGTAGTGAATAATGCGCGTGTGCGGGTAGTAGTAGTTTCTGTAACCCGATTGAATTACCCTGTACGAAAGGTCAATATCCTCGCCATACATAAAAAAAGTTTCGTCTAAAAGCCCTATCTTATCCAATACCGACTTGCGCAGCAGCATAAAAGCGCCCGATAGCACCTCAATTTCATGTACTTCGTTGTTGTTTAAATGCCCCAGATAGTAGTGGTTAAAAATTTTGGAGTGCGGAAACAGGGCAGATAAGCCGGTCATTTTGTAAAATGCCGTAGCCGGTGTGGGCAAACCGCGTTTAGACTCGGGCAGAAAAACGCCTTTACCATCGTACATTTTTACGCCCAAAGCGCCGGCTTGGGGGTGGGTATCCATAAACCCGATGGTTTTGGCAAAGGTATCTTCTTCTACCACTGTATCGGGGTTTAGGAGCAAAATGTACTCACCTTTGGCAATGCGGATAGCTTGGTTATTTGCTGCCGAAAAACCTACATTTTTACTGTTTGCTATCAGTACAACCTCCTCAAATTTTTGGCGCACCATTTCTACCGAGCCGTCAACCGAGTTATTATCCACCACTATTACCTCTGCCGAAAGCCCCTCTAATGCCCGCCGCACCGATAGCAGCGCCTGCTCTAAAAAATACTTTACATTGTAGTTTACTATTATTACGGATAGCTTCATGGTTAAGGTAGAGCGCTAAATACAAAGGGCATTTTGGGTGTGAAAGGTAATAAACTTTATACAAACAGAAAAATAGGGTGTTTGTGTGCAAAAGAAGTCAATTGCATCTGTTAGGCATTTACTCATTGAGTTGCCAGTTATACTCCATGTAAGAAACGGAGGCGCTGGGGTTAATGGTTATGGGCGCGTATTGGTTTAAATACCCGATGAGCGAGGAGTGATGGCGGGTAAAATCAGCCTTAAACCAACTGAATATCTTTGATAATTGTACTGCATGGGGCGTTATCTTGTTTTTGGTAGTATCTGCCAAAAAAAATCGGGCTGCCGAGTCTAATTGGGCGTTTAGGTTTTGGGCGGTAAAGGCTTGCGGCATAAGATTGGGGCAAGATTTAGAAGCGCAGTTAATGGCAAAATGAATGCGCGGGTCTTTAAAATAACCCCTCAAAATTTGGTGTTCAATGGCATTGAGGTCATACAACCTATTTTCGATGGTAATGAATTGAATATCCCAAGGGCTGTTTACAAAAGGAATGTTAGGACCGCGGGTAATGTTTTTTATGCTTTGTATGGGGTAGTTTTTAATAATGAGGGCAATGGTAAAGGCATTGTAGGCATTTATCCAGTAAGCCATTTGCTCTTCGCGCGTCCAGTGGGTAGGATTGGGGTGGTGGGTTTGGAGCAGGGTTAAGTATCGGGATAGCTCTTTTTCATCGGCAATAAAGCCCGGGTAATTTACCCGCCCATCTGCCCATACATGTTTTTGGAGCAAACTTGTCCACGTTTCGTGGGTTATGGGTTGGGCGGTTGATGTTGCCGCTTTATACTTTGTGCAGCCGCTATACAATAGGGCAACCAATACCCATGCTACCACTGCACAAAAAAATAATGACGTAAACTTGCTCATAGCCTCTGAAAAGTGAAAAGTGGATAGTTTTGGTGAATGGTACTAAGAAATAATAACCAATTT
>DDVC01000042.1:13139-19580 GCA_002345145.1 Bacteroidetes bacterium UBA2322
CTTTGCGTCTTTGCGAGAAATAAAATCTTGCAGTAATAAAAAACTTGTACTTTTTGTTTGCGTTCTTTGTGAGAAACAAAATTTTCTGCTTCCCAAAACTTGGCTGCGTAAGGTACAAAACCCGACAATTAAACAAATATCTTTCCCGATGAAGCAAGTTGAGCAATTAAAGAACTACATTTGTATCGGGATTTTACCACCTTATCGGGCAAACAAGTTTCTGCTGCATTAAGTTGTTCGTTTTCCCCTTTTCTGTAAAACTAAAACATTTACCAATTCAGCATTACATGCAAACATTTACACGCAAAGTATCGGTTTTTTGGGCGATTGCCCTTTGTTTTTGCCTCAGTCAGTTTAGTGTATTTGCCCAACCTTTGGTTTGCCCCGATGGGGAAGTGGAAGTAAGGGTAGAAATTGTGCCCGATTCATGGGCTGCCACCGAAACCGATTGGGAGGTAAAAGATATAACCGGCGCTACGGTTATCAGCGGCTCCACCACGGGCGGCAGTTTTTGCATTACCCCTGCCCAAGCTTGTTTTACCTTTAACATTTACGACACCTATGGCGATGGTTTAATACAAGACGGCTCATACAGCGTATATTTTAATGATACACTCATAACATCGGGCGGAAACTTTGGTTATTTTGCCACTGTTGATTTTGGCGTTTGCCCGGCGGGTTATTCCTGCCATTTTCCTATCAGCGTTTTTGCACCCAATACCTACACCGCCACACCGCCCAATACATGGTACACTTTTACACCCGATACATCGGGCAGGTTTATCATTAGCACCTGCGCTACGGCTGCCACTTGTAACACTGGCATTTGGATGTACGACTACTGCAATAACCTGCCTTGGGCTACCAATATGGAAGCAAGTATTTACTACTCCACCCAAGGCTGCGAACCCCACGCAAGCCTGCTGGCAAACCTCCAAAAAAATCACCTCTACTACCTGCGTATAGGCGATGTGGAAGGCTCCTGCGCCGGCAATGATATTACCTGGGATATTGTGTTTGACGGACCTATTACCGGCTGTACCGACCCCTTTTCTTGCAACTTTGACCCCGTAGCTACCCTTAACGACCCGGCTGCCTGCCTATACCCGGGCGACCCCGCATGCCCAAACGGTCCCGATTTGATAGTGGTGCAATCTGCACTTGCCAGCTCGCTTACCTATGCCACCCTCAATAATACCGACGGCTGCTACATAGAAGAAGGCTGCCTTACCGGCTATGGCGTGCGCGATATTTTGCGCTTTACCACCCACATTAAAAATATTGGCAACCAAGATTACTACATAGGCACGCCACCCGCCTCTACATCGGGCAGTAATGAACAGTGGGAGTGGGACCCCTGCCACGGTCATTGGCACTACGAGGGTTATGCCGAATACCTTGTGTATGATACCGCCGGCACCCAAATACCGGTGGGTTTTAAAAACGGCTTTTGTGTAATGGACTTGGAGTGCAGCGATGGCGGCGTAGCTAAGTTTAATTGCGGCAACCAAGGCATTACCGCCGGTTGTGGCGATATTTACGGCTCAAGCCTTGCCTGCCAATGGATAGATATTACCAACCTGCCGCAAGGTACTTATACCTTAGTGGTAAGGGTAAACTGGGACCAAAGCCCCGATGCGCTGGGGCGCATAGAGCTTGACCACTACAACAACTGGGCGCAAGTGTGCATTAATATACAACGCGATGCAGAGGGCAACCTCCTATCCGTAACCCAAGACACCGCCTGCGAACCTTATACCGACTGCTTGAACGAGATTTACGGCTCAGCTCAGCCCGATTGCGAGGGCGTCTGCAACGGTCAAAAAATAATTGGCGACCTTGACCCCGATGGCATTTACCACGCCAACGACCTGCTGGCTTACCTTACCGGCATTTTAAACAATGAGTTTGACAACGCTACCTCTTGCAACGACCTTAACGCCGATGGCGTAATTAACATAGCCGATGCAGGCGATTTGCTCTCGTGCATTTTACAAACCAACGGCAGCCACACCCACCCGGGCGGCGGCACAGCGCACAACCACTGCGTTTTTCCGGCTATACCCATCATTAACCCAAACGGCGTGGTTTCGCTTACGCTCCAAAACATAAACCCCGAACAAAATTATGTAGATATCTACATCAAATCGCCGTTTCATTATGTGGTGGCTTACCAGTTGCAAATTACCGGCTTACAGGTAGCCGGCGTTTTTCCTATATTAGATGACCCCAACTACAATGCCGATTTGTTTTTTAACCCCGAAGGCGCTGTTTTGGGCATCTCGCTCACCGAGTCTGCCATAGACCGATACCTCGATTTTAGCCCATTTTTGCGCGTGTATTATACCGGTTTTACCGCCCCCGATGTTTGCCTTACCGCACAAGTTTTGCTCAACAATAATTACGAGCAAACTATTTTTGAGGTGGTTAATCCTTGCCTGCCCGCTTACCTGTTTACCGGCATACCTACCGCCGGCGCTAACCATACAACACCCGTTCGGGTAAGCCCCAATCCGTTTAGCAAAATTGCCAACTTTACCATTTTTCCGCAGCCCGATAACGCCGCCTTTAACCTTCAAATTTTTAATACCGGCGGACAAGTGGTGAAAACCCTGCCCCAACTTGCCGCAGGCAACCACCCCATTGACCTGGCAGACCTGCCCGCTGGCGTTTATTTTTACAAACTAACCGGTAAACAAGCCGTTTACACCGGTAAACTTATTGCAGAGTAACTTTTTTTGCCAATTGCTAAAAAAAATGGTTGCCAAATAGAGCAGTATCCAAACAAAAGCTAACTTTGCAGCAGTACGCCTGCTTCATCATTCAGTTGTTTTTTACTCACCCCCCAACCTCCTGTTTGTTATGAAAGTATTAAAGTGGATTGCAATTGTTATTGTAGCGTTGGTAGCGCTTACCTTGTTGGCAGCCCTCATTTTACCCGGCTCCTACCGCATCGAAAAATCAGTAGAAATAAACAGCCCGGTGGACAGCGTTTTTGCTCAAATTGCCGATTACAACAATTTTAAGCTGTGGAACCCATGGTCATTATCAGACCCCGATGCCACCTTTACCGTTAGCGGAACTCCCGCCACCGTAGGACACAAGTATGAGTGGAACGGCGAAAAAATAGGCAAAGGCAGTTTAACCATTGACCAAATAGTGCCCAACGAAGCCCTAAAAGCCAAGTTAGCATTTGTAGAGCCCATGGTTTCAAGCGCCGATGATATGTTTAAAGTAGCGGCAACCGCATCGGGCGGAACCAAGGTTACCTGGGTAAACGAAGGCAATTTGGCTTTCCCGATGGAACGCCTTTTTGGTCCGTTCCTCACCAAAGCCCTCAACCAACAGTTTGAAGAAGGACTTGCCACCCTAAAAAAACGCTGCGAAAAGTAAACCCCCTTTTACCCAGAGCCGATTTATTCTTTCCTACATGCTATTTTTCTGAAAAAAAACAGGCATTATCACCCTAAAAATGCACCCCAAAACCCTGAAAAACAGAGAATATAAACTCCCCCCTTCTTTGAGGGGGGGCTGGGGGGGAGAACAAATCGGCTCTGCCTTTTACCCGATAAGTATTACACCAACCGCCTGCAAAACAACTTTTGCAGGCGGTTTCGTTTTGATTGAGGTGCAGCGCCACCACAACTTTGGTAAAACACACCCCTTTTTTCCACCCATAAGCAGCCAAAACCCCTGTTTTTCCGTTTTAGTATCGGGCATTTTGTCCAAAGTTGTTTTATTAACCATTCTTTATGAAAATACCATTCCTTGTTACACTTGCACTTTTGCTCACCGGCCAATTCATGGCAGCCCAAAATCCGTTTTATCGCCGTACCGATGTGCCGGTTACAGCCGGCGGCGCACTGCTTAAATACCCCTGGACAGGTGGGCTGAACAACCCCCAGTTTTCGGAAGCCGATTTAAACAACGACGGTATTCAGGACTTGGTAATTTTTGACCGCAGCAGCGAAACTTTTTACACCTTCCTAAACGGCGGCACACCCAACCAAACCGATTATACCTACGCCCCGCAATACGAAGCCTTTTTTCCGGCGCTTAAAAACTGGGCGCTACTCACCGATTTTGACTGCGATGGCATTGCCGATTTGTTTACCGGCACCGTATCTGCCGATGCCCTGCTGGGAGATGCCATACGTGTATTTAAAGGACAATATACCGCCAACAATGAACTTACTTTTTCGCTGCACAACAACCTGCTCACTTACCTGCCCGATAACAACAAAGTTTACGTTGCCATTTACGATATACCCGCCCTTGCCGATGTGGATAATGATGGCGATTTAGATATACTTTCCTTTGGTCCTTCGGGTGGCTACATTAAGTATTACCAAAACTTATCTGTAGAAAACAGCCTGCCCTGCGGCACCCTGCTGTTTGACTTGGGGGCTGAGTGCTGGGGTAATTTTTATGAATCGGGCATTTCTACCACCGTAGATTTAGGCGTGGATTGCGCTGGCGGACTCATTGCGCCGCCGGTTGATGCCTTTTCATCGGGAAATACTCCTTCTTCTCACCCAAACAACCATAACCCCTTGCCCTCTCTCCGAAGCGGACTGCACCCGGGTTCTACCCTGCTGGCAATAGATTTAGACCCGCCCGCCACCTCTAACGGAGCCAAAGAAATGCTGCTGGGCGATATTTCTTTTAGCAATATTACCATGCTTACCAACGGCGGCACACCACAAACCGCTAATATGATTGCCCAAGATACGCTGTTTCCTTCTTATACCACACCTGCCATTGTTACCACTTTTCCGGCGGCTTTTAGTGCAGATATAAATAACGATGGGCATAAAGACCTGCTTGTATCGCCCAATACCGTAGCACAATCTGAGCATTACCGATGTGTGCTGCTTTACCGAAACAATGGCTCGCCAACCCAACAGTTTCAGTACGTAGAAGACGTTTTTTTGGTGAAAGATATGATAGATGTTAGCCGTTTGGCTGCCCCCGCTTTTTTTGACTATAATAACGATGGACTGCTGGATATTGCTATTGCCAACTTTGGTTATATGGACGAAATTGGTGATTTCACCACCGCCCTTGCCCTGTACCGAAACATAGGCGCTGCCACCCAACCGGCTTTTGAACTGGTTAGCAACAATTTTTCTAACATATCGGCACAGTTTGCCCTGCCCCGAACAGGGCTGCGCCCCACCTTTGGCGACTTAGACGGCGATGGCGACCCCGATATGCTGCTGGGCGATAAAGACGGTTTTATTCACTATTTTAAAAACAACCCCGCTCCCGATGGCACGGCACAGTTTACCCTTTTTCAGGAGCAGTTTCAGGGGTTAGATGTGTTTCAGTACAGCACACCCCAACTGATAGACATTAACAAAGACGGCTTGCTGGATTTGGTTATAGGACACCACAACGGCGCACTCCGCTATTTTCAGAACAACGGCACTGCCGCAAACCCTGTTTTTAACGCTGCCACTGCAACCAATAACTTTTTTGGCGGCGTTGATGTAAAAGAAATTGGGTCGCCAACCGGTTTCTCTGTTCCGCTGATAGTGGAATACAAAGGGCAAATGCTGCTGTTTGTGGGTTCGGAAAGTGGTAAAATTCATGTTTACAATAATATAGAAGACAACATAACCACCGGCGGCTTGTTTACCAAAATTACCGATAATTTGCTCAATACCGCTATTGGCTACCGTTCCAGTTTGGCTATTGCCGATATTAACAACGATGGTTACTTAGATATGGTAGTAGGCGCTTACAACGGCGGCTTGTATTGGTTTTCAGAAGATTTCCCGATAGGGTTGCCACAAACAGCCACACCACTGCAAACCCTGCAAGTTTTTCCGAACCCTGCTGCCAACCACCTCACGCTACAACTGCCCGATGCCGCCGCTATTGTGGGTTTTGCACAAGTGGAACTGTTTAACCTCAGTGGGCAAGTGGTGGCACAGCAAAACCTATTGCCAGCACAAACTAACCACACCCTTCAACTGCCGGCTCTGCCGGCGGGCTTATATTTTGTAAGGCTCACCACCGCACAAAAAACCTTTACCGCTAAATTGTGGGTAAAACAATAATTTGGGTTAATTATTTACCCTGTAGTCTTGTCTTAACCAAAACCTTTGTTTTCAACCACAAAGTAGCGCAGGGTTATCCGCAAAGTAACGCAGAGATTTTGTATTATTGTAGCTACTTAGGTTAGTTTTGCAATAGCGCAACACACCAAAATAAACCGCCCAACATGCTCAAAAAAGGTGCAGCCCCGGTTGATGTATAAATGGAGATTTTCACCCCTGTTTCAGCAAAAAGCACACAGATAACGCAGATTAAACAGATAAACGCGGGTAAAAGTATGGTTTGTGGGACTATGGTAGTGGGTACTAACACACTCACAACTTCACTACCCACTACTTGCATCTTTATTTTTCGGAAATCTGTGCAAATCAGCCACAT
>DDVC01000040.1 GCA_002345145.1 Bacteroidetes bacterium UBA2322
CTCTTCCGATCTAATACTGTTAAGCAGTTTGCATTTTTCCTGTCCTTATTACAAACTGAATTGTTCATCAAAAATACTGAAACAAAAGAGTCATGGCACATCCTAAGCGCAGACATTCCAAAACCCGACGCGATAAACGCCGCACCAACTACAAAGCCGAAGTGCCCAATGTGGTAAATTGTGCCAACTGTGGTGCACCCGTTTTGCAACACAGAGTATGTGGCAATTGCGGTTTTTACCGTGGTAAATTAGCCATAGCCAAAGCTGCTGTTACCGCTTAATACTACCTGCTTACAAGGTATCTTAATTAAAAATGCAGACTTGGGCAGCGTTAATGCCCGGGTTTGCATTTTCGGTGTTTCTAATACATATAGATACCTTATTGCCTAAGCTACCCATTTAGCACCCACTTACTGCATTAGCTCTAACCATCATTAATTTAAGGCAAAAACCATGTCTGATATTGTAGCTGCCATAACCGGAGTATGCTCCTATTTGCCCGATTATGTACTTACCAACAAAGAATTAGAAAACTTAGTGGATACCACCGATGAGTGGATATTGGTGCGCACCGGTGTTTCGGAGAGAAGAATTTTGAAAGGAGAAGGTAAAGCTACTTCCGATATGGCTTGCAAAGCAGTAGAGCGGTTACTTGAAAAAACCGGAACCTCTAAAGAAGAGATAGACCTGCTGATATGTGCCACTGTTACGCCCGATATGGTTTTTCCGGCAACGGCAAACATCATTTGCGATAAGGTAGGAATTAAAAATACACCCAGTTTTGATATTGCCGCTGCTTGTACCGGCTTTTTATATGCACTTACCACCGGCGCGCAGTTTATAGCAGCGGGAAGGTATAAAAAGGTAATAGTAGTGGGAGCAGACAAAATGTCCACTATTGTAGATTACGAAGACCGCACTACCTGCGTACTGTTTGGCGATGCAGCAGCAGCAGTACTATTAGAGCCATCTACTGATGGTACAGGAATCATAGACCATATTCTCCGAAGCGACGGCTCCGGTAGAGCCTATCTGCACCAAAAAGCAGGTGGCTCCTTAAAACCTCCCAGCCATGCTACTATTGATGCCCGCGAACACTATGTGTTTCAAGACGGTAAAACGGTTTTTAAATTTGCCGTAACCAATATGGCAGATGTGTCGGCAGAAATTATGGAACGAAACGGATTAAAAGGAGATGATGTGGCCTGGTTGGTTCCGCATCAGGCAAATAAACGCATCATAGATGCTACAGCCCGCCGTATGGGAATAGACGATAGTAAGGTTATGCTTAACATTCATAAATATGGCAACACTACTGCCGCTACCATTCCGCTATGCCTATGGGAATGGGAAAACCAACTTAAAAAAGGCGATAACCTCGTTTTGGCAGCTTTTGGCGGCGGTTTTACTTGGGGCGCTGTTTACCTAAAATGGTCCTACTCACCCAAAACTTAACCTAAAACACAAATTTTTGAACGCTCAAATAGTAAACAAATAATTGTAAAATTTTTCAAAATAATAGTTGTATGGCAACAACAGCAGATTTTAAAAACGGTTTTTGCATGGAAATTGATGACCATCCATGGCAAATTATTGAGTTCTTACACGTAAAACCGGGTAAAGGACCGGCTTTTGTGCGTACCAAACTGCGCAATTTGGCATCGGGCAAAATAGTGGATAAAACTTTCCCATCGGGTCATACGGTTAAAGACATTCGTATTGAGCGCCGTCAATATCAGTTTCTGTATAAAGACGAAGCCGGTTACAATTTTATGAACAACGAAACTTTTGACCAAATTACCTTAGACGAGGTGCTGATTAACAACCCGCAGTTTTTAACCGAAGGTATGCCCGTAGATATTACTTTTCATGCCGACAAAGAAATGCCGCTTGTTTGCGAATTGCCTCCCTTTGTTATTATGGAGGTAACCTACACTGAACCGGCAGTACGTGGCGATACCGCCAACAGTGTGCGTAAACCTGCAACTGTAGAGTGCGGCGCAAGTATTACCGTACCTTCTTTTGTTGAAGCCGGTACCAAAATTAAAATTGATACCCGCACCGGCGAGTACTTGGAAAGAGTAAAATAGGCTTTTTAGCGCTTTTCGAAAAAAAAGCAGGGCGGGCAGTATATTTGTCAAACCTTTGTTGTATTATTCGGCTTTATTAAGAAGCCTTTTAACCGAAGGAAAATATACTGCCCGCTTTTTTATTAACAACCCATCATACCATTGCTCCCCAATTTTTTGTTGCTATTTTTACTTAAAATCAGTTACCACTTTTCACTTTCGGGGTCTGTATATAGGTAACCTCGTGTTTTACCGGCATCTGCCAAACCCATACACTCACAATTTCTTCTTTCGCTACCAAATTCATCGGCAATAGCAATCTTTATTTTGCCCCTTTCAACCACAATTACTTCTTCACTACCCCACAACAGGTTAAAATCCTCGCTTATGGACTTCCAACAAATTAAAGAACTCATTGAATTACTTAACAACAGCGAAATTGGTGAATTTAAACTTCAGCAAAATGATTTATCGCTGAGTATTAAAACCAAGCATTACTACGATACTGCATTGGCAAACAAACTAAACATGCAGGCAGTTAGTTTTGCAACACACCTCCCTCCTACTCCCCTTCACCAGGCGCCGGTAGCGCCCACCATGCAAACGCACATTACTGCACCAAACCCCAATCTGGCTACTAATACCGGCGAAAGTGGCAGTGTTGAAAGCTCAGCAAAGCATATTACTATAAAATCGCCTATGCTGGGCACTTTTTACCGATCCTCTTCGCCCGATAAACCTCCGTATATTAAAGTAGGCGATGAAGTTTCCCCGGGTAAAGTGCTTTGCATTATTGAAGCCATGAAACTATTCAATGAAATTGAATCGGAAATAAGCGGACGCATAATTAAAGTATTAGCAGACGATGCTAGCCCGGTGGAGTATGACCAACCCCTGTTTTTGGTTGAACCCATTTAGATTGTACATTACTACTTTACTACTATTTGCCCATTGCACAACTTGCACTGTTAAAAACCGGCTCATTGACACAATAGTAATAGTAATATTTTGCTCCACAAATTTTATGCAGAGCAAGTGGATACTTTGCACTATCAGCCCTGCAGTCCTACTCAACCAACATCAAATTGCAAATTCGCCCTCAGAGGCAAAACACTTTTCACTCCCCATGTTCAAAAAAATACTAATAGCTAATCGAGGTGAAATAGCCCTTCGTGTAATACGCACTTGCAAAGAAATGGGCATAAAAACGGTGGCAGTTTACTCTACAGCCGACCGCGAGAGCCTGCATGTGCGGTTTGCAGATGAAGCGGTTTGTATAGGTCCGCCACAAAGCGCCAAGTCTTACCTGAACAGGTCACATATTATGGCGGCGGCAGAAATTACCAATGCCGATGCCATACACCCCGGATACGGTTTTTTAGCCGAAAACGCCTCCTTTGCCGAAATTTGTACTGATTACAACATTAAATTTATAGGACCAACGGCAGAAATGATCCGCTTAATGGGCGATAAAATAACTGCTAAAACCACTGTGCGTAATGCCGGCGTTCCGGTAATTCCGGGCTCCGACGGGCTGGTAAACGACCTTCCCGAAGGTAAATCTATTGCCAAAGAAATAGGTTATCCGGTTATACTGAAAGCTACCGCCGGCGGCGGAGGTAAAGGTATGCGCATAGTTTGGAGCGATAAAGATTTTGAACCGAACTGGGAAGCAGCCCGAAAAGAAGCGCTTGCCGCCTTTGGCAACGACGGTATTTATATTGAAAAATTTATTGAAGAGCCCCGACATATCGAAATTCAGGTTGCCGGCGACCAATACGGCAAAGTTTGCCACCTCTCTGAAAGAGATTGCAGTATTCAGCGCCGCCACCAAAAATTGGTAGAAGAAGCCCCCTCCCCTTTTGTGGACGAGAAACTCCGGCAAAAAATGGGTAAAGCCGCCATAAAAGTAGCCGATGCCATTCAGTATGAAGGATTAGGCACCATAGAGTTTTTGGTTGATAAATACAAAAACTTTTATTTTATGGAGATGAATACCCGCATTCAGGTAGAACACCCTGTTACAGAAGAGGTAATGGATTTTGACTTAGTGAAGGAGCAAATTAAAATTGCAGCCGGCGTGCCTATTTCGGGTAGGTCATACATTCCTAATGGTCATGCTATTGAGTGCCGCATAAATGCCGAAGACCCACACAATGGCTTCCGTCCCAGCGCAGGTAAAATAGGCGAGCTGCACACACCAAAGGGTCATGGAGTTAGGGTAGATACGCATATTTATGCCGGTTATACGGTGCCGCCTTATTATGACTCGCTCTTGGCTAAGGTAATTTGCCGAGCCGCTACCCGCGATGAAGCTATTACCAAAATGAGCCGCGCCCTTGATGAGTTCTTTATTACCGGCATTAAAACTACCATTCCTTTTCATCGGCAATTGATGAAAAACCAACAGTTTAGAGAGGGCAATTTTAATACCTCCTTTTTGGAAAGTTTCTCGTTTTAACCACAAACCGGTTAATTGAAATCTAATTTGCGTTTACCCTGCCTCCCTCATTTACATAAGTGATAGAGCAAGAGAACAGGTTATCAGGGGAGTTATAGAGTAACTTAGACTTTGTTGAATAGGAAAAACATAAAAGCCGAAAGTTGTTAGTAACACAACTTTCGGCTTTTTAACCTTAGTAAAAAGGCAAGTTTCAAACAAAATCATTTGAATGACTAAAACGGGCCTTCTTCGCCGCCGCCGTTATCCCTATCATCGGGTTTACCAATTTTCCATGCACGCACTTCGGTGTACCACCTGCCGTTGTACTCGCGGCTTTCAAGGTCAAAGAAAGCAGTTACTTTTTGTCCTTCGGATATGGGGAACTGGCTTACTTTATCGCCCCAAAGCATAATAAGTACCTTTTTAGGGTATTGGCTTTCAGTTTCCAGTACAAACTCTTGCTTGCGCCATGTATTGCCACTTTTGTTAGTACCCTCTTGTAGGGGTAAAATTTGAATTACTCTGCCTGTAATTTCCATGAGTAAAAAGTTATTAGTTCAAAATTGCGTACAAGGTAAGGCATTTTGCATATTTTTTGAAATGCCCATGCAAAAATAGGGGAAAATGGATAAAAATAATTAGGGTCGGATAAAATTTAGTCCAATTGTGCCAATATTCTGCCTTATGAGGGTAAAATCGGCAAGGGTAATGGTGCCGCTGAGGTTACAATCGGCACTTCGGTAGGGGTTAGTGCCAAGCAGTTGGCTCACGTAGTTATTCAGGTCGGCATAAGTAATTACCCCATCGGCATTACAATCGCCGGCTTTAAGGGCATACAAACCACCGCTTACCGGTGCAAGTTGTCCGGTGGTAGCGCCTTGTGCTGTGGCAGATGCCGTAAAGTTAATGGGGTTGGCATTGGGCAGTTGCACAGCAGTAGCGGTTATAGCGCCTAAGTGGTTGCGATGTTTAATACTGAGGTGATAGCTGCTACCGGGTATTACATTGTTGAAACCTACGCCGGCAAAATTATTGTAAGCATCTACTATGCTGCCATTGCTGAGTAAAATTCCGGGTTTGCGCTCCAATATCAACGATTTATTGGCAGCATCGCGCAGCTCCAAAAGTACCCAATCAACGGCATTGGCAGGTATGGTGGCGGGTGTATTATCGTTGGCGCTAAAGTAATTCCACGGGGCTGTATTAAAGGGCTGCGTAGGAGGCAGTTGGCTGTTAGTACTCAGGTTAGTGGTCATAGTGCCGGGCGCAGTAGGGCTGATAGCGCCTTCCAAGAGGGCTGTTGCTTGCACAATGGCAGGCGTATTGTCATTTACGGTAATACTTACGGTAAAGTTGCTTTTAGCGGTAGCGCCCGAAACTAACATGTAATAGCTGCCGGCAGGCAGGCAGGAGGTAAAAGGCGTAGCTATGGAATTGTTGCTAAGGTTGAGGCACTCACTTGCTAATGTGGTAGAGCTTTCTATTACCAAACCGGGGGCGCTGCTGGGATTGCCGTTAATATCGTTAAACAAAATATCGGGACAGGCTACATCGCGAAGCAGCGTTACATTAACGTTACCCGTTCCGCCCCAGCTTAGCAATCGGGCTTCTATCTGGTTACAGGTGTAGGGTAATTCTAAACGATAAAAAGCGGCGGTGCCGGTATATTGGGCAGGGGTAATACTGCAAGGTGTGGTGGCAGGTGTGTAGTAACCACTGTTTTGGGCAGAATTGCACAAACAATTACTTACCGATTGTGTTTGAGACAGTCCGCTGTTGGGGAAGGTAACAACGGTAGGATCGCCACAGGAAAAACCGCTTCGGTAGGTACTTACTTCAAAACAAACGGTACCGGGCACGTTGTTAAAGGTTTCTATTTGCATCCAGTACTGCACACCATTTACAGTGGCATTACTGGCACCGGTTGATGTAATAAGTAAATCCCGTATTTGAGCATTAGTGGGTACAGATCCGGCCGGTAGTACCAACTGGGCATCATAGTTGGTATCTTCGCTATCGGTGCAAACTACGTTTTGAACCAAAAAAGGATCGGTTTGACCCAAAGCCGGTTGAGTACAATTAATACTAAGGGTAATTGGTAAAAGCCCAAAACTAATGCTGCCCTGCACTTCCATGTGGAGGGCAAAAGTAGGGTTGTTATTAGGGTAATTGCCCGGGTAACCTTTCCATGCTATTACCAATGAACCATCGTAGTTAGGGATATTGGTATAGGGGTTGGCAAAAGTGAGCCAAATATCGTTTGTAAGCACGCCGGAGCCGCAGGGGGGCAGGGGTGTTCCGCCGGTGGCAGTGGTCATGTCTATGCAAACCTTTTGGCATTGGTTTATAGCCGGGCTGAGGTTGTAGGCTGAGGTACACACATCGGGTGTGGTGGGTGTAAGGGTGCCATAGGTGCCGCACTGTGCTGTTGCATTGGGCAAAAATGTGTTGCTCAACAACAAGGTGATGACCAAAAGACTAATTGCCCGATAAACGGCAGGAAAAAGTAAGAATTTTTTCATACGCTTTTTTGGGGGTTAAAGATACAGTTTTGTCAGGAAAATTTGGATAAACACGCCCAAGTCCATAATTTGTTTTATTTCGTTTCACCATTCCCACCCAAAAACCCACCTCGTTTGCAAAAAAATAGCTTACATTTGCCCTTAAAGTGTGTAGAGCAGTATGAAATTTTGCCTTCGGGTATTTTGCTGGCTTGTTCTGTATATTACTTACATACAAGGACAAAACAAATTTACGGAAACCCTGTCTATTGAAAACGGGCTTTCTCAAGGCATGATATTTGACCTGCTCCAAACCTCCGATGGTTTTTTGTGGGTAGCTACCAAACACGGATTGAACCGATACGATGGGTACAATTTTAAAATTTTTACGCACAACCCCCTCAATCCCTACTCAATTGCAGAAAATACAGCAACCGCATTGTTTGAAGACAGCCGAGGCTGGTTGTGGGTAGGCACCGAAAATAACGGAATTGACCTGTATAACCCCTTACTTGGACAGTTTTACCACATACCCATTAAATCTATCCTTCAAACCAATGGCAGTACTTTTGAGGTAGTCAAGATAGTAGAAGACCCCGATGGCTCTATTTGGTTTTACCAACCCAACAACAATGTTTTTAAAATAACCATACCTCATGCGTGGAAAAAAGCGCTACCCAACCAGCCCAATTTAGGAGCTCTTGTGCAGATAACCCACTACAAAGCAGAGCATTTTATTAAAGCTGAAGCAAATAAGGTGGTTGCTATTTTTGATTTAGTGGTTCAGCCCAATGGCGAGATGTGGGCAATGAGCAGCCGCAGAGCATATCTTTTATTGCCCGGCAAAGAAGGCGCAATTAGTCCTATTGACCCTCAAAGAGTAACAAGCCTTACCTCAAACCGCTCTTTTTGGGGGTCAGTTGCTACGGGGTTGTGTTTTTACCAAAACGGCAACCCTGTTGCTCCGGTTTTACCGGCAACTTTAATACCGGAAAAATCTTTAGTAAAACGCACAACAGATAACAGCGGGTACTGGTTAGCCATCAACAACAAACTATGGTTGATAAAGCATAACGAGCTTCCCGATTTTTCTAAACCCGATTGGGAAACAGACGCCCTTATCTCTGCTATTACCACCGACCGCAATAACAATATATGGATTGGCACTCGCGGGTACGGTTTGCGAAAAATTAACCCCCGCCGACAACTATTTCACGCCGGCGCTGAAGGCAACAGCATTTGGGGGCTATGGCGCGATGCCCAAAACAATTACTACTGCAAGGTTATTAATGCCCTTTATGCCTACAACCCCCAAACCGATAAACTACATAATCAGCGCGCTTTTGGCGGCATACCCAAACGGGTTTTAGATATGTGCATAGACCCCACATCGGGCAATTACTGGCTGCTGGGAAGAGGCGATGACAACAATACTGCCGAAATCAGACGCTACAACCCCCACACCGGCGAGTCAGTGGGTTATCCCTTCCCTTTTGATTCTTTGTTAAGTGCATCGGGCAGTAAAACATGGGCACAATGGTTTTTGCCATTTCCTCATGCACGCATCTATCAAGCCCCCAATAACAACCTTTGGGTGGTGGGGTTAAACTGCCGTTTAATACGATTTGTACCACAAACTGCACACTTTGAACAATTCTCCTACGCATCGGTTTTTGGCGATAAAGCCACTTCTGTTCAGCCCTATGCCCTCACACAAGATGGCAACGGCAACCTTTGGATTGGTACGCAACAAGGATTGGTAAAATGCGCCCCACAGCAAAACACGTTTACCTTTGAACGCATACCTGCCGGCATGGGCAGCCTTAACAATAACGCCATTGCATGCCTGCTGCCGCACCCCGCCAACCCCAAACAGGGGCTTTGGATTGGCACTAAGGGCGGTGGTATTAACTTTTTAGATTTTATTTCGGGCAAAGTACACTACATAACCACACAAGATGGATTGCCCGATGATGTGGTGTATGGCATTTTGCCCGGCAAGGAAAATGAACTGTGGTGCAGCACCAACAGAGGGCTGGCAAAATTAGCCATTACCCAAAATGCGCAAGTGCAAAGCATAGCATCGTTTACCGCCTCGCAGGGGTTGCAGGATAACGAGTTTAATACCAATGCTTTTTTTAGAGCTAACGACGGCGAACTGCTTTTTGGCGGCGTAAACGGTTTAAACCGCTTTTATCCCGATGACGTTTTGCCCGATACCCTGCCACCCCCTGTGTATTTGGTTGGACTGCATATTAACCACCAACCTGTTAGCCTAAACAACCCCAAAAGCCCGCTAACCAAGCCGTTAGTTTATATAAACCAATTACAGCTTACCTATAACCAAAACAACCTTTCTTTTGAATTTGCCACCCTCGATTTTACCGACCCCGCCAAAAACCGCTACCGATACCGGCTGGTTGGCGCTGACCATGATTGGGTGGAAGCAGGCACCAATCGGTTTGCCCGATTTACCCACCTCCACCCGGGGCGTTATACCCTGCTCGCACAGGGTAATAATGGCGAGGGCAACTGGCAGTCTATTGCACAGCCTATCCAAATTATCATTGCCCCACCCTGGTGGCTTTCTACTCCTATGTATGTGCTGTATGCTTTATTGGCGCTAACAGCAGTTTGGCAGACATACCGCTTTCAGATACGAAGATATAAACTGCGCGAACAATTGGCTTTTGAACAACGCGAAACAGAAAGGGTAAAAGCGCTTGAACAAATGAAAACCAATTTTTTCAGCAATGTAACCCATGAGTTTAGAACACCGCTTACCTTAATGCAAGAACCGCTGCGCCAATTGCTCGTAAACCCAAACGACCCAAATTTGACCGAAAAAATACGCCTTGCCGAAAAAAACAGCCGGCAACTGCTGGTTTTGGTTAATCAACTGCTGGATATGGCTAAATTAGAAAGCGGCAGTATGACCTTAGACCTCAGAAATGCCGATTTTACCCAAACTGCGTACAGCATTTTTGAACAGTTTTTGCCGCTTGCCCATAAACAGCAAATTCACCTTAGTTTTGACGCTGCGCCAAACATACCATCTTTTTATTTTGACCCCGCCAAATTGGAACTTATACTAAACAACTTGCTTTCTAATGCTATTAAATTTACCCCGCCAAACGGCAAAGTAACGCTTGCTTGCCAACTTAGCGCCAATGCCAACCGGCAGCCTTGCGTTCAGGTTAGTGTAAATGACACCGGTATAGGTATAGATAACGAAGCATTGAACAAAG
The DNA here is from genome assembly GCA_002345145.1 of Bacteroidetes bacterium UBA2322. GTDB lineage: Bacteria > Bacteroidota > Bacteroidia > Chitinophagales > UBA2359 > UBA2359. The sequence goes on from DDVC01000040.1 coordinate 10,262, forward strand.
TTTTTGACCGGTTTTATCAGGTAAACAACCCCGCCAACCCTACCCATGTTGGCACAGGCATAGGGCTGGCGCTAACCAAAGAATTAGTAGAACTTTTGGGTGGCAATATAACCGTTACAAGTAAGCCGCAGCAAGGCTCTCAATTTGTTTTTACCCTGCCAATAGTGCAAAATGCCCCCGCAATAACAGTGCAGGCTAATAACCTAAACACTGGCAATGAGTTTACCCAAGCAGCTATAGAAAATACAGAAATTTCCTTTAAAACAACTGATGCCAATATCAACGGAGAGCTGCCCTTAGCGCTTGTAATAGAAGATAACCCCGAGCTGCGCTCCTTTATTAAACACTCCATAGGAGCGGGCTGGCAGGTAACCGAAGCCGCTAATGGCGAAGAAGGCATTCTGAAAGCCCTTGAACTGCTGCCCGATATCATTGTTTCAGACCTGATGATGCCACATAAAGACGGGTTTGCCGTTTGCACCGAACTTAAAAATAACGAACTTACTGCTCATGTGCCCATCATATTGCTTACTGCCAAAACTGCCGTAGAGTCCAAAATTCAAGGACTGCGAACCGGCGCCGATGATTACCTTACCAAACCTTTTAATACCGATGAATTGGTGGCACGCATGTCCAATTTGGTTGAACAACGCCGCCGTTTGCGCCAAAAGTTTGCCCAAGAAACGCAGGTTACTGCCCTCGCACTACCCGATACACTAACCGAAACGGCTCCTTTACTCACCGAACCCGACCGCGAATTTTTGCGCCGCTTTACCCAATTAGTGGAACAAAATTTAAACAACGACAGCCTTACAGTAGAAGACTTAGCTAAACAGATGTTTGTGAGCAGGGTGCAATTGCACCGCAAATTGAAAGCCCTAACCGACCAAAGTGTTACCGATTTTGTGCGCAATTACCGATTGGAAAAAGCTATGACTATGCTCCAAAATAAAGAAGGATTGGTTTACCAAATTGCTGAAAATGTGGGTTTTGGCAATGAAAAATACTTTTCCCGCGCATTTAAAGAAAAATACGGCATTTCGCCCGGGCAAGTGCAATAAGAAGGCTTGGCGGCTGCTAAATGCCTGCTTTACAGTGGAACAAGCCCCATAAACAACAATTTGAACCCAAAAGTGGCTATTTGCTTGCAGCTTAAAACAATGGCGCTGCTGATTTGCACACATGTATTAGGCATCAAAAAATTAACCGATAAAAAATCCCTACTAAAACGCCCATGCTTGTTTAGGTATCAGTCATCTTGCCTTCCAGAAAGAGCAAGCAAGCGCAACCTTACCAGCAATGAGGCTAACCAAACACCCAGCAGTGTCCAGCCTAAAATGGCAGGGTAAAACACCAATCGCATCCAGTGGTCAAGGTCGTACTGCCCAAAAGCGGGGTTTCCGTCGGCGCCCGGGTGGAGCGAGTTGGCAAGTCGGGGTAAAATACCTATCAGCACAATAAACACAAAAAATGCTACTACGTTGTAAACTGCCGAAACAAGGGCGCGCTTATCGTCATCATCTATGGCGCTGCGCAAAATAAAATAAGCCAAATACATGAGTAACCCCACTGCTGAGGCAAGTTGTTTGGGGTCGTTGCTCCAGTATTCGCCCCAGGTAAATTTAGCCCAAACCATACCGGTAACCAACCCCAGCACACCAAACCAAAGCGCCACCTCTACTCCGGCAGAAGCTACTACATCGTGCTGTAGGTTGTAGCCGCGCAAGTACTTAATGCTGTAAACCAACGACATTAACAGCAGCAGTATCATGCCAAACCACATAGGCACATGGAAGTATAAATTGCGAATGGTTTCGTTTAAAATGGGCAAACGCGGCGCCGGCAGCAGCATACCGCCAATTATGGTAAACAGTAATAAAGCTACCGACAAGTATTTCCACCAGTTTTTATGCAGGAGCGTATTCATGTTGGGGGTAAGTGGTAATGGGGTGAACTAAAAATTGGGTTTAGATGCGGTAAACATGCTTTTATGGCATTTTGTGTAGTTGTTTGTATTTTTACAAACAGATTTAAACTGCTTTTACTCTTTCCATAAATAAGGAAACAGCAAAAAAGCCAATGCAGCTAAAACAGCATCTATGGCAACAAGGTTTTGAATATCTCTGAACGTATTGGGCGTTTGTATGCCGGCGGCGGCATTTTTGGAAAGCACTATCAGCAAACCCAGCATGGGTATTATAACCGGAAAACTCAAAATAGGCATTAGTGTAGCATTTCGGTTGCCGGTTTTGGCGGCTATGGCAGCTATGAGGGTAAAACAACACCCAAAACCCACTACACCCAGTACAACAGCGGTTAAAAATAAACCTATATTTTGCACCGGATTACCTAAAAGCAAACTATATATACCCAGCGTAAGTATAGCCAATACCAAGAGTAAACCAACATTGTAAATCATTTTTGACAATATAACCGCCTGCGGACTCACCACTGTGTAGTAATACAGCAACCTACCCGAGCCCTCTTGCACAAAACTCTTGGTAGTTGCATTTACTGAAGCAAACAGCATAATTAACCAAAAAACTGCTACCCAAGCTATGGCATCTATTTCTATAAATGCCATGTACGCCACCATAACCGATGAGCATACATACAATAATATACTGCTAATGGCATAACCCTGTCGCCAGTCGAGCAGCAGGTCTTTTTGCAACAAGTACAAAGTTTGGGCTATAATACCATTCATGGCGCAAAGTTAGAACGCTATAGTTAATTTTAGGTAAAAAACTACTTTACCTCAGCAGATTTAGCTTATTTTGCATCAACTAATTGTTCCTTTATGTTAAGCAATATAGATTTGGCTGCCATACTGTTTTTAGATATCGAAACAGCGCCCTTAGCTCCTATTTTTACCGATCTTGCCGAAGAAACACAAACGCTGTGGCAATACCGTACCAACCGATTTAAACAAACTACCGATGAAGAAATTTCGGACGAAGAATATTACTTCAAAAAATCGGGCGTTTATGCCGAGTTTGGAAAAATCATCTGCGTTTCGGCAGGCATTTACAGGTATGGTAAATTGCCCGATGACCCGCCCACCTTCCGTATCAAATCGTTTTATGGGCATGATGAGAAAGCCCTTCTGGAAAATTTCCTCGCCATGCTGAAAACCTATTTTGACCCCGACCGCTTTTACCTCTGCGGGCACAATATCCGTGAGTTTGACGTGCCGTTTATTTGCCGCCGCGCTATCATAAACAGCATTCCTCTACCCACCATTTTAGATGTTAATGCCCTAAAACCTTGGGAACTCCGGTTTTTAGATACCATGCAGCTTTGGAAATTTGGCGATTACAAAAATTTTACCTCCCTCCACCTGCTTACCCACCTGCTGGGTATTCCCTCGCCCAAAAAAGACATGGAGGGCAGCGAGGTGGCACAGGTGTACTGGCATCAGGAAAACGGTTTAGAACGCATCAAAACCTATTGCGAGCAAGATGTGCTGGCAGTGGCACAGGTAATTCTTCGGTTTAAAGGCATGAACTATTTGCAACCCGAACAGGTAATAACGGTGGCAGATTAAAAAAACACCCCCCATGCCGTACTTATTGCGGTTATTAGTTGTTTACCTACAACATTTTACCGCATACCCCTACAACCTAATTTACCCTACATGACATGCCGCTAAAAATTATAGACCGCTACATTATCAGCAAATTTTTAGGCGCTTTTGTTTTTACCATCTTACTGTTTGCCGCCGTAGCCGTTTCTATCGACATATCAGAAAGAATAGATGACTTTTTGGAGCACAGCGCGCCTGTTTCTGAAATCCTGAGTAAATACTACCTCAATTTTGTTCCGTACATCATATTCTTTTTAAGTCCGTTATTTATTTTTATTGCAGCCATTTTTTTTACCTCCCGCCTTGCTACCCGCTCCGAAATAATAGCCATGCTTGCCGGCGGGATAAGTTTTTACCGTTTGCTGCTGGTACCCTATTTTATTTCGGCTGTTATTTTGGTGGCGGTACAGTTATATGCCAACCACTATTTTGTGCCCAATGCCAATAAAATCCGGTTCGATTTTGAAGACAAGTACGTTAAAAAGAAAACTGGCGCTACCAACCGAAACGTACACATGCAAATAGCTCCCGATACCTATATATATACCGAAACTTTTAGCGCCCGCGATACCGCCGGCAGAAATTTTACCCTCGAAAAAATTATCAATAAACAAATAGCCTACAAACTCCGCGCCCAATCTCTTAACTGGATAGACAGCACTAAACAGTGGAGGCTGCAAAACTACGTTGCCCATTCTTTTAACGACCTCAAAGAAACCATTCGTGCCGGAGAAATTATGGATACCGCTTTTAACCTTAAACCTTCCGATTTTCAGAAAAAGGTGAACCTAAAGGAAGCCATGACTACCCCTGAACTGAAACTGTTTATAGAAGAAGAAAAGGTAAAAGGCGCACCCTATATAGAGTTTTATCAGGTAGAGCAGCACAGGCGTACCGCCGTACCTTTTGCCACCTTTATCCTCACCATCATCGGTTTTTCTATTGCCGCACGCAAGGTGCGAGGCGGTATTGGGTTACACCTTTTTGTAGGCATAGCCATTAGCAGCGCTTATATTTTGCTCCTTCAATTTGCCACTACTTTTGCCACCAATGGAAACTTGTCGCCACTACTCAGCGTTTGGTTGCCCAATGCACTGTTTGCGGTAATCAGTTTAATACTAATGTATAAAGCGCCAAAATAACCCATATGGTAATCCCTTAACAGCATACGTCCACCCATAACATGGGGTAAATTACTTTTTTGAGCAAAAAAAACACATCGGGCAAACTATTTTTCCGTTTTTTTCGTCATAGAACCATACCTGTTTTAACGCAAAATAACCTTTTACCCCTTATCAGACAAAAACTATTTTGTACCTTTGCCGCTAAACAACCTGTATCGGGCATTAGTAAAAATTAGTTTCACTTTCTACAAACGCTCGTTCATCACTCATCAGCATTGAACTTTTTACTATGATAAGTTTTACCCGACTTCTTTTAGCCTTTTGTTTAACCATTTTTGTTGCTCATAGCGGAAACAGCCTACACGCCCAAGTACCCGACGAAGCGCCAAGTTGTTTTATAGATTTAGGCGATATCGTTTTTCCGTTTACCACCATTTGCGCCAATGAACCTTTTAATGTACCTTGTGTTGATTTTCAAACTACCGAGCCCGGTCCTGCCGGCGTTATGTGGGTTGTTTACAGCGCTCAGCCGGTTAATACAAATCCGCTATCAGATCCCGGCGCATTACTCTACAATGCCATTTTATCTGACCAAAACGGCAATCCTGTTTACGGTTGCTCACAATCGGCTTTGTTTGAAAACCTCAATATCTTAACACCCGGTATGAGCCAAGTTTGTGTTTATTTAGTGCCGGTTATTAATAGCGATACCACTGATACCGCGCCCGGCGCTTGCAGCGGCGTAGTACCCGGTTTTAACTACCCGTTCATTTGCTTTTTAAACCCCGAAGAAAACCCTGAAATATGCGATAGCAACTGCGGTGGCGTAACCGAAGATAACGACAACTGCCCCGATGCCACTTCTTTTGTAATTGCCCCTGCCACTTATGGCGTTTACTCCAATGTGTGCAGCACCAGCATAGATGACCCCACCGGCGCACCCAATTCCTGTTTTGGCAGCGACCCCTACCAAGCCACCGTTTGGTTTACCTTTACCGGCAACGGCGGCACCTATACCATTAGCACCATTAACTGCCCGGGTTCTGCCAACCCTCAAATAGCCGATTCGCAAATGGCTATTTATACCGGCAATTGCGGCGCTCTCACCCTTGCCTCCTGCAATGATGACCAAGGCTCTAACCTGCTCGCTTCTATCAATAATTTTGCCACCGTAGCCGGTCAGGTTTATTATATTTTGGTGGACGGCTACGAAGATGCACGCGGCGAGTTTTGCCTGCAAGCCATTGAAATAGTGGCTCCGCCCGTTTGCGATGCCGATTACGGCGCCGTTTCGCCGGCTTCACCCGCCGCCATTTGCCAAACCGAAGGCATTACCTTTACCGCTACCGGCGCCGCTTCGGGGGGTTATACATCTTACTTTGTGGTGGTAAACACTGCTACCGGCAGCATTGTTATCAGCAATGCCGCCACTACTTTTACCCTTTTGGGCAGCGCAGTTGGGGCAGGTAATTTTACCGTTCATGCCCTCAGCATCAGCAATGATGACCTAAGCGCTATTACACCCTTTCCCGCTACGGCAGCCGCCCTTGCCGCTGCCTTAGCCAACCCCGATGTATGCGCCGATTTTGATGCCGCCGGCATAGCCGTAGCCGTTACTGCCACGCCAAACGCCACCGCCCTAAGCAATAGCCCCTTGTGCGAGGGCGAACCTATTCAGCTTTTTGGCAGCACCTCCACACCCGGCTCCGCCACTTATAGCTGGACAGGTCCCGGCGGGTTTACCGCCTCTGTTCAAAACCCTCAAATAGATAATGCCACTACTGCCCAAGGCGGCACCTACATTTTAACCGTTACCATAAACGGCTGTCAATCAGCGCCGGTATTGGTATCGGTTTTAGTAAACCCCACACCCGCTGTAACCGCCGGCTCTAACAGCCCCGTTTGCGAGAACCAACCCCTTAACCTGAGCGCCACCACATCGGCAACAGGCACGGTTACCTACCTTTGGAACGGACCGGGTGGTTATACCGCCTTTACCCAAAACCCGGTTATCAATCCGGCCACCATAGCCAATAGCGGCACATACAGCGTAACGGCAATTGCCAACGGCTGCTCTTCGGCAGCGGCAGAGGTAGCAGTGGTGGTAAACGAACAACCCAGCTTGCTCTTAGAGGCATCAGACAGTACACCCTGCACAGGTACTTGTTTTACCCTAAGTGCGGTAAACGTATCGGGTGGAGCTATAACATGGGTAGGTCCCAATGGTTTCACTTCTAACAATACCGTAATAGAATTTTGCGATGCAGAAGCCGCCATATCGGGCTTGTATTGCGCATCGGTACTGCTCAATGGCTGCGAATCGGGATTAGCTTGTATAGATATAACCGTTCTTTTGCCCGATGACCCTGCCTGTGCCGAGCTTTGCCTTGCAAGTGGCGGTTTGGTAACAACAGACGATAACACCATTTGCCCCGATGAAACTTTGGTAACCCAAGCCGTAGGCACAACCGGCGGCGCTTACCAAACCTACTACCTGCTTGCCGATAGTTTTGGCGCTATCCTTGCCAACCAAACATCGGGCAGTTTTAGCGGTTTGGCATCGGGCACATATTGGGTGTATGCCCTCAATTTTGCCACAGCCGATGCCGGTTTGGTTGATACTTTCCTTGCAGGCGGCACCGATATAAGCTCGCTGCAAAATGCTATCAATAACCCCGATTTTTGCGCAGCCCTTTCCGGCGCTTTGAATATATTAGTACTTGCCGAAACCTCCGTAGGTTGTTTTAACTGCCAAGCCGATGGCGGCGCCGTTACCTACACCGGCGCTGAGGTACAAGTTTGCCAAAACGCCATAACCGCTCCGTTTGTTTTTACCGCCAATAATACCAATGCCGGCTACCTTACCTACTTAGTGGTTACCGATGCCACCACCACCCAAATTATAGCTTACACCTCCCAAAACACCATAGATTGGGCGGTATTAGGCTTATCGGCAGGCAGCTACACGGTTTATGCCATTAATATAGCCGATGCTTTCCAAGCCGATATTGAAACAGCCCTCACATCGGGTTTAACTTGGGCAGATTTTTTAACAGCCATTGGTGGTAGTGGTTATTGTTTTGACGTTTCAGACGGAACAACCCAGTTTATTGTGATAGCTGCCGATGTATCGCCCTGTGCCGAAACTTGTTTTGCCAATTTTGGCACAGTAATTCCGCCCACCGATACCGATTTATGCCCCGATGAAACGGCACAAGCCGCCACTTTGGTAGGCGCTGCCACATCGGGCTATACTACGGCTTATCTTGTTACCACGCCCAATGGTGGTTCATTAACCGTAGTTGGGTTATATACCACCTCTGAGTTTACCTGTCCCGATGCCGGAACATACTTTATACATGCCCTAAACTACGCCAATATAGATGCGGTAGCCGCACAAAGCGCGGTAGTGCCAAATGCTGATGTTTCTTCAACGTTGATTAACCTTGCTGCCGCCAATGTTTGTTATGAGTTAGACCTAAACGGTTATGCACTTAACTGCCTGCCTGCCAACAATTTGGCTTGCCTGCCGCCTTTGGCAGTGATTAACGTTGTAGAAACCCCTGCACCCGATGGCTTAACCTACACCGTTTCGTTTACTGTAACGGGCGGGTCGGGTGTTTACATCATTAATGGCAATCCATCGGGCAGTAATTTTGTAAGCGGCAGTATTCCGTGTGGCATTGCCTACAACTTTGAAATTACCGATGATGTAGCATCGGGCGTTTTAATAGTAAGTGGCGTTTCGCCCTGCGTATGCCCCACCAACCCGGGCAATATGCCCAACTTTACCTCAGCCGCGCCGGTTTGCTGGGGAGGTTCTATAACGCTAACCAGCCTTAACCCTGTATTTATTCCGGGCGATGTGCTGCTGTATGTGCTGCACAATGGTACGGCATCAACAGTAGGAACTATTTTAGCAACCAGCCCAACCGGTAGCTTCAACTTTACCAGCAGCCCGCTGCTTACCACCAATACTACCTACTATATTACCCCCATTGCCGGACCAACTGATGCTAACGGCGACCTTATTTTTGCCGACCCCTGCACCCGCACCGGCACCGGAGCCCCGATTGTTTTTCTTGAACCCATTTCCTTTACCATTAACGAAAACTGCGATTGGATGACCGGCGATTATACCGTAGTGCTGTTTCCGGCCGGTGGCTTGCCCCAGTTTGACAGTAGCCAAACCTATCAGGTTACCGGCGATGCTGCGGTAAACATAGCTTATGGGCAAAGTATTACCCGCGTTTTTCCGCAAGGCGAAACCACTATTTACAGTTTTACCATTTCTGATAACACCTGTACCGATGTGGTAACGGCTACCGAGCCTTTTGTTTGTATTAAAACCCCTATTCAACTGCTTACCTTTAAAGGCGAAGTGCAACAACGCGGCAACTTGCTCCAATGGACTACTGCCACCGAAACCGATAACGACTTTTTTGCCCTTGAACGTTCAATAGATGCGGTTCATTTTTCCCGAATTGCTGTTATTGACGGGGCAGGCACAAGCATAACGACCAAAAAATACGATTATTTAGACAAAGAAAGTCCGGCTGGTACTGTTTACTACCGCTTAGTACAGGTGGACTTTAATGGCAGTACCACTACTTCGCAGGTTATTTCGCTCAAGCGCCCCGAATCAACGTTTGGATTCAATGCCATTTACCCGGTTCCTGCCGAGCGTTTTGTGGAAATAGCTTTCAGCGCCGAAACCGATGCGCCGGTTTCAATAGAAGTATATGATTTGGTGGGTAAATTGGTGTCATCGGTAGGGGTTTTTGCCCAAAGCGGCAACAACGTGTATGTGTTGCCTGTTGCCGAGCTGCCTGCCGGTATGTACCTGCTTTCTATCAATAACGGTAATAAGGTAATCAGCAACCGGTTTGTGAAAAAGTAGGAAGCGGTATAGGTTTGGGTTAGCCCCGCATAAGCGAAAAGTATTTTAATAAAAGGCATTTTACCCTACAAAAAATTGGGTAAAATGCCTACCTTCGCTCAATTTCTTTACCTAAACACAACTTCATCACATGAAACAACATTTTTTGAACCGGCTTATGCTGCTGCCGTTGCTGCTGCTGCTTACCTTTTTTGCTAATTGTAACAAAGAGGAAGATACCAAAGTGCATCACTTTTCGCCCTCTGCCGATGTGCAATCCAAATTACAGGAAACACTGATTACCATGAATGATGGCGATATTATTCACCTGAGCGCAGGCACATACAATTTTACCGCCACCCTATCAGTAGATGACAAAAAAAACTACACCATTATGGGCGATGGCATGAACAATACCATTCTATCCTTTGCCGGACAAGTTAGTGGTTCAGAGGGTCTGAAAATTTCTAATGGCAGTAATGTATTGCTGCACAATTTTACTGTGGAAGATACCAAAGGCGATGGTATTAAGGTAAAAGATACCGAAGGGCTTACCTTTATGAACGTAGGCGCACAGTGGAGCGGCGAAGCCGATGAGAGCAACGGGGCTTACGGCTTGTACCCCGTTACCTGCAAACATATTCTTATTGACGGCTGCTATGTAAAAGGTGCATCAGATGCCGGTATTTATGTAGGACAAAGTGAATACATTATTGTTAAAAACAGTACCGTTGAGTACAACGTAGCAGGTATTGAAATAGAAAACTGCAATTATGCCGATGTATTTAACAACCTTGCCAAAAACAATACCGGCGGTATTTTAGTGTTTGATATGCCCGGTCTTACCCTTAAAAATGGCAGACAATGCCGGGTATATAATAACCAAGTTCAGGACAACAACTACCGCAATTTTGCTCCGGCAGGTAACGTAGTGGGTAATGTGCCCCCGGGAACGGGTATTATGATTATGACCAGCAAAGAAGTGGAGGTATTTAACAATACTATTACCAACAATAATGTGCTGGGCTTGGGTATTGTGAGCTACGAGGTTTTGGCATATTTTGACTCTAACCTTAGCTATGACGACCCTGCTTACGTGCCCTATGTAGAAGGCATTTACATACACGACAATACCTTTAGCCGAACACCGGTTTACCCCCAAAACCTTAACAATATAGGAACCATATTAACCATTCAGTACCCCAACGGCGATATACCCGACATTATTTACGATGGCATAGAAAACCCTAATGCCACCGGTGCCGATAGTGAGCGCATTTGTATTATGAACAACACAGGAGCAACTTTTGTGGATATAGATGCCGAGAACTTTTTTGCCGGTAAAAGTACCGATATTACCCCATTCCTTTGTACACACAACCCACTTCCGGCAGTTAGTGTAAATGCACCCTTGCCGTAAAAATGCACTGCTTTATTGAGTATAAAAAACAAAAAACTCGCCGGAGGTTACTGCCGGCGAGTTTTTTGTTTTGGCACGTGGCGCTAATGGGTGGTAATGAGTTTACCTTGCCAAAGTTGGTGTTGGTTTTGCAGTTGAATAAGGTAAACGCCTTGCTGCAATTGGGGCAGGTGCAGCGGCAAGGAAGTTTGCAATTGTTGCGAAGCTATGGAGCGTTCAAAAACAAGTTTACCCGATACGTTAAAGATGCTTAGCCGGCAAGGTTCGCCAGATGCTGTTAAATTCAGCGCTTCTATGGTAAAGTTGCCGCCGGTAGTAGGATTGGGGTAGATGTGTAAACTATTGGCGGCAGCGTGGGGTAAATCGGGCATAAAATGGGTAGTGGCAATTGAATTGGGCACATTGCCAAACGCATCGGTTTTGAGTAAATACAAATCGTTGGTAGTACCCTTGGTTTGAATGCCGCCAAAGAGGGTAAATCCCCCATCGGGATTTTGAATGGCATCGTATAGTACTGTTCCGGTTCCTACATTATTGCCGTACAGTTTACTCCACTGCGTATTGCCGTATAAATTGGTGCGAAGCAAATAGCCCTGCCGGTTTAGCGGGTCGGCGCTTAGTTCTACATTGCCCAAAAAGGCAAAAGTGCCTTCGTAGGTTTGGAGGGCTTTGTAGTTGCCAAAATTATTGCCGGGTATGTTAATGGTTTTTTCCCAAGCCAACCCTCCGCCGGCGGTTAAATTGAGTAAATACATTTTGTATTGCAGTGAATCGGGTTGTAAAATAGTACCTACACCCATAAACGCGCCGGTATTGGTTTCTACCACATCAAACATGCGCGACCATTGGCTGCCACTGCCCCCCAAATATTCCCAAGCTATTTGCCCGTTATTGTGCAGTTTTACTATGTAGGCTTTGTTGTCAGAACCAAAGGCGGGGTTTCGGGTTCTTCCGGCAAAAACATAACCACCATCTGCCGTGGGGCGAATGCGGTAAGCAATGGCAGAAAGATAACCGTATAAATTGCTCCATGTAATGTTACCGTCTGATTGCAGTTTAGCTACATAAATAAGCGAGCCTGCACCTAAGGTATCCAATACAGAACCTACCAGTATATAACCGCCATCGGGAGTGGAGTTGATGCTCCAAGCGCGGTTAGAAGCGGCTATACCCAATGTTTTATCCCATAATTTATTGCCGTTTGCATCGGTTTTGAGTAGGTAAATATCGTTTTTGCTGTTGCTGTTGGTGGTAAAACCGGCTATAACCCAGCCACCGTCTTGTGCCGGGGCTATACCCCACCCCACCTCAGTATTACCCAGGTAGTCGTAGTATTTTTGCCATACTATATTGCCGGTTGAAGCATTTGCTTTGCACAAAAGCACATCTTCTAAACCGTTGGCGGCATAGCTGTTGGTTTGACCGGTGAGCATTAGGGTATTATCGGTTGGGCTTAGTGTAAGGGCGTACCCCCATTCATTATTGAGGTTATCGGGTTCGCCATAGGTTTTAACCCATTGCATATTGCCTGCGGGCGTGGTTTCAAAAAGCAAGGCATCAAACCCCGGTGCGGTAATGCCGGAGGTAAAACCGGTAAGGCAGATATTGCCGGCGCTGTTGATTGCCATACAACTGATGTTGGAAACAGGCATTATGCCAAAGGTGTAGGTCTGCTCTTGGAGCCAGTCACCTTGTTCACTGAGCTGCCACGAAAAAGCCTGATTACCCGCAACATTACCATAACAACCTGCAAGCATAAAAGACCCATTGGGCAATTGTAGGAGGTGGTTAGGTATGGCTTGCACGGTGCCATAGTTAGCGCTTAAAGGGGGGTTTAGGTTATACACTTTAGTCCAAACCGGATTACCGCTTTCGAGGGTTTTGTGTGCAATTATTTTAAAGTAGCCATCGGTATGGGTAAAACCGATGCCCAAATAACCGCCCTCTGCAAGCGGAATAGCGTATTTGCCAATAACTAAATTGGTGAAGAAACTGTTAGGTGCATCGGCAATTTTTTGTATCCACTGGGTTGTGCCATCGGGGTAAGTTTTTATCATCATGAGTACTGTTCCGCCTACGTTATCGGTGGCGGTGCCACATAACAGGTATCCTCCATCGGGAGTGGCTTGTAGTGATTGTGCGGCAAGGTAGGCATCGGGATAGTTTCTTTCCCATTCCACAAAACCGGTGGCATCGGTTTTTACCAACCACATGTGCGGGTTGCCACCGGCTATTATATAACCCCCATCGGGAGCGAGCAAAATTTCCGATACGCTTTCGTCTGTGTTGGGTGCGCCTATGGTAGTAGCCCATTCCTGCGTGCCTTGTGCATTGGTTTTGATAAGGTAAACATCGTGCTTTAGGTGAGAGCCGGTTTTTCCTGCCAATATATACCCGCCATCGGGTGTTTGTTGCAGTGCAGCGCCCCGGTCGTCTTCATCGGAGCCAAAAACGGCGTACCACTGCTGGTTTCCCAAGGCATCGGTTTTTACCATATACATATCGTAGCTCCCGTTGCCATAGCTGGCGGTATAGCCCAGCATGGCATATCCGCCGTCGTTAGTTTGAATGATGGCTTCAAGCAGTTCGTTTCGGCTTGGCTCGCCATGTGTTGTTTCAAACATGGTTTGGGCATAGGCGTTACCTAAAAACAGCAGCAGGTATAAAAAAGAGATAAGTTGCTTAGTCATTTAATAGATTTAATTTTTATTGAACCCTTACAGCCCTTGCTTTGTTGGATTTTACCAATACACACTGAAACGAAACCTAACGGGGAATGGTTGCCTATGAAAAAGTCGGTAATAAGACATACTGCCTACACAAAGGTAAGCCTATTTTGGCAACCCGATTAAAATATGCCGTATTAGGTGGGTGTTTTTTGATTTTTTTGTGTGCAGATACTTCAATACCCACTATCTTTGCCCAACCAAAAAACATGTTGAGATATTTTTAATCTAACGTGTTCATTCAGTGCGTTTCAACCCACTTTTACCATGCTTTCACTTACCCAGCTTCAGCAGTTAGCCACACAAATCAGGAGAGATGTTTTACGCATGACCCACGGGGCGGCATCGGGGCATCCGGGCGGTTCATTGGGCTGTGCCGATTTTTTTGCTGCGCTATACTTTAACATTATGCGCTATACCCCCAATGCATTTACCATGGACGGCATAGGCGAAGACGTGTTTTTTCTTTCAAACGGACACATTTCGCCGGTATTATACAGCACATTAGCGCGGGCAGGGTATTTTCCGCTCAGTGAGTTGGCTACTTTCCGCAAGATAAACTCGCGTTTGCAGGGGCATCCGGCTACCAAAGAAGGACTGCCGGGGGTGCGTATAGCTTCCGGCTCGCTGGGGCAAGGGTTATCAGTGGCTGCAGGCGCTGCGCTGGCAAAAAAACTAAACGGCGATGACCACTTAGTATATGTACTAATGGGTGATGGCGAGCTGCAAGAAGGGCAAAACTGGGAAGCCGCTATGTTTGCCGCTCACCACCGGATAGACAATATCATAGCTACTGTGGATTGGAACGGGCAGCAGATAGACGGCGCTACCGACGAGGTAATGTCGTTGGGTAATTTGGTGGCAAAATGGCAGGCTTTTGGCTGGCATGTTATTCAGATGAAAGGCAACGATATGAAAAGTATTTTATCTGCTATGAGCCGAGCCCATAAATTATGCGGTAATACTATGCCCATTCTTTTATTGATGACTACCGAAATGGGTAAGGGCGTTGATTTTATGGAAGGTACGCATAAATGGCATGGCGTAGCTCCTAATGACGAACAGCTTGAAAGAGCCCTTGCCCAACTGCCCGAAACATTGGGCGATTATTAACCTGTTTTGCCTTTGGGCAACTTTTTTCTCCATTTTACAATTTATCTCCTCTATCTTATGCAGCAATACCCTGTTTTAGGCAACAACGATACCCGAAGTGGATTTGGTGATGGCTTGTTTGAAATAGCAAGCAAAAACCCCAATGTAGTGGCATTATGTGCCGACTTAACCGATTCGCTCAAAATGGGCAAGTTTAAACACGCTTTTCCGGAGCGTTTTTTTAACTGCGGCGTAGCCGAAGCCAATATGATTGGCGTAGCTGCCGGATTAACCATAGGCGGTAAAATTCCTTATACCGGCACTTTTGCCAATTTTTCTACCGGCAGGGTTTATGACCAAATCAGGCAGTCGGTAGCATACTCGGGCAAGCCGGTTAAAATTTGCGCCTCGCACGCCGGTATTACCCTTGGCGAAGACGGCGCTACCCACCAAATTTTGGAAGACATAGGGCTGATGAAAATGCTGCCAGGTATGATGGTAGTGGTACCCTGCGATTATACACAAACCAAACTGGCTACCATTGCCATTGCTGCCGTTAACCAACCGGTTTACCTGCGTTTTGGCAGACCCAAAGTGCCTATATTTACCACCGAAAATCAGGATTTTGTATTGGGTAAAGCCCAACTGCTGCAATCAGGCACTGATGTAACCATTATTGCCTGCGGACATTTGGTGTGGAAATCGCTGGAAGCGGCTGCCTTGCTTGCCCAAAAAGGCATAAGTGCAGAGGTAATCAATATGCACACCATTAAACCACTTGATGCCGATGCGGCACTGCAATCGGCAGCTAAAACCCGATGTGTGGTAACAGCCGAAGAACACCAACAAAACGGCGGTTTGGGCGACAGCATTGCCCAACTGCTTGCCCTTACTATGCCTACCCCTATGGAAATGGTGGCAGTGAAAGACAAATTTGGTGAAAGCGGTACACCCGATGCGCTGATGACTAAATACGGACTTGATGCGCCCAATATAGTGGAATCTGCCTTAAAGGTAATTGCCCGAAAAGGGTAAAGGTCATTTTAGGGGTTGTAACTACTTAGGTGCTGTCTGCAATTCAAATTTATGGTGTATTTGCAGACTAAATTGGTAAGATTTTGCACAATACTTTATTTCACGCAAATGCGCAAAAAGTGAAAAATTACGGCTACCATTTCGATTTTGTTTCATGCAAAGACGCAAATTAGTGGTTAGTGGTTAGTAATGAGTACCAAGCCCGATTTTGTTTCACGCAAAGACGCAAAGAAAAACTTGGCTATTGTTTAACATTCAAACTTATGACGTATTTGCAGGCTAATTGGTAGCATTTTACATAAAGAACGCAAAGTCTTTGCCACCTTTGTGTTCTTTGTGGTTATTACGAGGAATTTAGTTAAGACCAAGATACAGGGGAAGTAGTTACCAAAACTTAAAACCAACCTCACGTTATGGACATAGAAATACTTAGGCAGTTTTGCTTACAGAAGCCCGGCGTAACGGAGGGATTTCCGTTTGATGAGGTAACGCTGGTGTTTAAAGTAATGGGTAAAATGTTTGCCATTCTTGCACTTGATGATACCCCCAAACGCATAAACCTTAAATGCGACCCCGAAAAAGCCATACAACTGAGGGCTGAATACAGTAGTATTTTACCCGGCTATCACTCCAATAAAAAATACTGGAACACCTTAGTATTAGATGGCTCGCTGCCCCATGAATTGGTGTATGAACTCATTAACCACTCCTTAGAACTGGTAGTAGCCGGTCTGCCCAAAAAAGTACAAGCAGCATGGCAGTTGTTGGAAAATGAGCAAGGGTGAAGCTATTTTTTCACCCCCAATTGCATCAACGCATCTTCTAATAACTCGGTAGGGCGGTGGCAGGCGTTGTTTTGGCAAATGTAAACGAGGTTTTTACCCTCCTGAAACCGGTTTTGCAGCAATTCAAAATTGCTGTTTGGGTGAGTTGCAGCCATAAAAACGGCGTTGGGCAGGTAGTGTGCTTGCAGTTTTTGGGCTATGGCTGGGGCATTGTTGCCTAAAATGGCTACTTCATGGGCAGGAAAACAAAATTGCAGGGCTGTTTTACCCCATTGGGCAAATGAAGCAGGATACTTTACCATGCTTGTTTCAATTGCTTTTACCATATATGCCGATTGCTCAACGTATTCGGGAATATGCAACATGATACCCAATCGGCGAAGGTTGGCAGCCATTACCGAGTTGCCCGATGGGGTGGCGCTGTCGTAAAATTCTTTGGCACGCACTACAATATCGGTCTGAAAATCGGGTGTATAATAAAAAGCGTGCGATTGGGGGTCGGCAAAATGTTGTTGCACAAATTGGGCAAAAGCAAGGGCGCGTTGCAGCAGGTTTTCGTCAAAGGTTATTTGGTAAACCGCCAGCAGCGCTTCAATTAAAAAAGCGTAATCATCTAAAAAAGCAGGGTGCCGGGCAGCGCCGTTTTTGTAACTGTGCAACAGTGCATTGGGGCGGGTGGGGTGCGCAAACTTGTTTAGCAGAAACTGCAAGTTGGTTATAGCAGTTTGTTTGTATTGCTCATGCCCCAAGGCGGTATAGGCATGGGCAAAAGCGGTGGTCATAAGTGCATTCCAACTGAGCAGAATTTTATCGTCTAAGGCGGGCTTAACCCTATCGGTGCGGTGAGCCATTAGCAGGCGTTTGCAGCGCTGGAACATGTTTTTGAGTTGTTCTACACTGTAACCGGTTTTATCGGCAAAGGCTTTATAGGTAAACTTTCGGTTAAGAATGTTTTTGCCCTCCCAGTTGCCTTGGGCGGTAACGCCGTAAAAGAGGTTAAACACTGGGGCATCGTCGTGCAAAATCCGGTCAATTTCAGCCTTGCTCCAAACGTAATACTTGCCCTCTTCGCCCTCTGAGTCGGCATCATAAGAAGCATAAAAACCGCCTTCGGCTGAGGTCATATCAGTAAGAATAAAGGCAATGGTTTGCTCAATGGTTTCTTTGTACTCCGATTTTCGGGAAATTTTATAGGCATCGGCAAGAAGGCTGATGAGCAGGGCATTGTCGTAAAGCATTTTTTCAAAGTGCGGCACAAGCCATGCTTTATCTACGGTATATCGGGCAAAACCGCCTGCCAAGTGGTCATAAATGCCGCCGGCGCACATTTTGTCTATCGAAAAAAGGGCATGTTGCAGAGCGGGGCGGTCGTTTGTAAAGTGGTGGTAAAACAGCAGCCATTGCAGGTTCATGGTGCCCGGAAATTTAGGTGCGCCGCCAAAACCGCCGTCTTCCTTATCAAACTGTTTGCTCATGCGCACAAACATGGTTTCGGGCAGGTCTTGCTCAAAGGGTTGCTGCACATTAAGGTCAAAAATAGCGCTCTGAAAAACGGTTTTATCTTGTGTAAGCAGGTGGTAGGTGAGTTGGTTTGCCTGCTGCTCAATATCGGAACGTTTTTCTTTAAACGTTCTGATTAAACTGCGCAACAACGTTAGCCAGTCGGGTTTACCATACATCGGTT
The DNA here is from genome assembly GCA_002345145.1 of Bacteroidetes bacterium UBA2322. Taxonomy (GTDB): domain Bacteria; phylum Bacteroidota; class Bacteroidia; order Chitinophagales; family UBA2359; genus UBA2359. Next base: position 28,593 of record DDVC01000040.1, read on the forward strand.
TAGGCGGAAAATAAGTGCCGCCGTAAAATGGTTTACCATCGGGGGTTAAAAAACAATTGAGAGGCCAGCCGCCACTGCCCGATATGGCGGTTACGGCATCCATGTAAATATGGTCTAAATCGGGGCGTTCTTCTCTATCTACTTTAATGTTGATAAAATGCTCGTTCATGTAGGCAGCAACTTCTTCGTTTTCAAACGATTCGCGCTCCATTACGTGGCACCAGTGGCAGGCGGCATACCCTATGCTAATGAGTATGGGTTTGTCTTGGCTGAGGGCTAATTGCAGGGCTTCGTTGCCCCATGCGTACCAGTTTACCGGATTATGGGCATGTTGTAGCAGGTAGGGACTTTGCTCGTTTATGAGTTGGTTGGTGTATTTATGCATGGTTAGTGATTAGTGGTTAGTGATTAGTGGTTAGTTTTGGTAGATAGTAGGGGGTACTAACACACTCATAACTATTCACTATTCACCCGTAAAAACTCCTTTTACGGTGGTTTTGTTTGGGGTTTACAAATTTTAAAATCGGGGTTATGAACAGATTGGGCAAGGTAGCATCAAACTCATTGGTAATTGTTTAAAATTGCACTTTTGAATAAAAATGCCCGATTTTATGCCTATTGTGCAGCAAATTAGTAGTTGGAGTTGTTCTCTTTGAAACAAAAACGATAAAGTAATGAATAAATCGGTCAGTATAATTGGTTGTGGTTGGTTAGGATTGCCCTTAGCAGAAAAGTTGATAGCTGAGGGTTATACGGTAAAGGGATCTACCACCACGCCGTCAAAATTACCCCTGTTGGAAACGGCGGGTATTACCCCCTTTTTAATTGATTTGCCCGAAACTCCACTTGCCACGCTTGCCGATTTTTTAGACAGTGAGCTGCTGGTGGTAAACATTCCGCCCGGCAGGCGCAACCCCGATGTTGAAAAGCATCATTCAGCGCAAATGCGTTATTTGTATGAGGTTGTGCGCAAATCGGGAATAAAAAGAGTGATTTTTGTTAGTTCTACATCGGTATATGCGCCGCTCGGACGTTTGGTTACTGAGGCATATACGGCATTGAACACGCCCGATACGGCTTCGGGGCGTGTGTTGCGCAAGGTAGAGCAACTTTGGTTGCAAAATGATAACCCATTTACCACCACCATTTTGCGTATGGCAGGATTGGTGGGCGGCAATAGGCATCCGGTAAAGTACTTAGCAGGTAAAACTAATTTACCCAATGCCGATGCGCCGGTAAATTTGGTTCACTTACATGATTGTTTAGCGGCAGTTACGCTTGTACTGAACAACCCGCCACGCTCCACAGTGTATAATATCTGCGCTGATGAACACCCTACCCGACAACAATTTTATACCTTTGCCGCACGCAAATTGGGTTTAGAACCGCCTCAGTTTTTATCAACTAAGTCTGCCGGCTTTAATATCATAGACAACTCGCTGTTTAAAAGCGATTACCATTACCACTACCGCTACCCAAGCCCGATGTTGTTTTACTGATTACTACCCCCCATGGGTGGTAATTTTATAGACAGACAACCAATAATTGCACTAAACATAACAACCCAAAATTAAGCATAAAAACCTAACCGCTGCCAACAAAATGGAAAACAAAACACTCACTTTAGAACAAACCGATAAACTGCTGCAAATCTTACAATCCCGTTTTGAAAAAAACATGCACCGGCACAACGGTTTAGACTGGCAAATCATACTTACCAAATTAACAGCACAACCCGAAAAACTTTGGTCTATCCATGAAATGGAGGCTACCGGCGGCGAGCCCGATGTGGTGGGTTATGACTCCCTCACAAACGAGTATATTTTTTGCGACTGTGCGCCGGAAACCCCTAAACTCAGGAGAAACTTATGCTACGACCGACAGGCACAAGATGCCCGAACAGCGTTTAAACCCGATAACAATGCGGTGGATATGGCTGCCGCTATGGGCATAACCTTGTTAAATGAAGAACAATACCGCAATTTACAAAAATTGGGTGTTTTTGATGCCAAAACATCAAGCTGGATAATAACCCCTCCCCAAATAAGGCAACTTGGCGGCGCTTTGTTTGCCGATTACAGGTACGGCGCAGTATTTGTGTATCACAACGGCGCACAATCTTATTACAGCAGCAGGGGTTTCAGAGGGCTGCTCCGTGTGTAATAATAGTTTTTGCAACTACACAATAGAAAAATTGAAAAAAATTTAGCAAGCATCTTTGTAGCTTTTGCGCATAACTCATGGATTTTGATTAAACATACAACCACCAAACAAAAAGCAGCCCCCGTGCTGCCTGTTTAGGTTTGCGGGGGCTACCTTAATAGAGCAAGTACTAAATTTATTTCTATCTTACCAACATCAAGGGCAACGTCTCTTTGTGTCCGTTTGATTTTTGCAAGACCACAAAATACGTTCCCGATGGCAGTTGGTTGCCGTCAAAGGGCAGGGTGTAAGCAGTTTCGGCTTGGGTTTCTTGTTCAAACAGCAAGGCTACTTCTCTGCCATCGGTAGCATAAATGGCAAGTTTCACCATCTCTGCCCTTTCTGCCACAAATTGAACATTGGTAATCTCGCTAAACGGATTGGGGTAAACCGATAAACTGAATCCGCTCTCATCGGTTATGGTTTTACTACTGCACGGACTTACAGTAATACTGGCGGTAGTAGTACAACCGCCTGTACCGGTGGCAGTTACGGTATATGTACCCCACATGGCAGCCGTTGCAGGATTTCGCAAAACAGTAGAACCGCTGAAAGTATAACCATTAGGACCACTCCATGTATAACTGTTGCCGCCCAATGCTATTAACCAAATTCGGGTGCAATTGCTGTTGTTGGTTACCACCAAGTTAGGCACAGCATTTACGCTTACCGTGCGGTTAGCAGTGCTGATACAGCCGGTAGCATTGGTAACGGTAACTGTGTATGTACCGGCTACGGCGGGCGTGCGGGTCATGGTAGCGCCACTGAAACTAAACCCACCCGGTCCGCTCCACTGGTAGCTAACGCCGGCGGTGGTACAAGTAAGGGTAATAGGATTATTGCCACACACCGAAGTAGCGCCGGTAATGGCAGCTACAGTGGGCACTGTTACACTTACACTTCGGCTGGCGGTAGCAGTACAGCCGCCTGCACCGGTAACAGTTACTTTGTAAGCGCCTGCCATGGCAGTAGTGGCATTGGGCAGAAGTATAGCTGCATCAGTAGAAGTAAACCCACTTGGTCCGCTCCACGCATAACCCACCGCACCCGCGGGCACACTAAGACTGATAGTACCGCCCGAA
>DDVC01000119.1 GCA_002345145.1 Bacteroidetes bacterium UBA2322
ACGTCATTTATGCAAGACCAGTTTTACCGCAGCGCCAACGATACTGCCAAGCGGTTAAACTGGTCTTGCATAAATGACGTTAGCAATATGCTTACTAATTCCTCTTCGGGGCTTTGTTTGTAGGCTTTACCTCCGGCGTAGTTGGTGTAGGGCGCTGGTACTTGGTTTTTTATTTTGTTGAAACGCGACATGGCTGTAACCCTCCTTTTTGTTTAATGGGTTAAGAAAAAATGGTTAATTAAAAGAAAATGTGCAAACCAAAGTCGGTAGGGTTGTATTGCAATCGGGCAACTCAAACCTGAGTGGTTTTCTGCCCAACTGCAACCTTGCTGTCAAGTAATACTATTCGTTAGCCTTGCACATTTTCATAAATTTTAGCCGAAGAAACCCGATTAGCGTGTAACTTTTACAGGTTGCAAACTATAGCGAAGTAACGCTAATACTCACTATCGGCAAATTTTGTGTAACGGGTTGGATTCGAACCAACATAGCCTGCTCTTCAGGCAGGTGCATAGACCTACTTTGCTACCGTTACAGGTTGCGGGCGCGGCAGGATTTGAACCTGCGACCATTCGGTTAACAGCCGGCTGCTCTGCCACTGAGCTACGCACCCTTATTTTTTACCGTGGACCGAAAGGGACTCGAACCCTTAACCCATGCTTGCAAGGCACGCATTATAGCCTGTTTAACTATCAGCCCATGTTAGCGGAAGTAGTAGGACTCGAACCCACAATCCCTTTACATCGGGATTAACTGTTTTCAAGACAGTCTCCTCATCCGGCCGGATTACTTCCATTGTTGCTCTTATGGAGTTGGGTACAGGATTTGAACCTGTGAACCAAGGATTTGCAGTCCCCGCCTTTTGACCACTCAGGCAACCCAACTAAAAAGGTGCACACAGCAGGATTTGAACCTGCGACTTTTTGCTTGTAAGGCAAACACGCTAAACCTACTGCGTCATGTGTGCAACTTTTGTGTATTTGTTTTTCGGGCTGGGGAGGTAGCCTTGGGTTAGCGCCCTCGGCGCTCCGCCGCCCGCATCTCATCTCATCATAACTATATTGCTACTACGTGCTTCCATGGTTATCCATCATCGGGTATTTTATTGCTTGCGTATGCCGGTTGGTTTTTCGCCTTCCGGCAATACACAAGCGTTTCACTTTGGTCCGGTACCCGGTGCAGGACTTGAACCTGCACATACCACCGTATCAGGATGGCGGCTTCACCATTTGCCTAACCGGGCATGTATTTTGCCTTAATTGCTGTGCGCCCGGAGGGAATCGAACCCTCAACCCCCGCATTAAAAGTGCGGTGCTACTACCTGATTGAGCTACAGGCGCAAGGGCAGGAGTTTTACCAACCAACACAAAAAAAACCGCAAGGCTTTGAGGTTTGCACCGGTAACGCCTTGCGGTTTTTGCTGCTGCACAAAGCAACATTAACTTAGCAAGGGGGTGGCGCTATTTTGTGTACTATTACTAAACCTAACTGCACCATTATCAAAACAAATAGCCGGTTTGCCTGCCACACCAAAGGGCGCATGGGTTGTTTGGCAGCTATTGCCGCTAAACCGCACCGATACCGATTGGCAGGAAGTAGATTTTACGCAGGGCGTAGCACATTTTTGTCGAAATACCTTTAACTGTTTTTGTTTTTGCATGGCTAAACAGGGGGTTTAAGTTGGTGGTAAAATATAGGATAAACAGGAGGAAAACCGTACTGCGTTTTGTGCTTTACCTGTGCGAAGTAGCGCAGTAACTTACTACCTGTTTATTTGCACGAATGGAGTGATTTGAACACCCACTTCCGGTTTTGGAGACCGGAGTTCTACCGTTAAACTACACTCGCATGGGGGTTAATAGGTGATTAGTTATTTTGTTGGGTTGCAGATGCGGGAGTCGAACCCGCAATCTTTTGGTTATGAGCCAAATATGGTTATCCAGTGCCACTCATCTGCAATATGGCGAAAGCAAAACGCCCGCTTTGTTTAGGTTGGTAAACAAAGCGGGCGCTTGGGTTATTTGCAAGGGTTTGGGCTTGGGGCGGTTACCTTAGCTTATACCTTTGCGTATATAGAGCAAGCGGAATGCTTTGTTTATGTTGTTGCTTTTTACCAATTTCATAGCCGTAAAACAAGCGGTTATTACTATTGCCCACCGGGCATGTAAACGCCACAGCCCAATTGCGCATGAGGCAGGTGGTAAATGCGGGGTTATGGGTAATTGATTTCATGTTTTAGGGGTGGTTATGGATAATTGGTAAAAGTTTGTAAGCAGCTAATAAAAGTTGCAGGAGAAAGGTAAAGCAAGGAGTTAAAAAAAGGGTGGTCCAAAGCGAAGTAACCTGCTTTTTGCTGCCTGCAATATGGTAAGTAAGTTGCTTTTTTGATGCAGTATGTTTGGTAAACAAATTTTAGTTTCCTGATAGTTCCAAAATGGGCAATTTTTTTTGGTTTTTTTTAGCCCGATGTTTTGGCAACCTCAAACTAAACAAAACATCAGTTCCCGATAGTTCCAAGCAAGGCAGTTTTTTTCGGTTTTTTTAGCCCGACTGGGTAAGTATAAAATAAACGCAACAACTTATTTCCCTACCCAATTCCTTATTTTAACCGCAAAGAACGCAAAGGTGAGCGCAAAGCTCGCAAAGACTTTGTGTGCTTTGCGTAAAATCTTACCCATTAGCCTGCAAATACGCCATGAACTTGCCTGATGGGGCAGTACCTAAGTAGCTACTGTTTTTAAAAAATTTGTGCCAATCAGCCGCATCTGTGTTATCCGTGTGCTAATTGCTGCCGTAATTTTTTACCAATTAGCCTGCAAATACGCCATGAATCTGACTTATGGGCGGCACCTAAGTAGATACAATTATTCAAAACACAAATGGAGGTGCAGAAAGTAAATCCCCCATCTCACTCTATCGTTTGCACCATACTTACCATGGCGCCGCTGGAGCTGTTCCATTGCAGGGTAACGGAGGCATCGGTGGTAGCGCCGCCGGCAAGTAGGGTATAGCTGCCCGTAATAGTCCACAGGTAGGAGCTGCCGGGCAGGGGCGTTACGCTGTAAGTAACGGTTTCACCTAAGCAGGGCTGGGGCAGAGAGGCGGTAATTTGGGGAGATAAAGTGATAATAAAAGGCGTATCGGTACTCCATACCGGACCGGCGGGGCTGCCTCCGGTGTTTATGAATCCGTTGGTGGGCAGGGCTGCTGCGCCCGATGAGTCGTTTACCACTGCGCCGCTACCCTCGTCAAAATGGCAGAGCAGCACGGTGTTGGCATCGGGCATAAAGGGCATGGTGGGCGTAGTAAAATTGGCTGTGTAGCGTATATTGTCAGAAATGCGGAACTCGTCAAAAAAGCCGTTGTAGGAGGGGTACTCTGGTCCGGCATCGTGTTTTTCTGCCCCTATCACCAAAAACGGGTCGCTGAGCGGAAACGAAGTACTGCGGTTGTTGCGGTAACTGAGGTCGCCGGTAGGTCCTGTGCCTTGGGCATCTTGTGTGCCGTTTACAAAAATGCGCATTAGTCCGGTGGTGGCATTTCGGGTAACGGCAATATGGTTCCATTGGTTGTTGGCAATATTGGTAGTACCTACAATGGTAGTGCCGATGCCCAATCTATCTACCCCAAAAGCCACTACGCGCTGGTTGGGTGTGGTGGTGGAGCTGCTGCCTATGGCAATGCCGTAATCGCCATAGTCGCCAGAGCCGTAAATATCTCTGTCCACTACTACGTTGCCGGTAATCCAGCCATCGCCGTTGGTTTGTGCCTGCACAAAACCGTTGTTATTGGTATGGGTAGTTTTTATCCAAAATTCGAGGGTAAAATTAGCGCCCACATCGGCTGGGGTAGGGGCAGGCGGGTTAATGTTAAATTTTACCCGGTCAATATCGCCCGTACCGTTGCCATAAAACCGAAGGCTGCGCTGCGGCGTACAACTACTGCCCGATAAGTACTCATAAGCTCCGGCATCGGGCAGGGCTTCTGTTTGTCGGGGCAGGGCATGGCGGTGGTGTTGGTATTGGAACATCGGGCTTAAAGGTATTTCACCTATGCTTGCCAGTGGCACACCGGCGTTAATGGCAGGCGAGGCGGCGGTAAGGCGGTAATCGTATAAAGCACCGTTTACAAAAGCGGGGTTTGTGGAGCTTACATTGCCGGTGTTGAGCGTGGCTGTGCCGTTTAGGGTAACGCCGTTTCCGGCAAATAGGTTGTTTACCAACTGCACCTGTGTGCTACCCGATGCGGCAAATACAAATGTGCCGTTGGCTTTGTTGTTTACTACTGTGTTATGCGCCATGTATAACTCGTTTACCGGATTGCTCAACCCCTCAGCGCCATAAGATATAATGCCGCTATTGGGCGAGGTAGGCGCTTGCTGCACCGTATTGCCTATAAGGTAAGATTTGCCGCCATTGGGCAGGTCTATATTATAGCTCGATGTGCCATCTGCTTCATCGCCTATACGGTTGTAGTAAATGTAGTTGTTGTAGGCGCGGCTTTTAAGGGTATGCCCGGTAATGCTGTGGTGCGAGTAGTTGTATCGGAAAGTAAGGCTGTTTACCTGATTAATATATACATTGTGTGAGTAGCCGCCTGCCCCCTCGCCGTGGTAGGCAAACTCGCAGTGTTCTATAAGTATGTTGCTGGCGGCATTAGCGCCGGCTAAAATACCCATTTGGTTGTGGTGAAAATAGCAGTGTCGGAGTGTAAGCCCTGCCCCTTCTTGCCTTATGCCGGCACCGTTTAGGTCGGGCACGGTGCAGCCGGTAAACGCTATGTTTTCAACGGTGGTATTAGCTCCTTTTAGCACCCAAATGGCTTTGTTTTCGGCGCTGTTGCCGTTGGCATTAAGGGTAGCCAAACCGCCCCAGCCGCGCAGGAGCAGGTTGTTTTTTACCCATACCGCCACATTGCCGGTATAAACGGCGGCATCTATGTTTACTGTATCGCCGTGGTTTACCAGCGCTGCCACTTGGCTGGGCAGGGTGTAGGTGCGTGTGGGTCCTACGTGCCATTGGGTGGCGTGGGCGGGGTGGTTTACTAATATAAAACAAACTAAGTAACACAAGATGGGTAATAATGGTAGCATATTGGAGTAATTTAAGTGGAAAATCAGCAGCGGGTTATTACTTGAATTGTAGCAACTCGCTTGGTTTGCAAACCGGCTGTTTAGTTGGTTATTTTTACCTTTTGTTGTTTTGCCACAATGGAGTAGAAGGGCGCATTTCGGGTATATAAATTAAACCATCTAAATGCTGACTCCATTTGGCAGTGCAAATAATGTTTGTATAGAATAATTGAGAAGCATACTTTTCTAAGCCCATGCTGTTTTCAAACAATTTTAAATCAACAAAGCAGGTCTTTTTACCATGCAGCAAACCTTCTGCCGAATTATTATCGGGATTCTTGATCACATTTTTACTTATCGGATTTGAAAAATTGAGCGTTGATCCTTTGCCCGATGTGATTCCGATAGCGTAAAGTGAATTAGGGTAGTTTTCGTATAGGTAATCACCCATTTTTTTCAACCCTAACAGATAAAATTTTTTACCTTTTTGTTCCAAAACATTGTCTTTCCTGATTATGTGGGCATTAGCTGCCCAAACAATCATTTTTTCATTTGCAGTATCTTGTAACCAATAATTTATATTTTCAAACATTTGCTTGTCTCTGATTTCAAAAGCAAGATTGGTTCGATCTTGCTTTATTTTACCCATTATCTTCACATTATCTATATACATTTTCCATAAAGGCAGGTTTATTGCTTGGTCATGGTTTTTGCTAATGGCTTCATACAATTCATCGCAGTAGTGCATAAATTCGTACTCCGATAACTGATGCTGTTTTTTCTTCGGAAACACCATCCAAGCGCTCATAATTTCTAATTCATGAACAAACTCAGCAAATTGCTTGCTTTCTGTTATATTTAAAGGCAACGAGTTTTTTAATATGCAAATAAACTCTTGTGCGTTTTCTGCGCCTGAAAACTGTGGGTCAATACCAACAATCTTTAATGGAGTGCCTTTTTGATATTGCTCTTCAATATAGCAAAACAAATTCTTCGTTTCTTCAACTTCGCTCCAAATATAGTACAGACTGTTTTTTAACTTACTTTTAAAATTTGTGCTATCACCTATTACATTCCAAAGGAAGTTACAATTAATGAAAGAGGCTTCAAAAGCTAAGGTATTGAAGTTGTGATTTTCATGAAGATATTTTATCAAATCTGTTTTGACAATGAAAGAGGTGCCATCTCCGTGGTCTAATTCGCCCAATAGAACCAACTTTTTATCTCCCAATATAGAATCTATAAAGCCGTAACCATCTTTATTATTATTTATTTCAACGCCAAATTGTTTTTCTGTAATTGATTGGCCATAGAGCAAAGTGACACGGATACAGCAAAGCAGGGCAAAGGTAAACAAAAATTTAACCATTTGTTTTATTGAGTTTAATCGGTGATGGTTGATTATTTCTATCAATTCATGCAGGAGAGCCGTTGATACAAGCGGGCATTTTTTTTCGATAAAGAATAAAGCAGGATGGGAGTATTTTTAGTAAATCTACATGGTTTGGTTATTTGCTGCTTTCCTCTAATCCTTGTAGCATACATACAAAAATATGCAAGCATTTATTTTCTTGCTGATAGGAATAGGGAATATAAGGTAAGGCATCGTTTAAAAATCGGGAAATAGAGCGGCAGTTTAACTATATTACTGCCTTCCCGCTTCCATTTTAGCGGTTTGTTTGGTAATAACTCGGTAGCCTTCTTGTAGGGTTTTGTCTAAATCTTGGGCTACGGAGTAAAACCCTTCATATTTCCAAATTTGCTTAGCTATATAGGCTTTTATGTAGTTTTTAAACTCGGTTTCGTTTTGGCGCATCAGTTTTTCGTCTATAAAACCCACTTTCTTTTTAATAAAGGCTCTAAACTGCTCAAACAGTTGGGGCGTAATCTGAAAATTTTGTTTAAAGGTTTTTATGTTGGAGTAAGCGGCAAAGTGGTTGGTATGATTGCTAAAGTGGTTGTAAGAAAACTCGGGTATAAGGCTGCGCACGCGGAGGGTAAATTTTTCTAACCCTGTGGTATCAAGCGGCACAAATACATCGGGCGAAACGCCGCCGCCGCCATACACCGTTCTGCCTATTTTAAGTGTTTTGTAGGCAATGGTATCTGTTCGGTTTTCCTTTTTTTCAAGGGTATCTGCTCCTATCAGTTCACCATCTTCCAATCGGGTGTATAGTTCTTCTTCGTAGGCATGATAGCCGTTTTCATACGGTTTTTGTATGCTTCTTCCACTGGGTATGTAGTATCGGGCAATGGTAAGGCGCAGCCCGCCGCCGTTAGATAGGTCGTATTGTTCTTGTACCAAACCCTTACCAAAGGTGCGTCTGCCTACGAGTGTGCCCCTGTCCCAATCTTGCACAGCGCCGGCTAATATCTCGCTTGCCGATGCCGATCCCTCGTCTATAAGGATAACCAAATCGCCCGATTCAAATTTGCCCTCTCTTCGGGGCTGGGCGCGGTAGTCTTTGCGTTTATAGGTGCGCCCTTCGGTATAAACCAGCAATTTATCGCCATCAAGCATTTCATCGGCTATAGAAACGGCTGCATTAAGGTATCCGCCCGGATTTTGCCGCAAGTCTATTATCATTTTTTCCATGCCCTGCTCTTTCAACTTTAGCAGGCTCTCCATAAACTCCTGATAGGTGGTGGCGCTAAATCGGTTTATTTTTATGTAGCCTACTTTGTTATCTAACATAAAGGCGGCATCTATGCTTACTAAGGGTATATCATCGCGCCGGATAGTAAAATCCAACAGACTTTCGTTGCCGTTTCTTTGAATACCCACTTTAACCATGGTGCCGCGCTCGCCCCTAAGCTTGCCTATTACCTGTTTGTTGGTAATACCTATACCGGCAACCAAGCTATCATTTATTTCAATGATTTTATCGCCGGCAACTATGCCCAATTTTTCCGAAGGTCCGCCGCTAAGAGGAGTTACCACCACAATGGTATCGTTTACCAATGAAAATTCTATGCCTATGCCCACAAAATTGCCCTCTAACGATTCGTTTACCTCTTTCATATCGCTTGGCGGAATATAAACCGAGTGCGGGTCTAAATCTTGCAGGGTTTGCTCTATCATGCGTTGTATAAGCGCTTCGTTATCAATGGTGTCCACATAACGGCTATTAACAAGGCTCATCACCTCTTGCAACTGCCCAAACCCGCTCCCCTTTACCAATGCCATGCGGGGTTTGCCTTTAAGATTTTCATACAGTTTAAACCCCAATTGCATGCCTATAATCATTACTACGGCAAACATGAGGGGCATGTAAACATTCCATTTTTGTTGAGGGGCGCTATTCATATAGTGTAAAATTGCGGTAACTTAGAGTATGTTGTAGTGTAATAATAACAAAGTAGCCCTGTGGGTTCACATAGCCACGCGCAAAGATAGCAAATTATGGGTTGGGTATAAACGGTGTTTACAATAGGAGAGTGGCACTAAATAGCGTGAGGCTTACGGTTAGGCTAAAGTAATCGTAACTACTTCTTCACTAAATTCCTTTTTTTACCGCAAATAACGCAAAGCACGGCGCAAAGGTGGCAAAGACTTTGCGTTTTCTGCGGTTTTTCTTTGCGTTCTTTGTGTGAAATCATACAAATTAGCCTGCAAATACGCCATGA
>DDVC01000230.1 GCA_002345145.1 Bacteroidetes bacterium UBA2322
GCTGCTTTTTTTGGGCAATGGGCAAGAAATAGTCAAAAATTTCGCGTACAACCAAAATAAGATTGCCCTCTACCCAGTTGGGCTGTAAGTTGCCAAACTCTAATTTTGACAAGTCGAGCAGTTGATTTACCAGCAGCAGCAGCCGGTTGGCGTTGTTGTAAATAAGCTGAAGCTGCGGTTTTACGTGTTGCACATCGGGCTGTTGCAGCAGCATACGCAGGGGCTCTATTACTATGGTAAGAGGTGTTCTAAACTCGTGTGTAATGTTGGTAAAAAATCGGGTTTTAAGTTCATCAAGCGCTTGCAAGTTTTGTGCTTCTTTTTCTTTAAAGTGCAGTTCATTTTGGAGTTTTATTCTGTTTGCCTGAAACCGAAAACCGCCAAACACAACTGCTCCTATAATTAAAGTATAAACTACATAAGCCGCCCAACTTTGCCACCATGGGGGCGCTATAACAAAAGTGAGGGTTGCGTGTTGGGGGTTTCTATCACCGCTTTGGTTGAGGTTGGTAATACGTAGGGTATAATTGCCCGGCGCTAAATTAGGATAACTCAGTTCGGTGCGGTTATTGGCAAAAACCCAGTCATGGTCTATGCCGTCCATTTTGTAGTAAAATTTGGTGTTTGTTTTTTGTGTAAAATCAAGGGCGGCGTAGGTTATGGTAATAAAGTTTTGGTTGTGTTTAAGATAAATTTTGGTGGTAACCTCTAAGGGCTGTTGTAAAATTTGAAGGCTATCGGGCAGGTCTATGGGTTGGTTATTAATTTTGAGTTCGGTAAAAAAAATGGGGGCAAAATTAGCTGAGGGCAATATGGTATCGGGGTTAAAAACGGTAATGCCTCTTATACTCCCAAAATACATAATGCCGTTTGGGTTTTGGTAAAAAGATTGGCTGTTAAACTCGTTATCGGGCAAACCATCGGCGGTGGTAAAATTGAGGAAGTAGCGGGTTTGGGGGTTAAAACAAGAGAGCCCATAATTGGTACTGAGCCAAAGTCTGCTGTGTTTATCTGCCAAAATGCCATAAACTACATTATCGGGCAACCCGTTTTTTTTGGTATAGTGTTGGCAGTAGCCGGTTAGTTTATCCATTTTATTCAGTCCGTTGCCATTGGTAGCCACCCACAGGTAGCGGTTGGGTTGTGCGGGGTCGTCTAAAACTGCAAAAATGGCATTGCTGCTAAGGGAGTTTGGATTTTTTGGGTTGCTCTGTATTAAGGTAAACTTTGGTGTTTGGTTTGGCGGGGCTTCCATTTGTATTAATCCATGCCGGGTGGTAATCCACAATACATTGTTTTGGCTTGGGTATATTTGCTTAATGCCTGTTTCGCTTGCATTATTTTGCAGGATATGGCTAAAAGAGTAAGTTTCTACGGTATTATATGGAGGGGTTATACAAGAAATGCTGCCATAACTACTGGTTAGCCAAATTCTGCCGAGTTGGTCTTCTACCATGGGGTCGAGGTGATAGTTTTTGGGTATAGCAATCGTTTGCTTTTTACCATTTTCCGGCGCTATTTGTACAAAACAAGTTTCGTTATTGATAGAATAGCGCGATACCATAGCGCCGTTAGATGTTGTAATTTGGTTGGTTACCGGATAAACTGTATCGTTTACGGCAACCTTTTGCAGTGTTTCTGTACCCAAATCCAAAAGTTGAAACTGATACATAAAAGAGCTCGATCGCACCCAAATAGCGTTGTTGTTGGGAGTGGGGTTTATAGCGCCTAATGATTTGTGGTTAAAATAGTTGGTAAAGTACCGAGGTTTTATTAAAATTTGTATCAATCCATAACCGGTAGTACCCAACCAAATAGAGCCGTGCTTATCTGCAAGCAATTCCTTAAACTCCATATTTTTTGGGTTGCTTTGAAATAAGCGTTCTACTGTTGCCTCATTTGAGCCGCTTACATCGGGGGGCAGTATCCGGTATAAAAGTTTTTGGTTATTAAGGTCTGCCAAAAACCAAAGTGCGCCGTACTTATCTATGTACAGCGTTTTATGGCTAACGTGGCTAATACTGGCGCTGATGTTTAATTGGGGCAAGTGCAGTTGTAGGGTAATACTTCCATTTTTTAGCAGTTGTAAGGTTTGGTTAGATAATGCCCAGTAACCTTTCCGGTAATCGTCATAAATCAGCTCGTTTGCGTATGTATTAAGGTTATTGGGGTTTAATTGCAGGGGCGCTTGTTGCCATGTATTTGTTTGAGGGTTGTAGGTAAAACAGCTTTCATCGGTAAGCATAATGCCGGGCTGTCCGTTTTGCCGTTTGTTTAAGTATAGGTCAAACAATTTGTCGCCGGTTGGTAAGCCATTTTCTGATTCAAAGATGTTGTAATGGATATTATTTATGCGCTGCTGATTTTTAGGAAAATCATCGGGCACAGTCATTTTTACAACCATTAAAGCGCCTTTCAGCCAAATATGTCCGTCATTGCTTTCAAAAACAGGGGTTATGTTTTCGGCTTTTTTGTTGTTAGTGGTGTAAATGGCAGGTAAGTGGTAAAAACGCCCTGTATTGCGGTCATAACAATCTATGCCCTCCGGCGTACCTATCCAGAGCCTGCCTTTTGAGTCTTCAATAATACCGGTAATTAAATTGCCTGCCAAGGAGTATTTATCGGAAGTATGATTGGTGTAGGTTTTAAATTTGTACCCGTCATAGCGGTTTAAGCCGCTTAGTGTGCCAACCCAAAGAAAACCGTCTTTATCTTGGCACATACTTGTTATCATACCTTGCGACAAACCCTCCGGAATGCCAATATGTTTAACCTCGTAATCTTGAGCAAAAAGAGAGGTTAAACTCAAACAAAATATAAACAAAAAAAATGCAGCCCCGATTTTAATTGAAAATATTCCTTGTATATTACTTCTCCCAATCCTTGTAAACATCTTAATCTTACTAAATGATGATGCGCCGGTAAAAATAGGTTTTTGGCTGAGAAAATAGGTAAATAAATTGACGAGAAATGAAAAAAGCGCTCCCAAAAGTCTCATTACCCACTTTCCGCACCCCCATT
>DDVC01000197.1 GCA_002345145.1 Bacteroidetes bacterium UBA2322
AGATTGGGTTAATGTGGGCTGCGCGGAGAGTGTAGATTTACTTTTACCCGATTGTGGTGTTGAGCCTGCCTGTTTACTTACAGCAACGGCACAACAAACAAGCGGTTGCAATACCCAAAACCAAATAAGCGTGGAACTGACGATAACATCGGTAAATGCCGGCACACAAGGTTTTAACGTGTTGGTGGACAACATTCCGGTATCGGGCAGCCCGTTTGTTTATAATGCAAGCGGCTCTACCATAATCAACATACCGGTAACAGGCACCGGTAATATGCGCACTATTTCGGTACAAGATGTAATGCTGAACACCTGTTCGGCATCAGTTTCCATCAATACGCCTTTGTGTGGGGAATTTTGCCAGATTGAAAACTTACAGGCGGTATCGGGCCAACCGGTAGTTCATATTGTGGAGGTTCGGGATTACGATTTTTATCCACCACATATAAAAGCAGTAGAAGGCGATACCATAAGGTTTGTATGGACTGGGGTTATTCAACACACCTCTACCTCTGATGCACTTTCAGGACTGGGTGCATGGAACTCGGGTTTACTGGGGCAAGGAGCGGTGTATGATGTGGTATTGACCCAGTTGGGTTTACATCCATATTACTGCATTCCGCATGGCGGACCGGGCGGTATAGGCATGGCAGGAGTAGTAGAAGTACTGCCGGCATGTGTAGGCGAAACAGCAGCCGTATCGGTCAGTTTTTCAGTTACCAATGGCAGCCCTAATGGGTATAAGGTTTTTATAAACGGCGCATTAACATCGGGCAGCCCGTTTACCTATGTAAATCCTGTAGGGCAAAACAACGTTATTATATATGCCCCTGGCAATGGTAATCAGCAAATCATTACGGTACAAGACCAGGAAACGCCGATATGTGCTGCCAGCGCCGTAGTTACAACCGCACTTTGCGGAGCAGGGTGCGTTATATTGGGCTTAACGGCGGCTACCGGAGGCAGTATTAACCACATTGTGGAGGTTCGGGATTTTGACTTTTTTCCACCGGTACTCAACATTACGCTTGGTGAAACGGTAACGTTTGTTTGGACAGGAGCCATACCGCATACCAGCACATCTGACGTACTCAGCGGACCCAATGCTTGGAACTCCGGTTTGCTAACACAGGGCGATACTTATACCCTAACACTTACCGAAGCAGGAGCGCATCCGTATTACTGTATTCCGCATGGCGGTCCGGGCGGTGTGGGCATGGCAGGCGTTATCAATGTGCTGCCCAACTGTACAGACAATGTTGTGCCTGTACAAATCGGGTTTTCGGTGAGTAATGGCAGCGCTTCGGGGTATCGGGTTTTTGTGGACGGCGTGCTTTTGCCAGATAGTCCGTTTATGTATCAAAATCCGGTAGGAGCAAACAATACTACCCTCAGTATAACAGGCGATGGGGCAACACATGCCATTACAGTACAAGACCTTGCCAACCCTATTTGCGCTGCTACCACTTTTATACAAACACCTGATTGCACGCCGGAGTGCAGCATCAGCAATTATTCGGTTACCGTAGCCGGGCAGCCGGTAAACCATGTGGTAGAAGTGCGCGATTTTGTATTTGCGCCCGATAACCTGCAAATTACGCTTGGCGATACCGTTACCTTTGTATGGACGGGCGTTTTTCCGCATACCAGCACTTCCGATGCTGTTACCGGCGCTGATGTTTGGAACTCCGGTTTGCTCACACAAGGGGCTGTATATCAGGTAGTTATTACCACTGTGGGCGAACATGGCTACTATTGTGTGCCGCACGGTGCGCCGGGCGGCATTGGCATGGCAGGGAGCATAACCGTACTGCCTCCCTGCAACGAAAACGGACAGGTGGCAGTAGGATTGCAGTTTTTGTCAACAAACGGCAGCAGCCAAGGGTATAATATATATACCAATAATGTATTGCTACCGGGCAGTCCTTATACTTACAGCGCATCTGGAGTAACCAACCTTTCCATTTGGCTCAACGGCGATGGCAATACGATTAACATCTCTGTTGCCGATGCGGTGCAGGCTGATTGTTTGGCAGAGGTAAGCGTACTGCTGCCCGATTGTAACCCGCAAGCGCCCTGCACAGCGGCTATCAGCTATGTGGCACAGGGATTGAGTTTTAGTTTTTACGACATATCGGCTACCGCTCAACCGGTGCAAACCTGGGAGTGGACATTTGGAGACGGCGCTACTGCAAATGGCATAGCCAATCCGGTGCATGTTTACCCCAGTGCAGGCACTTACACCGTTTGTTTACAAATTACCGCCGCCCCTGATTGTGTCGCATCGGTTTGTACAGAGGTGCAGGTGGCTGATGCCTGTACGGATTTTGAAGCAAATTTTACGGTTACACCTATCGGGCAGTTGTTTTATCAATTTACCGATGCCACTACCGGTTTAGGCATTTTACCCGATAGCTGGCTTTGGGGATTTGGCGATGGCGCTATTTCTTTTGAACAAAATCCGGCACACCAATACAGCCAAGCCGGCAACTACATGGTTTGTTTGATTGCCCAACAAACTGCCTATAACTGCCTGAACACCTACTGTAGAGAAATAACCGTAACAGGCATGGAAGAAAATATTTTACCCGATTGGCGTATGCCATTAAACGTTTATCCTAATCCGGTGTCTAAACATTTATTTAGTGTGCAGGGTTTACACCCTACCGATATTGGCAAACCGGTAAGTGTAAAACTATACGATATTAGCGGTAAAATAATGCTGAACATGCCAACAATGGGTGAACATCTTTTGTCGTTAAATATGCCCGATGCGGTTGCTAATGGCTGGTATTTGCTGGAATTAAAAACAGAACAATTTACCTACAAAACCGCCCTCATTGTGCTCCGATAACCCTCACCACCATAAACCACACGCATTTGCTATGTTTGCCCGAAACCTCATCTTTTCTATTATTGCTGTAATAGCGTTGCTATTACAGGTTGCCTGCTACTACGACAAGGAAGAAAAACTGTATCCCGATGAAAACGACCCTGCCAACTGCGATACCACATTAGTTACTTACTCTGGTTTTATAGCGCCACTATTGCAAACCAAATGTTTGGTGTGCCACAGTGCTACAGCTTCACTTGGCAACGTAGTACTGGAAGGATACGCCGCCACACAGCAATATGCCTCCAATGGCAAATTGTATGGCTCCATAAACCACAGCGCCGGATTTTCGCCCATGCCGCAAGGAGGGGGTAAACTGCCCGCCTGCGATATAGCCAAGGTGAAAAAATGGATTGATGACGGCGCACCCAATAACTAAAAATACCCGATAGGTATATCGGGAAACTGAAAACCACTACCACCTTTTATCACTTTTCTTTTAACCCCCATTTACACATCTGACAATGAAACAAAAAATTTTAGCTGCCATTTTATTAGTAGCTGTTATAGGCGCTTACGTTGGCTATACCATGTATAACAAACCCGTAGCCGCCACCGCCGACAAAAAAACTGACCTGCAAATAGAAGCCCCCACGCTATTTGCTGAGTTTGAACAAAATGAAGAAGCCGCCAATGCCAAATACAACGACAAAACCATAGAGGTAAAAGGCATACTGAAAGCCGTAGAACAAGAGGGCGACAAAATTACCCTCCAACTGCAAGCCGGCGAAATGGGCGGCATAAGCTGCGAAATGCAAGACAAATCTGGCGCTGATGCCCTAAAACCCGGCGATACAGTAACCGTAAAAGGCGTATGTACCGGCATGTTAATGGACGTGGTGCTGGTACGTTGTGTACTTAGCAAATAACAACAAGAAATTTTAACCTCTTACATCTTTTTCCACTTAATAACATTTTTAGCCATGAAAAAAAATTGGTTGTTTTTAGCGCTTTTTACCGTTTTAGCCACTGCAAATGTTTTTGCACAAGGTAAATTCTTTACCAAAAACGGACATATTGACTTCTTCTCTGCTACTCCGATGGAAAACATTTCGGCAAACAACGATAAAGTTGTAAGCATTTTAGACACCGAAACCGGTAAGTTAGATTTTCAGGTGTTGATTAAAGCCTTTGAGTTTGAAAAAGCCCTTATGCAGGAACACTTTAACGAAAACTACATGGAATCGGACAAATTCCCGAAATCTACTTTCAAAGGGCAAATTGTAAACCTGTCAGATGTAAATTTCAGCAAAAACGGTACGTATCAGGTAAAAGTTAGCGGCGATTTAACTATTCATGGTGTTACCAAAGCCGTGCAAGCGCCCGGTACCATTACCGTTAAAGACGGCACTATCACCGCTACTTCTAAATTTACCGTAGCAGTGGCAGATTACAACATTGAAATTCCGAAATTGGTAAAAGACAATATCGCTAAAAACATCGACATTAACTTGTCTATGAACTATCAGCCCTATAAGCAGTAATTAGCTATTTTTTTACTTTAAACAGGTGTGTTAAGTTGTTGTATTAACACACCTGTTTTTTTTGCACAAAAAATATACCTAAAAAACACGCTTTAAAATAAACTATTTATACCTTTATGTTCAGAATATAGCTCCCCCTCCCAATATCGGTTTTACCCAAAAAAAACAAACCGCCTACTGTATGCCTTAGCTTATAAGTGGTAAACCTTAGCCTTGTTATTTTGTTGTTTACAAGTTATTGTTCTGATTCAACTTATGATACAGCGCCTGCCAAACCTCAACCAAAAATCATTACAAAACAGCAACCAACCATATACTTACTAAACATACTAAACATGAAACAAATACCTTTACTCTGCGCACTCTTTATTTTGTTTTCTGCCCGTTTAACAGCTCAGGATTTTATGATGCAAGGCTGGTACTGGGATTACCCCAAAACTGCCTCCAATCCGACTGCCAATTGGGCTGATACCATTAAAAACAAAGCTGCCCAGTTAAGTAACGCCGGTTTTACCCACATGTGGCTGCCCCCGCTTTCTAATAGCAGTTCGGGCAATTTTAGCAATGGCTATAACCCCCGCGATTTATACGATTTGGGCGAATACAGCGGTCCTACCGGTTTTGGCACCCGGCAAGGGGTTGATGAGTGCATTGCTGCCCTTAATGCCAATGGTATAGATGCAGTAGCCGATGTGGTTTACAACCACCGAGACGGCGGACTGCCCGAGGTAAACCCCGCCGTAGAAGGCTGGATTGAAAACTACACTTGTACCAAAAAAAACAGCGGCGATGCCCCTTATCCTTCCGATAGGTTTCAGTGCATTATTCCGCTGGGTGGCGCTTCGCTCAATGGGGCAGGTACTTATTACTTTAAAATTGCCTCTGCCTCTAAACACCCTGATTTTTACGGCAGTAAATACAAAATTTATATGTGGACCAGCGTGGCGGGTTTTCAAAACCAACCTCCTTTAATAGAACAGGAACCTAATGGTGGCTCTGACTGTGGGCAAGCCAGCAACCCCACTTTTCTGCAATTAGGCAGAGATATGGAAGCCTTTATTGATAACGTGGGCAGTTGTGGCGGTAGTTGTGGCGTAGATGAGTTTGGGCTTACCTTAGCGCCCGGTCAGTTTAACCCCGCCGGCGACACGCTGCGCATAGTGCTTACCAACGTGAACAGTGGTTATACCGACCACTTTATTTACAGTATTTGGAGCGTAGCCCGTAACCAGGATATACAAAGCGAAATGCGCTACCTTACTTATACTAACTTTAACCCTATGCCCAGTGGCAGAGGCGGCATGGATTGGAGCTATTTTAGACCCAACGGCAACCCTACCCAACTAAACGGTGACCTTGATTTTATGTGGTTTTTTTATGACTATGACCAAACCGAACAAAAACTGCGCGACTCTCTTAGCGTATGGACCGAGTGGCTCTGGGACGATGTGGGCATACGAGGGCTGCGCTTGGATGCCGTTAAACATTTTCCGCCCTCCTACGTGGGCGAGCTGATGAACAGAATGCACGCCGCCGGACGAACTCCCAACATGGTGGTGGGCGAGTTTTTTGACGGAAACCCCGGATTACTTAACAACTGGATAACGCAGGTTTATGCCAATATGAACCCCGCAGCAGCCAACGCCATTAAAGTTCGCCTATTTGATTTTAACCTCCGCCAAGCGCTCAAAGATGCCTGCGATGCCTTTGGTTATGATGTGCGCAATGTGTTTAACTCCGGTATGGTGCGGGCAGCCGGCAGCAGCCCGTTTAATGTGGTTACCTTTGCCAATAACCACGATTACAGAGACCCCGGACAACCTATTCAAAACAGCCCGATGCTGGCTTATGCCTACATTTTAACCAACAACCAAGTGGGGCTGCCCTGCGTGTATTACCCCGATTACTACGGAACGCCTATTCCCAATACGCCCACCATAAACATGAAACCCCAAATAGATAAGCTCATGAAAGTGCATAAACAGAGCATTTTCGGGGCAACCGGCATTGACTACCTCAGTAGGTTTAGTACGCCTTATGCGCAATCTTTTGGCGGAGGATTTCCCAATACTACGTTGGTTTATCAATTGGGCGGCACGCCATCGGGTAAAAATGTGGTGGTAGCCATTAATTTTGCCGGCGGCACCGATACCCTCAAACTTGACCAAGGGGTAAATACATCGGGCGGCGCATTTACCCTTTCGCAAGGCGATACGCTGATGGATGTGCTAAAAAGGTCTAAGTTTCCGTATGCCAGAGTAGATTTCCTCAACCGCATTTATATACAACTACCCCCGCGCGACTACTCAGTATGGGTGGCTTGCAATATACCGCTTGCTCCTGTGGTATTGGCAAATCAAAGCATTTGTGCCGGTAGTTTGTTGCCTGCTCCGCTGGCAGTACAGGGTATAGCCGGTTACAGCTACAGGTGGTATGGCGCTGCCACCGGCGAGGCAAGTCTGATTGCCGAAGGCACCAATACCTATACCCCCACATTGCCACTGCCGCCGGGCGTGTATGAGTACTGGGTAGAGGCGGTAAACCAACAAGGTTGCTACAGCCTTACCCGAACCAAGGTAACGCTTACCGTTTACCCCTCGCCCACCCTTTCGGTGGCTTTTGTGGGCAATGCCACCTGCTTTGGCAGCAATAATGGGCAAGCCACCCTTACCGCAGATAACGGTACACAACCCTATAACTACCTATGGTCTGACGGATTGAATACCAACAGCGCCACCCGCCTCAATATACCCGCAGGCAGCTACACCGTTACTGTTTCTGATGTTAATGCTTGCTCTGCCACCACTACCCTCAGCATTGCCCAACCGCCTTTTATTACCAACCCTGTTACAGTGAGGGCTAAGGTGTTGTTGCAAGCGCCCTATAACACATCGGGTGGGCTTATGAGCACCCAACTCCTGCTAAACGGCTACCTGCCTACGGCACAACCCTACAATACCGCTCCATGGAACTACGCCGGTAATGAGTGTGTGCAAACACTGCCTCCGGGCACGGTTGATTGGGTGCTCGTAGAGGTGCGCTCTGCTGCCAACAACAATACTATTATTGCACGCCGTGCCGCCCTGCTGCGCAACGATGGCGTTATTACCGACCTTAGCGGAGCCGAGGGGGTTGCTTTTGGCAGTCTTACATCGGGCAATACCTATTTTATATCGGTAAAACACCGAAACCATGTGGGTTTATTGAGTGCCAGCCCTGTTGCCCTGCCCAATACCACTACTTATGACCTTACCAATGCTGCCAATATAAACCAGTTTGCCGGTCAAGCTGCCTTGCTAAACCCGGGTGTATATGGTATGTATGCCGGCGATGTGAACGGGAACGGCGTGGTAACTTATGCAGATTTTAATGTATTTATTGCCACCATACCCGGTATGGGCGGCAATTACCAACGCGCCGATACCAACTTAGACGGCAATGTGGATATAACAGACTTTAACTGGTACCGTACCAATGCCGGCGTAACTGGTATAAACCAAGTGCGCCAGTAAGTGGGTAGTGAAAAGCGAAGAGTAGTAGTTTTGGTAGATAGTAGATGGTACTTGGTATTTAGTGCAGAGTACTTGGTAGTCTTAATAATAGAGACGCACGGCCGTGCGTCTCTACCCTCCTAATTAATCTTAAATACTGCTGCTCAAAACTTGGTTGCGAAAGCATAACGGAGCTTACTGCTTAAACTGTAACAATTGCGCTATGTTTTCGCCTATTTGCTTGCCTTGCATGATGCCTTTATCTATGGCTTCGCGATAATGGATACCGCCGTATAATCGGGAAATGGCAGCCTCTTGTGCGGCTGCTTCAAAAGAGGCATAGTAACGTGGCGAGCCGTCAATGTCGGTTCGGGATACATGGGTAGAATCGGTAAAAGCAAAGTTGTTGCCAAACAAATTGGTGAGCAGGGTGGCGCAGGCTGCCGCCTGAACAGAATGGCCGGAGGTAAATTCCGGAAAGGGTGGGGTAATGAGTACAGGAGAAAAAGAGGGGTCTATGTGTTGTTGTATGTATGTAACGGGTCGCAGGAGGTTAAACTGATACTTACAGCGCCAGCAAGAAACAAAAGCATCGTGAACGCCCATACCTATTTTTGCATAAGTTTCGGCGCTAACGGCAAGGTTGGCGTTTTGTTTGCGTAGCGCTTGGGTGGCTATAGCAACTGAGTGCCCGGGTGGGGTAGCGGTATTACCCGGGTCATCGCTCCAAAATTGGGCAATTTTTTCTTGTTCGGGAGTTAGATTTTGCCGTGTATTATACACCTCTAATGCCTGAGCATAAAAAGGAGAGGCAACATTGGTAGAAAAGGGTATGGGTGTTTGCGGCTGTGTGTGGGTGATATTTGTGCTTACAAATGGGCGCACATTGCCCCAGTAGGGCTGCATAGCGTTTAAAAATGCCGGTGGTGTGGGCACCCAAAAACCGGGTCCGGTGGGCAGTACATAAGAAGCCGGGAAATTGTTTTGGTAACACTTATCTTGCCCATCGGTGGTGGAGTAGGCATACATTTGGGCAGCAACGGTTTTACCATAATCAACAGATATTGTTACTACTTCGGCATCAAAGCCGGTGGCAAGGGTTTGTTCTATGGCAGCATATAACGAGTCAATTCGGGTCATATTTGCCGCCGATGCAGGAGCATATAGTTTGCGCAGCATATCTGCCAAGCAGCTATTAGCTACCAATCCCCAGTGATACTCTGCATCTAAATCGGGTTTAGTAAGGGCTGCCGTGCTAAGTCCGTTTATTTGCCCGGCCAGCGATTGGTAGTTATCAGAGCCATTAACCACAGCCTCGTATAAGGCTACACCGGTGTAGGCATAGGCGCGTGCTGCTACGGGAGGGGTAAAGCCGGGCGTTTCTTTGGTAATTTTTCGGGCAAGGTCAAACCATTTATTGGCAACTTCGCCGCTAAAATCTTCGGTAGGGGCAATGATTTTTTCTTCTTTGCGGCAGGCAGAAAGCGCTAAAAGGAAAGAAAAAAACAAAATTAGGAGCAACCGGTTGTTTAATAAGGGTTTCATGGAAACATATTTTGAAGTGAGTAATGACTACTTTCTGCGTTTTTTTTCTTGCAAAAGCAATGCCAGCTCTCTGCTCATTTGCCCCGATACAGAGGTATTTTCTTCGCTTCGGCGTATGAGATAAGGAATTACCTCTCGCACGGGTCCGTAGGGCAGGTATTTGGCGGTGTTGTAACCCTGTTTGGCAAGGTTAAAAGAGAGGTGGTCGCCCATGCCGTAGAGTTGGGCAAACCACACATTTGGGTGGGTGGGTGGTATGCCGTGCTGCAACATGAGCTTACATAATAAGGTGGCGCTTTGCTCATTGTGCGAGGCATTACAAACAGCTACCTGATTTATGTTTTCGATGCAAAATTGGAGGGCGAGGTTAAAATCTCGGTCTGATGCAGCTTTATCGGGCTGAATAGGTGAGGGGTAGCCCATTTGTGCGGCGCGGGTACGTTCTTTTTCCATATAAGCGCCGCGTACTAATTTTACCGCCGCTGTAAAGTTTTTTTGACGGGCAGTTTGGGTAAGTTGTTGTAAAAACGCCAGCCGGTCGTGCCGGTACATTTGCAAGGTGGTAAAAGCAACCGGAAATTGTTGGTTATACTGCTGCATCATGGTATTTACCAATTCATCTATGGCGGGCTGAATCCAGCTTTCCTCTGCATCAAAATAAATGCTTATTCGGGCATCTTGTGCTATGCGGCATAGTTTGTGCAAACGCTCCCAAACGCGCTCCCACTCGGCTTGTTCGGCGGGGTTAAGGGTAGCGCCTGAGCTTACTTTTTCTAACAGGGCAAATCGGGCAAAACCGGTAACTTTAGTGCTGATGGCGGGAATGGCAGATAGGTTTTTTGAAAATGTTATGGAGCGAAGCAATTGCTCAATAGTGCGGTCAAAATCGGGTTCATCTTCTTTGGCTTCTACGCCGTAATCCAGCAATGATTTTACCCCGTATTTATCTAACCGGTTAATAACCGGCAGCGAGTCTTGCAAGGTTTCGCCACTGCAAAACTGCCGGTAAATGGTGTATTTAATAAACGGTGTAAGGGGTAAATGCCATTTTAATACTGCGCCTGCTAAGGTGGTACTGATTTTTACCAATGCAGGGCTGTTGATGAGTTTAAACAACCAATATGACTGAAACAACTCGCCATTTGATTTATAGGCAAATGCGGTTTGGGTATTGGTAAAATCGGGCAGCAGAGGCGAGCCGGAAGGGATATTTTGCGGCATAATAAATAGGGTGTTGGACTAAGACAGATGAATAAAAACCTTCTTGGGGGATTATATCCCGATTTTTAGTACAAAGGTACAAATAACTGCCCGATGTGCAGACGGTAAATGCCCAAAATGCGCTGTAACAATTATGCCTTGCCTATTACCATTTATTTTTGTTCAAATACAGCCACCTACTATTGTGTAAGAAATAGCCTGCATTTACCCTGATGTAGGGCTTGCTCTTAGCTATCTTGCCAAACGGTAAACGTATTTTTAGCCACTTCGGCTAAAAAGCGGCTGGGCATGGTGTAGTATTGGTCCCAACTGTTAAAATACCCGGGCATGGTAAGAAAAAGCTGTTCCTTAGCGCGGCTGGCAGCCACATAAAACAAGCGGCGCTCCTCCTCTAACTGGTCTATGTTTTTAAGGGCGCGCACAGAGGGGAAAAGCCCGTCTAGGAGGTGGGGCACAAAAACGGCGTACCACTCCAGCCCTTTGGCAGAGTGAATAGTGGTAAGGGTGAGGGGTTTATCTTCCGACTCGTCAATGAGGGGGCTATTTTGGTTTTGGAACTGAGTAGAGGGCGGGTCTAAGGCAAAATCAGAAAGAAAGCGCTCTATGGTTTCGTATTTGCAGGCAAGGGTATAAAGCACGTCAATATCTTGCAATCGGGCTTCATAATCGGCTTCAAGGGTGCGCAAAATAGGGGCGTAGTAGTTTTTTAGGGTTTCTATTTTGGTAGCTACGGTAATATCGTTTCGTTGTGCCTGCTGTAAGGCATCTTGGAGGTTGAGCAAATCGGGTCCGAACTTACGTTTTTCGAGCGTTGAGAAGTCAATTTTACCATTGTTTTGCTGAATAGTTTCCATGATTTTGCTTGCCGTTACCAAACCTATGCCGGGTACTAATTTAAGCACACGGTTCCAGGCTACGGCATCAAAGGGGTTTAGCACTATGCGCAGGTAAGCAATGAGGTCTTTAACATGTCGGCGCTCTGTAAATTTTATACCGCCCACTACCACATAAGGAATGGAACGCTTGAGGAGTTCGGCTTGAATAAAATTGCTGTGAAAGGTAGAGCGGTAAATAACGGCAATATCGTTTAGGGCAACACCTTTTTCTCTGAATTGCAAAATATGATTTACCACAAACTCGGCTTCGGCTTGCTGGTCGTAGAGTTTGGCAACGGTGGGTTTAAGGGGTGTATTGTTGGCAGAAAACAATGATTTGCGGTAGCCCAATCGGGCATTATTGGCAATGGCATTGGTAAAATTGAGCAGGGGTTGGGTACTGCGGTAGTTTTGCTCTATTTTAACCACTTTACAATCGGGATAAGTAGCCGGAAAAGTGAGTATATTTTCAAAATTAGCGCCTCTGAAGGCATAAATGCTTTGAGAGTCATCGCCCACCACCATGATATTGCGGCTGCCTTGTGCTATAAGGTCAAGGATTTCTTTTTGCACCACGTTGGTATCCTGAAACTCATCAACCATAAGGTATCGGTAAGCCTTTTGAATGGTTCGCCTAAAAGGGAGGTTGTCGCGAAGCGAATCGCGCAGTACGTCCATTAGGTCATCATAATCAAACAGTTTATTGGCGGCTTTATACTGTTTATAGGCTTGGGCAAGCAGGTTAAGGTCGGCGGTAAACTCCAGCAGGGCGGTATATTCATGGCGCAGCACTTCTTCTATGGGGATATTACAGTTTCGGGCTTTAGAAATAATGCTTTGAATGCGGCTTTTTTTAGGGAAAGCCATGTGTCGTTTGGCAAAGTTCATTTCCTGCCTAATAAGGTCTATTACGTCTTCGGAGTCTGCGGTATCAATAATGGTAAAATTAGGCGGCAGGTTAAGCATACGGGCATAATGGCGCAGGGTATGGTTGGCAAAAGCGTGGTAAGTGCCGCGCATTATTTTTTGGGCATTGCTGTTTTTAAGCAGTTGAGAAGTGCGGTCAATGATTTCGTTAGCTGCTTTTCGGGTAAAGGTAAGGAGCAAAATTTGTTCGGGCGGGATACCTGTTTCCAGCAGGTAGGCTGTACGGTACACCACTGTTCGGGTTTTACCACTGCCGGCGCCAGCTATTACCAACAGCGGACCTTGTACGGTGGTAGCGGCAAGGTATTGGTTTGGATTAAGGCTATTTTGGTAATCAATGGTTAGTTTTTTGTTGGCAGGCAGCAGGGCAGAAGCAGTTTGTGGGGTAATAACCCGTTTTTCAATACTGCCGGCTATGTTTTGCAGCCGTTCAATGCGCTCCTGTACATCGTCATTTACCGGCACAGTAGCATAGTTATCTATGTGTATATTATTCAGGTCAGTTTGGTTGCCTCTGAGGTAGGGGTTATTGGTGTGGGGTTCAATAACCGAACCCTCATCGGCAGTAGAATCCGACTGGTAATTGGGTACAAATGTTTTTAAAAAGTTTAAAATCAGGTCTTTATCCGATGGATTATTGCTCATGGGGTTTGGCTAATTGTAGGCGGTAAAAATGGCAAAGCAGTACTTTGAACAATAAAGGTAAGGGTTTTACCCACAAAAATACAACCCTAAAGGGCAATTTTATTTAGAGGGTAGTGCGTTGCTAAAAAAGTACCTACCTGCTTAACAAGGCAGTTGAGCGTAGCTGCCATGGGGCACAAACAATTTAGCCGGTGTTAAAACATACAATACCAAACCCCAAAAAAATAGTATCTTTGCAACAGAACAAAAGCAGAAATAAAATGATTGCAGAAACAAACCTACTTACACTAAAAGAAGCTGCAGCGTTTGCAAGCCAGTATACAAATAAAAATATAACCGTTTCTAATATTTCTTATTTGGTAAACTATGGAAGAATACCTAAGCGAGGAAAAAATGGAACAGTTTTAATTGAGAAACAAGAACTTATCAAATACTATGAAGGCTATTATGGAAGTCGTGAGTTAGACTGGAAAGGCAAATTAGGCAGCGATTTGAATTGGGCTTTGAGTTTTGAGCATCTCAAAGAAGCCGAAACCACCAAACACGTACACCGCTTACACCCCTACAAAGGCAAATATATTCCTCAATTAGTAGCATACTTTTTAGATGACCACACAGACGAATTTAAAACGCAAGCTTTTTTCAAAAAGGGCGATATTGTACTTGACCCTTTTTGTGGCAGTGGTACAACTTTAGTGCAGGCAAACGAATTAGGCATTCATGCTATTGGTGTAGATGTTTCGGCTTTTAATGCTTTAATTGGTAATGTCAAAGTATCAAAAGTAGATTTAACAAACCTTTACCAAGAAACTCAACAAATAAGTAGGGCGTTTAAACAATTTATTGCCAATGCCCCTCACCTTGAATTTGAGAAAGAACTTGCAGACTTTTTGACAGAATACGATAAAAAATATTTTCCTTCGCCCGATTTCAAAATTAAGGTAAGGCAAAAAGAAATTGACGAAAAAACATATGCCGAAGCCCACGATAAAATTGTTTTGGAAAAATTCAATGATTTGATAGCTAAATACAACCTAAAAATAAAGCAAGATCAACAAGATACCTTTTTAGATAAATGGTATTTGCAACCTGTTCGCAAGGAGATTGACTTTGTATTTGACCAAATTAAAAAAGTACAAAACCCAACCACTAAAAAAGCTCTTACCGTAATTTTAAGCCGTACCATTCGCAGTTGTAGGGCAACTACTCATGCAGATTTGGCAACTTTGGTAGAGCCTGTAACTACTACTTACTATTGTGCCAAACATGGCAAAATTTGTAAGCCCTTGTTTTCAATGCTTTCGTGGTGGGAAAGATACTGCAAAGATACCATTCAGCGTTTTGCAGAATTCTCAAAACTGAGAACCAATACGTTTCAGTATTGTTTAAATGGCAACTCGGAAACGATAGACATTTTTGCTACATTAGAAAAAAAATATCCCGAATTTTATGAATTAGGACAAAAACAAAAAATAAAAGGTATTTTTTCCAGTCCTCCATATGTGGGTTTAATTGACTATCACGAACAACACGCCTACGCTTATGATTTGTTTGGATTTGCAAGAAAAGACGAGCAGGAGATTGGTTCAATGGCTAAAAAGCAAACCAAACAAGCCCAACAAGATTACGCAAAAGGCATTGCTAATGTGTTGAACAACTGCAAAAGGTTTTTGACAGATGACTACGATATTTTTTTAGTTGCAAACGATAAAAATAACTTGTACCCACAAATTGCAGAAATGGTGGACATGCAAATAGTTAATCAGTACAAACGTCCTGTTTTGAACCGAACAGAGAAAGACAAAGGCGCTTATTCTGAGGTTATCTTTCACTTTAAAAGTAAGTAAATTATGCAATCAATACTTTAAAAATAATTCACACTAATTACATTTGAAGCGCTTAGCTTCGCAACCTCAAATCACATCCACAAATAAATGGCTTTATCTAAAATTCAAAAATTTCAAATTCAAGAAGTTATCAAAACTTGTCTTCGAAGCAAGTTTAAAAACTATAAGCCCGAAAGCAACTATATGCCATTTCATCACGCTTTATTGGGCAAAGATAGAATGGCTTTGTTTTCTTTCATACAATCTTTAAACACTACATTTGGCTCTTCCATTTTTGAACCAGTTGCGATGGCATTGTCTGCAACCCATTTCAAAGCAGCAAGAGCACAATTTGTAGTAGGCAGCGAAATTAGTGAATTTGCCCAAAAAGAAATCCAGACTATCATCAACGAACTTTCTATGGGAGCCGAACCCAATAAAGTAAAAGAGATAGAACGAATACGCCAAGTTTGCCAAAAAGGAGCAATGCAAAAAATCAAAACAGTGAAAGTAGATTTGTATATAGAAACACAAAGTACTGAAATTCATCTGTTTGACCTAAAAACAGCCAAACCAAACACCAGCAATTTTAAAGACTTCAAAAGAACACTATTAGAGTGGGCTGCCATCATTCTAGCCCAAAATCCAAATGTAAAAATACATTCTTACATAGCCATTCCTTACAATCCGTATTACCCCGAACCTTATCAGCGCTGGACATTAAAAGGCATGTTAGATTTACCACAGGAGCTAAAAGTTGCCGAAGAATTTTGGAATTATTTAGGCGGAGGAGATGCTTATGAAGACTTATTAGACTGTTTTGAATTAGCCGGTATTAAAATGCAACAAGAAATTGATGCGTATTTTCAAAAGTTTAAATAGCAAAAACAAAACGCCGGCAACCAACAGAGCATTTATGACAAGGTGAGCAAACAAGCCAATGTAACCTTTTGTGTTTTCTATTGGCATTTGTACGCATAATTACCCAAGCGCTATTAAAGCGCTGCACCAATAACTTTCTGCAAAGTAACGCAACACATTATTTACAAATTAGGTAAAAAAACAACCTAACCGGCTACCTACCTTAGGGGAACAAAAAAATATCCCTCAATTTTGCAACTTTGTTGCAATAAGGCGTACCTTTGCAGTATAATAACCTACAAGCCATGTTTATGAAGCAGTATTACCGCCGGTTGGCAAGTAAGTTGCCCACAGCCGGCACTTTTTTAACGGCGTTATGTGCGGTGCATTGTTTAGCAATGCCCATGCTGCCTGTAATGGGAGGAGCATTTGCTGCTGCTGTTATGGGTAATCCATGGTTGGAGTTTTTGCTGCTGCCCTTAGCTTATGGTTTTGCCGGATACGCCTTGTATAAAAGCTATCGTTTGCACCTGCGCAAGTTGCCTGTGCAGTTATATATGGCAGGAGTAGCAATGGGCATAATAGGTTTAATTTTTCACATGCACCTGTTAATGGCGCTGAGCGCTCTGCCCGTAATAGCCGCCCAATATGCCAATTACCGGCTTAGTCAGGTTTGTTGTGCGCACTAAAGTTGGTTGTTTGGCAGTTTATTGTTTACTTTGCAACCCTAAATCCTTGTAAAAGCATCAGGCATTTTGCCTGCGGCAAAGATTTGCCCTCTTCATATTCAAAGTAATTTAAAAATATATTTGTGTTTGCACCCAATTTGTTTTCGCAAAAAGTAGCCCTTGTAACCGGCGGCGGCAGTGGTATAGGTATGGCTATAGCTAAGCAACTGCTACACTACGGCGCTAAGGTTTACATAGCCTCCCGAAAAGAAGAACGCCTGCAAAAAGCCCTTGCCGAGCTTAGCCCACTGGGAGCCTGCGATGCCTTTGCCTTAGATATTCGCAACCCCGAAGAGGTAGAAAAATTAGCCAACTACATTAAGGAAAAAGAAGGCAAATTAGACATTTTGGTAAACAATGCAGGCGGGCAGTTTCCATCGGCAGCCGAAATGATTTCGCCCAACGGGTGGAACGCCGTTATTAATACCAACCTAAACGGCACGTTTTACCTTACCCGGCAAATGTTTCACACCTTTTTTATGTCGCAAAAACAAGGTACGGTGGTAAACATTATAGCCAATATTTACCGCGGCTTTCCGGGTATGGCGCATACCGGCGCTGCCCGTGCAGGCGTAGATAATCTTACCAAAACACTGGCAGTAGAGTGGTCGCCCTACCAAGTACGCATCAATGCCGTAGCGCCGGGCATCATCAAATCATCGGGCTTAGAACAGTATCCGCCCGATATATTGAAAGGCATCAGCGATAAAATTCCGCTCAAACGACTGGGCAGTACCGATGAGGTGGCATACCTTACCCTGTTTTTAGCCAGCCCCATGGCAAACTTTATTACCGGCGAAACGGTATATATAGACGGCGGGCAACGCTTATGGGGCGATATGTGGGAAATGTAAGGCAATTTTTAGCCCAATGTTTCGTTTTACCAACTATATTTTGTTGGTTTCAAAACAAAGCCGTACCTTTGCAGGCTATGAATACTGTTTTTATGAGGGCATTAGCAGGTTTTTTGCTGCTTATTACATTTCTGACCATAAGCTCCTGCGACCCCTACCAAAAGTTGCTTAAAAGTAGCGACTATAAAATGAAGTATGAAAAGGTAAAGGAATTTTACAATGAGGGGCAGTACGAAAAAGCGCTTCCCCTGTTTGAAGAACTGATGGGCATTTATAAAGGAACAAAAGATGCCGAAAAATTGTATTACTACTATGCCTTTTGTCATTTCGGAACAGAAGACTACTTGTCTGCCTCACATTACTTCAAAACATTTTTAACCGCCTACCCCCGCAGCATTTATGCCGAGGAAGCCCAGTTTATGATAGGTTACAGCTACTATAAAATGTCGCCACAAACCACACTTGAACAAGCCAATACCCAAAAAGCCATAGATGCACTCCAAATGTTTATTAATGCCTATCCCAATAGCTCAAGAATAGCACAAAGCAATAACTTAATAGACGAACTAAGACAAAAATTAGAAACCAAAGCCCTCAGCGCAGCCGACTTATACTACAAACTCAAAAGCTACAAAGCCGCCGCTACTTCATACAGAAACATCTTGCTGGAATTTCCCGATACTAAACAAAAAGAGGAAATTATGTTTAAAGTACTCAAAGCCTACTACCTGCTGGCAATTAACAGCATAGAAACTAAAAAACGAGAGCGATTTTTGCTTGCCGTAGATGCTTTTGACGAATTTGCCGAACAGTTTCCTGCCAGCAAGTACTACCGAGAAGCCGAAAAAATTTATTCCACCTGCACCGATAACCTTTCAAAAAGCAACGAAAATGTCCAATAAAAAGAAAAAACAGTACAATATCAGCCCCCACATTGAGGCTCGCAACATGTCGGTTATTGCCAATAAAACGGGCAACGTATATGAGTCGTTAAACGTAATAGCTAAACGCGCCAACCAAATATCGGTAAAAATTAAGGAAGAACTCCACAGCAAAATTGAAGAGTTTGCCTCCAGCACCGATACCTTAGAAGAAGTACATGAAAACAAAGAGCAAATAGAAATTTCGCGCTTTTATGAGCGTATGCCCCACCCCACCCTACTTGCTTTGGAAGAATTTATGGACAATAAACTGTACCACCGCCCCATAGAATCTGCTAAAACAGAAGAAGAAACCAACGCCAAAAAACTATAAACTACCCATTTGGTTACTACCGGCAACCTGCGCCGGCAGTTTTTTCAGAAGGCAATAATCCTCAATGCAGGAATATTGCCTTTTGCTTTAAATAAACGCCTCAGCTTTATACACACCAGTTTAGCATACCTGTTTTTTTTACCCTTTACTTCTTGTTATGACCCTGCAAGGCAAAAAAATACTTTTAGGCGTATGTGGCAGTATAGCCGCCTTCAAGGCAGTTATATTAGTGCGACAGCTGGTAAAACAAGGAGCAATGGTAAGAGTAATAATGACCCCCGATGCCGCTGCTTTTGTAGCGCCGCTTACTTTTTCTACCCTCTCTAAAAATGAGGTTTATATCCATTTTTATGAAAAAGGCGAGCAAGTATGGCATAACCACGTTGAGCTGGGTTTGTGGGCAGACCTGCTGCTCATAGCACCCGCAACGGCAAACACTATGGCTAAATTAGCAAACGGTTTGTGTGATAACCTGCTGTGCGCCACCTACTTATCTGCCCGATGCCCGGTATATATAGCCCCTGCCATGGATTTAGATATGTGGCAGCACCCCGCCACCCGCCGAAATATAAACCTGCTTCAAGCCGCCGGTAACCATATGCTATCAGTAGGCACCGGCGAACTTGCAAGCGGTTTGTGGGGCGAAGGCAGATTAGCAGAACCCGAAACCATATTGCAACACTTAGTCGCCTTTTTTACCACTGCCCCCCTGCCCTTAGCCGGCAAACAGGTGCTTATTACCGCCGGTCCTACTTATGAACCCATAGACCCTGTGCGGTTTATAGGCAACAGGTCATCGGGTAAAATGGGGCTGGCACTGGCAGAAACAGCCCTCCAAATGGGCGCTTCGGTTTGCCTTGTTTTAGGTACTAACAGCCTGAGCATTAACCCGCACCCAAAACTAACGGTAATACCCGTAGAAACAGCAGAACAAATGTTTGCCGCCACAGTAACCCACTTTGCCGCCGCCCATATAGCCATACTTGCCGCCGCCGTTAGCGATTATACACCTGCCCAAACCCACCCCGTAAAAATTAAAAAAACCGAACAAGACCTAACCCTCACCCTCCGTAAAACCAAAGATATACTGGCATACCTTGGAACGGTTAAACAGCCCCACCAAATACTGGTAGGGTTTGCCTTAGAAACCAATAATGAACAAGAAAACGCCCAACAAAAATTGGTTAAAAAAAACTTAGACTTTATTGTGCTTAACTCCCTTCAAAATCCGGGCGCCGGTTTTCAACACACCACCAACCAAGTAAGCATATTAAATAAAGAAAACAACTGGACACACTATCCGCTCCTGTCTAAACAAGAAACAGCCGCCCATATCCTGCAAACCATTACCGCAGCATACCAAAACCAACAGCCCTAACCCACCGTTTTAACCCTCACCACCCAACAGGCAAAAAATACTCAACCCAAATTCACTACTTTCAACCTTTTTGCGTTATTATTGTACCTGATTTTGCAAATATCATCAAAACTCCCCCTCAACCCATGAAAAAATTCCTCCTTATAGCCATACTAACCCTTGGCTACTGCCATTTTGCCCAAGCACAAGAACTTAATGCACTGGTAAACGTGCAAACCCCACAACTGCGTATAACCGATGCCAAAGTGTTTCAAACCCTGAGCAATGACCTGCGCGAGTTTTTGAACGGCAGAAAATGGACAGATGACTCCTACACCGCTAACGAACGCATCAATTGCAGTTTTTTAATTACCATTAACGAAGAAATTTCTAATACCCGATTTAAAGGCACTATTACCGTACAATCGTCGCGTCCGGTGTATAACTCAGCTTATGAAAGCATTGTTATTAACCACCAAGATAGGCAGGTAGAATTTGATTACGTAGAATACCAGCCCTTAGAGTATAACGATAACGCTTACCTAATGGAACTAACCTCGCTCATGGCTTATTATGCCTACATTATTATAGGCTACGATGCCGATACCTTTTCGTCTAACGGGGGAAGCAATATATTTACCAAAGCCCAAAACGTGCTTAATGCCGCCCAAGCATCTAAATCAAAGGGCTGGCAATCTTTTGACGGTACCCGAAACCGCTACTGGCTTGTTCAAAACCTTACCGACTCGCGCCACAAACCCCTGCGCGAAGCCTACTACCGCTACCACCGCCAAGGATTGGATAATATGTTTGCCAACCCAAACGAGGCACGAGGCAACGTAGTGAGCGCACTGGAAATGATTAACGAAACCAATAATAACAACTCTAACTCTATGGCGGTAGATTTGTTTGTAACTGCCAAAGGCACCGAAATAACCAACATCTTTGCCGATGGCAGCGTAATGCCGCCCGATAAGGTTAAAGTGCTCAATGTAATGTCAAGAATAGACGGCGCTAATATGGCACAGTACAACCGCATTAATGCCAGTACCACTAACTCACCCGGTAAAGGAATGCCCAATGCGCCCATGGATATGCGCCCAAAAGGTAACGAGCCCCAGTTTCAAATGCTAGACGGTAAACAATAGCCGGCACCCACAGCATACTTACCTGTAATTAGCATAGGCAAATAGCCGCTATCATAAAGCGCAAAATGGTTACTGTTTGTCTCAAAATAGGGTGATAGTAAATGAGTTGCCTCTCAATTAAATTAGCATTTATGCTATTTTGACAATGGTTTAATAGGAAGAATAACTTTTTTGCAAAAATGGTAACAAAAATATTTTGCTGAAAGTTAAACAAATGAATACCGCTATGAAGCAACCTCCACTAACCGACCAAGACATAGTAAATGGATTTAGGTGTAATAACCAAGACATAATTGTAGCCGCTTACAAGCTCATTATACCAAATGTTAGGGCATTTGTGTTAAGCAGAGGCGGTAATAAAGCAGAGGCAGAGCAGGTAGCATGGCGAGCATTGACCAAATTTTGGCAGCGCTGCCAAAAAACCGATTTTGAGTTAGTAGAGCATTCATCGGGTTTTGGCGCTTATATGGCACGCACCTACCGAAATGTATGGGCAGACTGGCATAAAGAAGGAGAAATTAAACTTAAATCGGCAACTTTAGCGCCCGATACTACGTCTAAAGAACAAATCTCACTTAGAGAAGAAGACGATGACCCAACCAATAACCGAAAAAGCAACGCTAACCTTGAACAATTAGCCGATGAATTTAAAACCGATGAAAAAGTGGCGCTCAATAATGTGAGTACATACATTTGGCAATTGGTGGATAGTTTATCAGAAAAATGCAGAGATTTTTTTAGATTGTACTACCAAAAAGAGTTGAGTTACGAAGAAATTGCCCAAGAAAAAAAAGTATCGGAGGGCGCTATCAGAAAACAAAAAAACGAGTGCAAAGAGCCTTTTGTAAAAAAGCTAACCAATAGCCCCTTTTTTAAAGAACTGCAAGAAAACTTTCCTCACTTGGTAAAAAAAATAGTACAATAACCACACCTCACTAAAAATCACTTATATCATACACGCTAAACAAAAAAAACATTTTTAAACTGCGCAAAACGCAACAAGATGCTGGACGAACAAACCAAACAACAATTAGAGAGCTACGCCAAAGGCAAATTGAGCCCCGATGAGCATAGCAAATTTACCCAAATACTGGAGCAAAACCCCCAATTGCAGGAACTGCTACTTGCCGAAAAATTAATTCAGCGCACACTTGCACTTTCTCCTATTGAGAAAGCAAAACAAATTGTAGAAACATTAGGCGAAGATTTGTTTTTAGACGAAAAAGAAAACATATCCACTGCCCCCCACCAAGCCAATGATGGTTATACACTCAATGAATTGCTTAGTATGTTTGGTTCGGTAGCTCATTTAGAGGCTGAATTAGTAGGCAGAAGCATATCAACCGGCAATCAGGAGTCTTTGGAAGAAATGGTTTTGTTGCCCGAAAATAATGTGGACTGCCCCGATAACGTTTTATACTTTGCCTTTGCCCAAACTACCCCCATAACTATTACCATTTTGGTTATTAACAGTCAAGAAGAAGAAATTCCCCTTCTCAATAACTGTATAGAAGCAAACTCAAGTAATTTTACGCTCTCCTTGCCCGCAAACCTGCCCCCGGGCAAGTATTACTGGCAACTGCACCCACAAACTGCCAACCGCAGCCTGCGCCGCAAATACGGAATAGCCACCGGCAATTTTTATATTAACGAAAGGTTAAATCCGCATAAATAACCGCCAATAGTAAGTTTACTTTATAGCCCTGCGTGCCATTTTATCGGTGCGGGCGCGCCATGTTTCTGCTTGGTTTAAGTGTTTATCGCGCTTTTCCATTACCTTTTCTGAAACAGGAGGCAAGTAGCCCAATACGTCAAAGTACGATTGGCGGCTTATAGATTCATAATGCCCACTTTTCGCACCCACGCAAATAATTATATTTATCGTGCTGTTTTTCAGGATATTAAAAATAGATGCAATTTCGATAAAAATTAACTTGTACCTATAAGTCCCTGACAATCAGACCTAAAATTTTTAGGTGCGGAAGGTGGGATACAGGTTTATTGTCCATACGCCGGTTTGCCATTTGCAATTGAGTAATTGCGGAAACAAACCAATAAACACTGCTGCCACACCTGCTAAAACCCAATACCGATGTTGCCACAACAATTTTAAGCGTGGCGTAACATCTTTTACAGCGGTTATACCCCAAAAAACCGGTAACAATATCACTATCAGATTGGTTAGCCTTACACAACCTATTAAACCTACACAAAAACCAATGCCTACCAAGTAATAGGCTTTTTTGCTTTGCTGCCATTTGGTTGTAAGGTATAACAACACCGAAAACAGAAAAAAAGAATATACATGCGACATGGTTCCTTCATACGTGGCGTAATACAGCAAATTTGTACCGCAAACCAAGATTATTAAGGTAAGCGCCGTTACGTAATCCGGAAAATAGCGCAGCAAAACGGCACGCAAAAAAAACAACGCCAACCCTATGTAAAACAAAGTTCCTATTATAATCCATTGTTTGTAAGGCAGGCTAAACCCATCGGGTTTGTATTTTGAGCTGTTTGATGCCGCATAATGCCCCAATAAAAAAAAGGGTGTTTGCAAAATGGCTACGCCTATGGCATATTTATTGAGCGTTTTACCACCTATTTCTTGGGTAAACTCTTTTGCATCTAAACTGTGGGCGTTAAAAAAAGCATAGTTGTAATCCTTGTAGATAAAGTGCGCCGGTAAATAAGCGTAATAACCGCCGCCATCGTAATGAAACTGAGAATTTCTTTTAACTACCCTACCCGAATTTGCCGTTACGTTTACCACCAACAAGCACATAAGTATAGCCAATACCGACCATGCCTGCTTAAAACCCGGCAAAGTTGTAAATTTTTTCAACACAAAATAAAATTTGGCGGTTTGGTGGGAATATGTTGCCGCTGCAAAAGTGGTTATTTATTTTTGCAATAACACATCTTTTATTTGTTGCAACTCATTGTTTAGCCGTGCATTTTGTTTTTTCAGCTCCTCAATCATTGTTTGCTGCTCCTGCACCGCTTTTACCAATGGTACTACAAACTGCTGATAACTGAGGGAGTAGTAATCATCGGGGTTTTGGGGAGTGTGCAAGCCGTTAAAATCATAACCGGCGGCTTTGGCGGCAGTTTCTACCTCTTGGGCTATAAACCCGCTTTGGCGTATGGTTTCGGCTGGGGTAAAATTCATGTTGTTTATACTGCTGCGCTGTAAGCTATCGGGCAAATGGCGCATCAAAAACTGCTGGTGTTGGCGGGCTTTGTAGTTGTAAACCACCGGTCGCAATCGGGTTATAAAATCTAAGCCGCGCACTTCTTCGGTAATGTTTTGTTTAAATCGGGCATCGCTGGTGGTATAAACTACCGGTCCTTCTACCACTGTTACCGAGGTATTACCTATACGTACCTTATTACCTACATTTACCGAAGCGCCATATCCAATAGCCGTAGCATTGGTGAGCGCGCCCGATGAAACATTTGCGCTATTACCTAATGCCGTATTTTGAGCGCCTGTAACGTTTGTAAGAAGAGCAAATTTGCCCACTGCGGTATTTTCGTTGCCCGTAGTAGTGCCCGAAAGTGTACCGCGTCCAATAGCGGTATTGTCATCTCCATCAGTATTGACAGACAGCGCACCTCTACCAATAGCGGTATTTTCGCTGCCCGTAGTGTTTAAGTATAGCGCACGGTAGCCGGCGGCAGTGTTTTCATCGCCGGTACTGTTAGTATAAAGCGCTTCATTACCGGTGGCAGTGTTAGAAAATCCGGTTGTGTTTAGGTAAAGAGCGGTGTATCCGGTAGCAGTATTTCGGTAACCGGTAGTGTTTGCATACAAGGCTTTAGAACCAATAGCTACATTACCCTGACTGTGTACCGCTGAGCTTGCACTTAACCCATTATTGTATAAAGCGCTATCGCCCACAGCAACCAAATTACTTCTATTGGTATTAAAGAATAATGCTCTAATGCCTACTGCCACATTAGATATGCCTGTTCCGTTATTGTCAAGCGCATCAGTGCCATAGGCGCTATTGTAGCTTCCGGTAGTATTACCATTAAGCGCCCCA
Source organism: Bacteroidetes bacterium UBA2322 (assembly GCA_002345145.1). Classification (GTDB taxonomy): domain Bacteria; phylum Bacteroidota; class Bacteroidia; order Chitinophagales; family UBA2359; genus UBA2359. Next base: position 25,159 of record DDVC01000197.1, read on the forward strand.
GAGCCAGTGGCAGTATTATCTTTGCCTGTAGTATTGGAGGCAAGTACACTCATGCCATTAGCGGTATTCCCCTCACCCGTAGTGTTGTTAAAAAGTGCAAAGTAGCCATTAGCGGTATTCCCCTCACCCGTAATGTTGTGAATAAGTGCAAAATAACCATGAGCAGTATTGCCACTACCCGTAGTATTATTAGCAAGTGCATTACAGCCGGTTGCAGTATTATACAATCCTGTTGTATTAGCAAAAAGCGATTCGCTACCAACAGCAGTATTAAAATTACCTGTTGTATTATAGTAAAGCGAATTTTTGCCAATAGCAGTGTTTAACACACCAATAGTGTTTAAATAAAGCGCGCTTTGCCCTACGGCAGTATTGTCATAGCCATCTGTATTTGAAAAAAGCGCATTTCGCCCAATAGCGGTATTAGAATAACCCGTAGTATTAGCAGAAAGCGCACTTCGCCCCAGAGCAGTATTGTTAAAGCCCGAAAGAGAATACCCGGTATTACCTACACTGGTACTGCCCGAGAATACCCTTACCCATCTTGCCTCCTCGCTATACATGGCATAGGGCACACTAACCAACTGCTGAGTACCCATATCAATAAATGGTTGTGCGCCTGCACCATCGGGGTCAAGTTCTGTTTGCAGGAATTTGGGTTCTCCGTCTGTCCAGGTAATACTTGAATAAGTACCTGTATTAGGCGCTCCGCTGCCTATTTGCAAATTTAACAACCCTTGTGCGGTGGTGGTTAGGTTGTGTGTTTCCTGATACTGAACCGGTCCGCCGGCATTATTCTGCCTTATTGATAGCCGCACCAATACGGTTTGGTTTATTAGCGTTTGCCCACTTGCATTGCGGGCTACAGCCTGATAATTGATGCGCTGCGGTACTTGAGCATAAGTAAAAACAGCATAACAGCATAACGCTGTAAGAAGGAACAAAAAGTGGTGTAAATTTTTCATTTTTGGTGGAGGTTAGTATGAAAAAATCAGGTAAAGTTACAAGTTCTATTGATACTACCTCTTTTTGGCTAAAAAATTACCCCGATGTGTGCAAAACAAGGGGTAAATACTAAAAATAGAATTCCGATTTTTACCCCTTTGGCAGACAAGGCAGGCTTTTAACCCACTCAGCATTACAAAACCTGCCCTGTTACCAGAAACAAGGCGAGTTTACAATACTTTATTACTTGGTTATTTTTTTTGCAGCAGCAGGGCTTTTATCTGTTGCAATTCGGTTTCCAATTTAGTTGCTTTTTGCTGAAGTTGCTCAATGGTTTGGTTTTGAGCATTAATCATTGTTTGCTGCTCCTGCACCGCTTTTACCAATGGTACTACAAACTGCTGATAACTGAGCGAGTAGTAATCATCGGGGTTTTGGGGAGTGTGCAAGCCGTTAAAATCATAACCGGCGGCTTTGGCGGCGGTTTCTACCTCTTGGGCTATAAACCCGCTTTGGCGTATGGTTTCGGCCGGGGTAAAATTCATGTTGTTTATACTGCTGCGCTGTAAGCTATCGGGCAAATGGCGCATCAAAAACTGCTGGTGTTGGCGGGCTTTGTAGTTGTAAACCACCGGTCGCAATCGGGTTATAAAATCTAAGCCGCGCACTTCTTCGGTAATGTTTTGTTTAAATCGGGCATCGCTGGTGGTATAAACTACCGGTCCTTCTACCACTGTTACCGAGGTATTACCTATACGTACCTTATTACTTGCATTTACCGAAGCGCCATACCCAATAGCCGTAGCATTGGTAAGCGGAACAATACTACTTGCATTAGCGCTCCTGCCAAGACCGGTATTTTGGTTGCCGGTAGTGTTGGCAAAAAGTGCATCTTGCCCAATAGCGGTATTTTCGTTGCCCTCTGTATTAGAAAAAAGCGCCTCTCGCCCAATAGCGGTATTAGACTGTCCGGTAGTATTATTGTAGAGCGTTCTTCGTCCGATAGCGGTGTTATTAAACCCTGTTGTATTGAAAAAAACTGCATCTCGCCCAACAGCAGTATTGGAAGTACCCAAAGTATTGTTAAAAAGCACTCTTAACCCGATAGCGGTATTTTCGTTGCCCTCTGTATTAGAAAAAAGTGCATCTCGCCCCATAGCAGTATTGGAGTGCCCGATAGTATTGTTGTGGAGCGTTCTTCGTCCGATAGCGGTATTATCAACCCCTGTTGTATTGAAAGCAAGTGCATCTCTACCAACAGTAGTGTTGCTGGTACCATTAAGCAAATATGTTGTAACACCTACACTGGTATTGGTTGCGCTCATTCTTAGCCACGTTACGTCTTCACTATACAAGGCATAGGGTACACTAAGCAATTGCTGTGTACCCATATCAATAAAAGGTTGTGCGCCTGCGCCGCCATCGGGGTCAAGTTCTGTTTGCAAAAATTTGGTTTGTCCGTCTGTCCAGGTAATGGCGGTAAAAGTACCGCTATTAGGTATGCCAAGCCCCATTTGCAGATTTATTAAACCCTGCGGCGTGGTAATAAGGTTGTGTGTTTCCTGATACTGAATGGCACCATCAACAGTGGTTTGCCGCACCGATAGCCGTACCGATACAGCTTGGTTTATTAGCGTTTGCCCACTTGCATTGCGGGCTACAGCCTGATAATTGATGCGCTGCGGCACTTGGGCATAAGTAAAAACAGCATAACAGCACAACGCAGTAAGAAAAAACAAGAAGTGGTGTAAATTTTTCATTTTAGAGTAGCGTTTTTTTGGACAAAATTGCAGGAAGATATAAATTATGATGAGCTGCTCTTCTTTTAGCTAAAAATGACCCTGATTTGCAAAAACATAGCGGTTAATACTTAAATGCAGGTGCGGCTTTCATTTGAGGCAAACATAAGGATATTTTAATTTAATATAAACTGTTAGCAGCAAGTAACCTAATTGAACTGTTTTTGGAAAGTATTTAAAACGCACACAAATTTTTGCCGATTTTGTGCCCAGAACCCATTCATAAAACTAAGGTTGCCTCTGTTTTTTTTAATTACAAGGCATTTCTTTGGTTGTTACTGAAAAGGAAGCCTTATCTACCTTAGGCGAAACCGTTGCCATTAAAAAGGGGTAAGAAATTACGGCAGCAGTCATACAATTGGCGGCGGGTTTTTGGCGCTGAATGGCAATGGTGGCATTATTATTAGCATCGGGGCTAATACTTTGAATAGAGAGGGCATGTCCGCCGCTTCTCTGTTCGCCGGCATAAGCGGCAATTACTGAGGTTTGGGTAAAATTTATTTGCGGCTGTGTTGGTTGGGGGTCAATGCCTATAAAAGTTTCATTCCAAAGAGCGTTAAAGTCTTCTTGGGTATTGATAAGTACTTGCTTAGGCGTTTCAATGGCGCAATGCTGCCCACTTTCAATCAATTCCCATGTATAACTGCTCTTGTTATTTGGGTTGGCATTATGGTTATTACCCGATGATTGACAGGCAGATAAACTGCTAAAAATAAAGGCAAGTAAAACTAACACAAAGTTGCACATACAAAAAGATTTTGGGGGTTTGCTAATATGGTTATGGTTTAAAAGTTCAACTGCAAGCAGGGCAAAACCAATACTTGCAGTTGAAAAGATAATAAAGAGAGAAAATTACCGCCTTGCTCTTTGATACACTTGGTTGGGGGCACACTGGTTGCCACAGGTAATACTGCCGGCGCTTACGGGTGCACCGTTTCGGGCGTGGATAATGCCTGCTACAACGGGCGCTGCCATAGAAGTGCCCGACATGGTAGCGTAACCGCCGCCTTTAAAGGTAGAATATACATTAGAACCCACAGCAACCCAATCAATGGGTGCAGCTCCAAAGTTAGAAAAGCCGGAGCAGGTGTTTTGGCAGGTAATAGAGCCTACGGTGTAAACCTTATTGCCATTTATACAGCCGGGCAAATCGCGGTTGGCACAAGCGCCGGAGTTTCCGGCGGCAATAACCACAAACGTACCGGCATTACCCAAGTTGCGCACGGCATCGCGAAGTGTAGGGTTAGCATTTTCACAATTGTTCCAACCGTATGACTGAATGCTCATGTTTACCACATCGCCCGGAATATCGTATTGTGCCACATGGTTTAAACCCGATATGATACCCGAAAAAGAGCCGCTGCCTGTATTATCCAGCACTTTTACCGGCACTACTCTTGCCCCTGCCGATACACCTACTACACCAAAGCCGTTGTTTCGGGCAGCAGCTATACCTGCCACATGCGTTCCGTGCCCGTCTCCGTCATTAATTGTTTCACCAGAAATGAATGACTTGGCAAAAGGAGAACTTGCTTGCACATTTAAATCGGGGTGGTCTAAATCAATGCCGGTATCCAAAATCCAAATCCAGGTAGCTTTGCCCGACCCATCAACCGGTCCGCCGGCATTGGTTACTGCACAGGTAGTTGTTTGGTTTAAGTACGACATTTCTTCCATGCAGGGGTCAAAATCTATGCCCACTACACTGGTTTCTACTTCGTAATCTTGGTAAACGCCCGCCACACTCTTGTTTGAACGCAAGGTTTTAACCTGCTCATCATTGAGTTTTGCAGCAAAACCCACCAAAACATCGCCAAACTCAGCAACTACGTTTGATTTACTAATGCGGCTTGTTTCTACTACCGATTGTATAGCGCTGATATTTTTGGTACGGGCGCTTCGGGTTGCTTCTTCTTTTTTTGCGCGGTCTTGAACAGGGGCGCGTTTTTCAGATACTACCGGTTTGGCTACCTCTTCTTTCAGAATAACAATAAATTGCCCCTGAATGGGTTTGGGTTCTTTGTTTCGGGCAGTGGTTAAACCTTCGTCAACGTCTTTTTGGGCTAATGCCACATTGGCAAATGCAAATAAAAGCAGCAAGGTTGCAAATAACTTTTTCATGGTTTTTTTGGTTTTTTGTTGTGATTTGAAAATTTGTTTGTGAATGATTGTTGTTGTTTACACCCTATTCACTTTTGAACCGGTGATGTTGTTACCTGATTGACAGATTTTTTTTGAAAAACCGCAAAACAAAATTCTAACAAACGTGAGGTTGGAATTAAAATGAACGCCCGATTGGGGTAAAGCCTGTGTGTGGTTTAGATGCACTTGATAAAATGGGCAACAGATTACGGTGCGTTGCACCTGATAACCAACAAGGTACGCATCTGTTCTACCAAGATTACGGGGCGCTGCCCCTTGCCCTTGTATGTTACCTACCACATAAATTGAGGTATTGGGTTATGCTAAGGTGCAGCGCACCGAAATATGGGTAGTAACCATGTTAAATGCCCCATTAACAAGGTGCAGCGCACCGAAATATATCGCCCCACCTGTCTGAAATCCTTTTGCGGTAAGCCTTTGCGCAAGCTCACAACTCCCACCTCATGTTAACAACCGGAAAAATTAGCCTAAACTGCTACCAAACAGCAACAGCCCCAATTGCTTTGTATGAGCAATTGGGGCTGTTGATATTTTATTGCTATAATTTTTTGGTAGTTACTTCAGTTTTACCGTAGCAACAGGAGCAGTATTGTTGGTTTCTTTACACTCATCTACCTTATTAAAGGGTGGTAAAAACTCCTCACCGGCGGCAGAATCTATGAGTAGTTGTAATTTAACCTTTTCATGAGTGGCAGGTACTCGCACATTTATTACGCCATTAATGGTTTGTGTACCGTTAGCGTTAAGCGCATTTACGTTGTAATAGCCGCCCCAAAAAAAGGTGTTTTGGTCAAAACGGCTAAACTGACTTTCTAACTTGCAAACTCCTGCTGCCACGCCGCCGCTGTTTTTAATGGTGGCGGTAAATTTAATGGCATATCGGCGGGTTTGGGTGGCGCCGCTGCCTTCGGTAGCGCCCGGCGTAACGGTGCCGGTGGTGAATGTGGTAATTTCTAAATCGGGCTTAAAGGCGCAAGCGTTAAAAGCTGGGTTGCTTACTGCATTGGTGATATTTCCCCCATTAGGAGGTGGAGGCAGTTGAACAGGTCGGGGTTTGGTGGACATGGTACCTATGCCCGACGAATCGGGCTGGGTAGAACCGGTTTCCTGTCCGTATGTAGTAGTATTTGCAAACATAAGCCAGCCCAAACAGCAGAACAGGGTAATTAGTGTTTTTTTCATGGTTTTTGAATTTTACAACGCAATAGATTACTTTTGATAATTAACCTACCAACATCGGGTTTTGTTACCTGTCGGGTTGTTTTTTTCATAAAAAAGTTGCCTTAAAATAGATACTGTTAGTAATTGCGCCTTATTTAGGCTAACTTTGTAACAATACTCTCCTCCAAAAATGAGCAATCTCAATAACATAAGCGCAAATGCCGTAACCCAAAAGTTACAGGAAGCCATTGACCTACACAAAAAAGGCCTCTACCGGCAAAGTTTAGATATACTAACAAAAATAACCTCTAAACTCGAAAACCTACAGGCATGGGAGCAGTATGTGTTAGCCCTAAACACAGTTACAGCTTGCTTCTTAGAGAAAGGGAACTTTGAACTGGCGGTAAAAAATGCCGCCAATGCAGTACAATATGCTATTAACCATTTAGAAACAACACATCAATACAAAGCTAATGCTTATTTTTTAAAAGGCTTGTGCCTGCTAAAACAACAAAATCATGAGCAAGCCCTAACTCATTTAGAACAAAGTTTAACCATTTGCCGACAAATATGGGGTATTAACCATGCAGAAGTGGCAAAAGTATTGAGCGCCATAGGAGCTGTTTTTACCGAAAAAGGCAACTTTCAACTTGCCAACCAATATCTGCATGATGCTTGCCATATGCTGCAAGCAACTCAAAATGAAACAAGTATAGAAATGGCAGACTGCCACCAAGATTTAGTGATATACCACTGGTATAAAGGCAATTTATTAAGCACCCTTCACCACTGCCGGATGTGTTTGGATATAAGATTGCATTTATTAGGTAATCATCACCCACAAGTTGCAAACGCCTACAACAACCTTGGAAATGCGTATGTTTACCTTGCCGATTTTGACAGCGCTATCGAAAATTTGCAAAAAGGGCTGACTATACAACTAAACATGCTTGGCGACCTGCACCCTAATACTGCCAATTGTTACCATAACTTAGGGAACGCTTACTATCAAAAAAGCGATTTTGACCGTGCTATTAACTACACCGAAAAAGCACTGCGCATACGCCTCCAAATTCTTGGTGAGTTGCACAGAAATACAGCTATCAGTTACCACAATATAGGCGCTATTTATTGGGGTAAAAATGATTTCCAAAACTCGCTTTCAAACTACCAAAAAAGCCTTCAAATAAGGTTAAACCTTTTTGGAGAGCTACACATGGATACCGCCGTCAGCTACCACAACATAGGAGCCCTTTACGACACCAATGGTATGCCCGAGCAGGCATTGCACTACTGCCAAAAAGCCCTGAACATAAGACTTAAAACATTGGGCGCTGAGCATCCCGATATTGCTTCGAGCTACAATAACATGGCAACCAATTTTATTGCCCTACATCAATACACCGATGCCCTGCATTATTGCATGAAAGGTTTGCAACTTTGGCAACAAACCCTTGGTAATAACCATTTTAACCTGGCGCGCGGCTACCATAACTTAGCCACTATATACCTAAAAATGGGTAACCATACAACTGCTGCACAGCAATACCAGCATAGTATTACCTACCTCATCGAAAATTACGCCCCTCAATCCGTTGCACAACTGCCAAACTTAACTAAATATAAACTCCCTATCCGCATTATAGGCACCCTAAAAAGTTTAGCCCAAACCCTCTTAGAACAATATACCCAACAACCCAAAAATACACAATCTCTTCTGCTGGCATGGTACTACAGCCACGCAGCCTCTTTACTTACCGACCAAATGCGCCAATCTTACAGCGCTAACGGCAGTCGCCTTTCTCTTGCCACCACTGCCAAAGAAATTCACCAACAAGCTACCAAAATCTGTTTACAAATTATAGCAGCAGCATCCTCAACAAACCTATCTACTGAATATAACCACCTTAGCAAACTAAACCCAAACCAACAATTGCCGCCACCCCATTATGCCGCCCAAATTGCCTTTCAGTATGCCGAAAAAAGTAAGGCAATGGTGCTACTCAGCAATCTCAAAGATGCTCAGGCTCGTTTTGTAGCCGGTATCCCGATGCCTTTGTTAGAAGAAGAAAAAGAATTGCGCCTTAATCTTACCTATTATGAAAAACGTATCTTACAAGAACAAGAAAAAAAAGTGCAAGACCAAAATTTACCGCAAATAGCCGAATGGAAAAACGGTTTTTTTGAACTCAAAAACAAGTACGATGAATTAGTTGCCACTTTTGAAAAAGATTATCCCGATTATTACCTGTTAAAGTATCAGACCGAAACTGTTAATATAAGCCACTTGCAAAAAGCCCTGCCCCATAAAACCTGCATGGTGGCGTTTTTTTTATCCGACAACTATATTTACGCTTATACCATTACCCAACTGCATTTTACCGTATTACAAACGCCCAAACCTCCCGATTTTGACGATGATGTTAAAGATTTTCTTCACTTTGGCATAGGCGCTTTTGGAACCAAACAAATCAGCAAAAAAGAATACCTGCACTTGGGGCACCGGCTTTACCAACTGCTCTTACAACCTGTTGTAAACCAACTGCCAACCAATGACTTTGCTAACCTCATTATTATTCCCGATGGCATACTGGCTACACTGCCCTTTGAGGCGCTCCTTACCCACCAGCCGGCAGATAAAAATATACCTTACTCCCAACTTCCTTACCTTGTATTAAATTACAGCGTCAGCTACCACCTTTCGGCTACGCTGTGGCATTACCAACAACAAAAAGCGCCGCGTAAACAACACCAATCAAACACCTCTGTTAAATCTTACTTAGGCATAGCGCCCGTTTACAACCAAACCCCACCTGCCAATACCACAAACGGGCAAACCCAAAATGAACAGGCATCAACTGCCCACTATAAAACACTTCCGTTTTCGGAAGATGAAATTGGTAAAACCCGCCAATTGTTTACCCAATCGGGGTTAAGCGCCGATGCCTTACTGCATCATCGGGCTACTATTGCCAATTTCAGCCGGCTTGCCAATGCCTATCACTACATACATTTTGCGGCACATGGCATATTAAATGAATCAAAACCCGAACTTACCGGCATCCTTTTTTCGCCCGATGAAACCAACCCCACCGAAGAACAGGTATTGTATTTGGCAGATGTTTTTAACCTTAGGCTAAATGCCCAGTTGGTAGTGCTTAGCTGCTGCGACAGCGGTGTGGGTAAAGAAATTAAAGGCGAAGGAGCGCTTGCCTTAAACAGAGGCTTCCTTTATGCCGGCGCTAAAAACGTTGTTTACACCCTCTATAAAGTAGATGACCAATACAGCAGCCAATTAGTAGGACATTTGTTTGAATGTATTTTGCAGCGACTACCTTACCACAAAGCGCTCAGGCAAGCAAAACTAAATATGATAGCACAAAATAACTTGCCTGTTTACTGGAGCGGATACGTGTTAATGGGCACACCATAATTCCCGATTGCTTATAAACTAATTATGCCGGAAGCTATTCAGTTTCCGGCATAGTTGGTTTATGTTGTAAACAGAGGTTAAAAAAGTGTTACGGTAATAACATTACTGAGGTTATTATTTTCTTTACACTCATTTACTCTTACATAAGCGGGTAAAAACTCCTCTGCACAGGGCGAATCAACAAACATACGCACTTTTGCTTTGTTATGACTCACCGGCACACTTATGTTAATAACACCCTGTATGGTGCGGGTAGCGCCGGCTGCCAATGGTGCAAAATCCATACAACCACCCCAGAAAAAACTATTTTGGTCATTGCGGCTAAACTCTCCAAGCACTTTGGTAGCCACACTGGCAGCGCCGCCGCTGTTTTTAACCACCGCCGTAAAAGCCACCGTATAACGGCGGGTTTGGTATGCACCGGTTCCTTCAATAGCGCCCGGCGTTACGTGTAATGTGGTAAAGTTGGTAAAATGCAAATCGGGTTTAAGTAGGCAAGGATTTAAGCCCGGATTGGTATTAAGCCCGGGTTTTAAAATGTTGGGGTTTACGTTAATTGACTGGGCTTGCATAGCCATTGTGCTTACCAACACAAGCAGTAAAGAGGCGAAAAACGAAGCAAAAAAGGTTTTCATAATTTTCAAGGTTTTAAATGATGAGGAAGGTTTTCAAAAGTTTTGGTTAAGGTTTTTGTTTGTGTTACACCCTATTCACTTTTACAATAGGGATAGTGTTACCTGTTTGCAGCTCTTTTTTCAAAAAAAAACCCGCCATGTTTATGATAACATGGCGGGTTGATAAAATATCGGTTTTAAGGGGCTGAATTAGTTTTTACATTGCCCTTGTGTCCACTTGAGTACGCCTGCTTTTCGGGCAAGACACTCGTTTTCATAAGTAATGCCGTTGCAGCCACATACCGGCTTCCACAGAAAGGTGCAGTCTTCATTGGGGTTTTTCACCTTAGATAAATCCACACAATCTTTACCCACATTGGGTAGTTCTTGCTGAGGTTTGGGTGGTTGGTAATCTGGTGGCGGGTTGGGGTCGGTATTAGGTTTGGGAATTACGGAGGTATTGGTGTTTTTTTGCTGTACATTTCCGTTGCCGGTATTTTTTGAGGAGTTGCAGGCAAAGCCATAAAGCAGCAAACACAGTGCTATGAGGGTAAGGTACTGTTTAGGGCACATAAATTACAATTAAGTTTAAAAACCTATCGGCAACAGAGCAATGCCTGTTACCGATAGGAAAGTTAATAAAAGGAAGGTGTGTTATCTGCCCGATTCATCGTTATCGGGTTTTGCAGTTCGGTTATTGTTTTGGGTAGGCTGTCCGCTGCGTACTTGTTTAGCAATAGTTCTAACGGTTGCGGGGTCGGGGTTAATGGCTTCGGGAGCATTTTTAAGCATTGGCACTACACCCAAAAAAGGCTGGTCTTCTTTAATGCCTTTTTCATTGGCAACAGAAACTATTGTTTCAAAGAAGTAAGCGGGTTGAATGAAATTGCCACCGCCGTCGAAATACATTTTTTGAATACGCTTAATTTTAGGAGATGCACCTTGTCCAAAATTGAGATTTACAATTTTTCCGAACTCTTTTTCGGCATCGGCTTGGGTTCTTAGTTCAGTTGCCAGTACTTTTCTTTTTGCAGTAGGGCTGGCTGTGTATTCTTTCCATGATTTTGAAACGCCCAATACCTCGCCTTTGTTGCCTACATGCACAATGATGCGCGAACCGCTGCCCGATACCGGAACGCCGTCAATAACCCGTCCGTAGGTAAAGGTTTGTATTTTATCTATCACTTGCCCGTTATCGGCAGAAGAAGCCTTAATGCCACCTGCGTGTATAAGCTGCATTTCGGCGGTGTTTTTAGGGTTAAGGTCATTCGTTGCTAAAAATTGTTCGGCATTTTTTTGAGCTTGTTTTACATCGAGCAACTGGGGTTTAAAATCGCCTTCATAATTTTTGGTACTTCGGCTAAAGGAGATTCTGCCTTTGGTGCCATCGGTAATAAAGTATTCTGATGGGTCTTTATCGTTTTGGTAATTTACCTCAGAGCCTGCAAGGCGTTGGCTGCTAATGCCCAACTGACCTGCAATTTTAGCTACTGCGGGACTTTTTGAAAGGGCTGCTTTATCAACGGTAATGACTGAAAGGTTGTCGTTTTGGAAATGGTCAATAACCGGTGGGGGAGGAGAGAGTTTTAAACTCATTGTGCTAAAATAAAAGCCGGCTAAAAGCGCCATGGCAACAAAAGAAAAGATGTATTTTTTCATGGGTTAGTATGCTGTTTAAAATGAAAGAAAGTTTTTTTCCAGGAGTTGAGATTAAAAATGAGGTTTAATTGGGGTTTAGTATTGCCAGTAATTCCACATACCACTACAACCGGGTGCGGGGTCGGCGGCATAACTTCCTAAGCGGTCGTTGAGGCAGTTGTTACCTACTACACACGAAGCCCAGCCCGGATACGGAGAGCCATCGCTCATTGAAGGGTTAAAAATCCAGTAGCGCTCATCATCAACACTGGTAAACCAAGCATCTTTTACCTTCCAGTTTGATTTTAACCGAGAGGCAAAGTCAAAGGGAATATCAGTTTGTGCTGCCGAGGCAAGGCTTCTAAAACCCAAAAGCATGTGTAATCCTTTAAACATATTGCAGTAAGGAGTCCACCAATCGCTACGCTCTGGGGCTGAAACTACGGTATTGCACGAAAAGAATACCATAAACTCAAGGTCATTATCGCCCAGTGGCATGTTGGTTACATTAGCGCCGCTGCCGCAAGCCATGTAGTAAGAGTTGCCATGACCACAATAAAACGCCAAATCTTGGTCATCAACATAGCTGTTGTTGCTGGTGGTAAACATGTAGGGTGCTGCATAGTAGTACTGGTCAAAATCGTACCGGTGCGACCCAATGACAGGATTGTTGGTAAAAGCATTGCCAAAATGCCAGCAATTGTAAATCATCACGTCTTGGTAAGAACCATCGCCTACATAAGTGCCAACATGGTTTTGCGCTCCATAACTCCATTGGCATACAACCAATGCAAACAACACTATAAAGTGTTTGAGGGAAAAATGTGTTTTCATGTTTTTTGTTTTTTACAAGAAGAAAGAAAAAGTTGTGTTTTGAGGTTGTTATACCCTAATACTTTTGAAATGGGGGTAGTGTTACCTGTTTGTAGCTCTTTTTTTATTTTTTTGAGTTGCCTGCAACATTTTTTGCTAAAAAAGGGGGCAGAATTGCTCTGCCACCCTACATAAATCATACAACTGAAAAACAGAGTGCTTCAAAGAAGCATCTAATTAAAGTTTACGCCTATAAGTGATACCGAAATAGCTGTTAATGGTTCTACTTTTTTGGTAATTATGGTCATAATATCGCCGGTGGTAATGCTCAAAAAGGCTTTGTTGCTGCCCAATGATATGGCTAAGCCGGCAGGTACGCGCCAACCAAACGATGGGTTGTAGTAAGCCCCGGCGCTCAAATGAATTTGTTGTGGTACAATGCCTAAATCAAAGCCCAGCAGGTAGCCGGGGGTGTAGCCGTAATCTTGCCGTTGGTTTCGGGTAGGAAAAAGCATATCGGTATAAAGGCTGAAACCTTTGGTAAACCGATAGGTAACATTAAACCTAAGTTCGGCATTGGTGGGTGTAGAAAACCCCTGCCCCTGCGAAAAAGGCAGTATATTGGCAAAATCTTTTACCTCCTGCACTATTTTGTAGGTATCAATGGTTTGCAGCGAGTCTGAAGGGTTTACTTGCACATTATTTGCCTGCATTACGTTATCAGACCACTTCAATTTACCCATGTTAATGGCGGCAAAATCAACACTTAGTTTGTTTTTATACATAAAGTGGATGCCTGCGCTAAAACTCTGCCCTCTGCCCGATGCGTCAAAAAGCCGGCCGGATTTTTTGGTAAACAGCGAGTCAATGGTTAATTGCCCAACGGCATAATAAAAATCGGAAAAAGAAGAATTGCCCGATCCGGTAGAATCCGATGCCACACTGCTGTCATAATGCCCTATACCCCAAAGTTGCCGGTAGGTAGCGCCCAGCACTAATTTTACCTTATCATTGTTAAACACCGTGCGCCCATAGCTGATATTTAACTCGCGGGCATGGTTGTAAAGTACGCTCGATTTTAGGGGTTTACCATCGGGTCCCAGCGGCATGTTGCTGTTATTGGCGGGTAAATCCTGATTGAGCAGGGTATCGGCAAAAACGGTGGTAGCCACTTGTTGGTCAAGGTGCATAAGACCGGTAACATAATCGCTCAGGTTTAGCGCAAGCCCGCCAAATCCTTCCTTAATCCACGCCCCCGAAATCCAGTTGATGTGCATAGTGCCGTTTAGGCGCAGGTCGCCGCCTTCGGTAACTAAGTTTTGCAACAGTTTATCCTTGCTCATTTGCGAAATAGAATCGCGCGAAAAAAGGAAGTTCATTACATCTTTGCGCTCAAAGTTGTTGCTGTGCGCATTAAAGCCCACTTGCATAAGGTTTAGGGTAGCTCCGCTTTGCGAGCTGGTTCCCAAATAAGCCGGATTGATGTTTTGCACATGACCCAATATGTTACTGGTTTGTCCGCCTCCATAAACCAATTGCGCACCGTTAAAAGTAGCATACATTTGTGCATGGCATACTTGTGCCATTGCCAATAGGCATAAAGCCCACAAACATGTTGGTAAAACAGCATTTTTCATTGTTGTATGATTTTTTTGTGAAAATAAATGGCGTTGTTTTACCCCATTCACTTTTAAACAGTGCATTTTGTTACCCGATTGGGGTAAAAAATGATACCTATTGGTTGGTTTTAGCCAATGTTATAGGGTAACCTGTATAGCTTTTCCAATCCCATACAATTTTTCACAAAATAAATCCAACAAAAAAAATTCAAAAAAGGCACGCTACGTGTGCGCTTGTACAGTTGCCCATTTTCATATACTTTATTCTACTACATGTACCTTTATTACATAGTATTTGTTTGCAGCATACAGGGTGGCAAGGTAAATACCTGCCGGCAAGTTGCGGGCAGTATTTAGGGCAATGGGCGCTCCTGCAAGTTCATGGGGAGGCAACCGGTGGTGCAGTAAGGTTCTGCCCTGCATATCTGCCAGCATTAAGGAGGCAACTGTGGTAGGGGGCAGCGGCCGGGTTATTTGAATAGCCTGCAACTGTGGCATGTATTTTAGCATTGGCATATAGGGTAAAGCATTTTCTTGTATGCCCACAGGGTAATCCGACACCTCAAAAAACCATACATCGTGGTTGCCATGCACAGGTTGTTGTTGGCGGTAACCGCCGCCAAGGTCGCCATCGGTAGAATCGGTATAACCGGCTATCATGAGGTTGCCAAAACTGTTTTGAATAAGACCATTGCCAAAATCGTATAACGAGCCGCCAAAAAGTTGTGTCCAAATGATATTACCGTTGTTTCCGTTTAGCTTTACCACATTTACGTCCCAGATGTAATTAGGGGGCAAAACAGTATGGTCATAGTTAATACCCATGCCATACACATTGCCCGATGTGTTATCATATACAATACCCCTGCCGGTATCTGATGCAGGCGCGCCTATGGTTCGCTGCCAAACAATGTTGCCGGTGGCGTCAATGCGCACTAACCACATATCATCGGCGCCAAAATTTTGGGTAAGGTCGCCATCGCTTGATATGCTATCACCCATAAAAACTACGCCGCCATCGGGAGTAAAGGCAAGGGCAGTGCCGGTATCGCCTAATGTGCCTCCATAGGTTTTTTGCCAGAGCAGTAAGCCATTAGCATCTAATTTTAGCAGCCATACATCACGGCTGCCTTTATTAAGGGTAACGTTACCATCAGTAGAAGAGGTAGCGCCTATAACCCATAGCTGGTTTAGTGTGGTATGGTAAGCAATATCAGCGCCGGTATCATTGGCAGAGCCTCCGTAGTTGCGCTTCCAAATAATATCGCCATTAGCGCTGCTGAGTTTTAGCACCCAAAGGTCTTTAAAACCCAGGTTATCGGTAAAATCGCCGTTGGTAGAATCGGAGTGTCCGGTAATAACGATATTGCCATCGGGTAAAACCAATACCGAACGGAAAAAGTCTTCGCCCAAACCGCCCAAAACCTTTGACCACTGTATGGAGCCCGATGCCGATAGCTTAACCACCCAGCAGTCTATGCCGCCAAAGTTAATGCCCACATCGCCATCGGCCGATTGGCTGTAACCTACTGCTACTATACCGCCATCGGGTGTGGCGGCAAGGTCGTAGGCTTTTTCAATATCTGTGCCGCCTGTTATGGTTTGCCAAAGTATTTCGCGGTTGGCATTAAAGCGTACAATGTGGTAATCATAATTAAACGGGCTGCCGGTATAACCTGCCACGGCAAACCCGCCATCGGGCATTTGGATTAGGCTTTCTGCCTGCTCATCGGTAGCAAAATTGCCATAAGTAGTTTGCCAAGTTATAACAGGTTGAGCCTGCATGGTGCAAGTAAAACCCATTAAAAAACTAAAAAAGAAAACACCAAGCAGTTGTTTCATGCAGAAGTGAGAAGAAAAAGAGTGGAAAAAGGCAGGCTAATGATAATCAATAGGTGGTTAAAGTTGGGCAATTTGGCGTTTATCATGCCCATAAACATCTCTGCCAAATTGTAATTTACCATTGTCATCAACCCAGGTGGTGAGGTAAAAAATGGTAACACTTACGGGCTGTGGCAGTTTGGCAAACTGTTCTTTTCCGCTATACATAGCAGAGCCTATGCTGCCTTCTGTCCATTTACTGCCATTGAGCATAAGTTGTGCTAATTTTTTAGGCTCTTGTACACGCACGCAGCCATGACTTTGGGCACGGTAAGCGCCGCCAAAATCCACCTTATTGGGGGTATCATGAATATAAATGCCAAAGTTATTGGCAAACGGAAACTTAACCAATCCCATGCTATTGGTAGTTTTGGGGCGTTGGCGCATTTTTACGCGGCGTTTTTCAATGGTACTCCAATCTACCTCGCGGGGGTCGGTTTTTTTACCGTCAATAAAAACGTCCACATCGGCGGTAATGAGTACGGCGGGGTTCATAATTATGTATTCCATTTCTTCCCAGCCTATGCTTGGCGGTATAGTCCAAGTGGGGCTAAAAACTACATTGGTCATGGGTTTATTTACTATAATGGGTGTGGCGTGTTTAGGTTCGCCCACTACCACCACAATTTGGTCAATTTCTTTATTATTGTCAAAAACGTGCATTTTAAATTCGGGGATATTCACCCAAACCCTTCGCGGGCTTACCGAATCGGGGTGTGGCAGCCACCGGTATCGTTCCATGTTAATGGCTATTTTTTGGGCAAGTTCTTGGTTGGTTAGGTTGTAATCGGGCGCTTTTGCCTTGGGGTTATCTTGGGCAGCCTGCCGGTATTGGGCATATTGCTGTTGCAGTTTTTGGTAGCCTTCGTAAGCCGGCGCTGCGGCGGTAATAAATTGGTTTATTTGTCCTGCTGATAGGGCGGCGGTTAAAGCGGCGGCGGCGGGTGGTGTTTTGGCGGGTAAATCCCAGTTTTTGGCGGGGGTTAAGTAGCCGTTATTTAAATCGGCGGCATAAGCTAAGGCAGAGGCGGTAAGCAGCACATCATATTGGGCTTTACTGCTCAATAGGGTATCATAAGGGGCATTAGCGGCTGCCCCTGCCAGTATTTGCTGTTGTTGGAGCAGGGGTTGCAGCAGGTATGTTTGGGAGTTTAGGGCATGGTTGGGGGCATTTTGCAGCTCTTGTATATAGGCAGCAGCGGCAGGCAGCGGTTGTCCGGCGCTGGGGTCTATCCACAGGGGTTTATTATCGGAGGTTTGATAGGCAGTTTTTAATGCTTGCTGAACATGGCTTATATTTTTAGGCTTAAACCATTTGGCAAGGCTATCGGGCAAAAACTGTTGTTGCAGCAGTTGCCCTATGTTTACCTGCATTAGCGAGTCGGCTGTGGCACGGCGTTTGGCTTCTTTGTCTTGGGTACTTATGCCTGTGCAAGCTGCCAATGCTAATAAAATAAAGGCAATAAGCCCGATTTGTATTCTTTTAGTAAAAGGGAGTAAGGTCATTTTACCGGTTTTTATGCTGCAAAATTGCAAATATTTAGGCAAAAAAAGAAACACTGCCTGTAAAACAGTTTGACAACCGCTTCCTCTGAAGCAATTTGGCAAAAAATGGAGTGTGGTTAAGACGGAATTAACAGATAGTTATATTACAGCGCCACCTGCCCAAGCGTTAAAAAGTTTTCTTAATTTTGCGCCGTTAAACCCAAAAGGTTTGGGTAAGAAAAGTAAGTTAGCTGTGAGCAAAATAAATGCGGTTATGTAGCCATATAAGCTCAAAAGCAGCGCTTGTACTTTATTAGGAAGCCTTTTTTTATTTTATATGCACCACGCCATTTCTACCTCTCAAATTTTAACCACTTACCATGCCTGCCGCCTTGCGCTTGCACCCCAAAGCTCTCTATCGGTAAGTGCGGAGGCTACTCAAAAAATAGCCGACTGCCGCGCCTATTTAGACCATAAAATAACCAACACCCACGCCCGTTACTATGGCATTAATACCGGTTTTGGGGCGCTTTACAATGTAGCCGTATCTGATGAAGATTTAAAATTGCTGCAACAAAACCTGCTTGTATCGCACGCCTGCGGCGCCGGCGCTGAGGTGCCGCCCGAAATAGTGCGGCTTATGCTGCTGTTAAAAATACAATCGCTTAGTTACGGGCACTCCGGCGTGCAGCCGGCAACGGTAGAAAGATTGGTGTATTTTTTTAATAACCACCTTTTACCGGTGGTATATGAACAGGGTTCGCTGGGTGCATCGGGCGATTTAGCGCCGCTTTCGCACCTATCGCTCCCGCTTATAGGTTTAGGAACGGTGTATTTTGAGGGTAAAAAACAAACTGCTACGCAGGTTTTACAACAGCTCAACTTAGCTCCCATTTGGCTGCAACCAAAGGAGGGGCTGGCGCTTATAAATGGCACCCAGTTTATGGCGGCTTATGCGGTATGGTGTGTGCAGCAGGCTATTACCCTTGCTGCCTGCGCCGATTTAATTGCCGCCGTTTCGTTTGATGCTTTTGACGGGCATACCCACGCACTCCACCCACTTATACACCAAGTAAGGCAACAACTTGGGCAAATACAAAGCGCCCAAAACCTAAGCCGGTATTTGGAAGGCAGTAAAATAGCCCAACAAGTAAAACAGCACGTGCAAGACCCCTACTCTTTTAGGTGTGCGCCACAGGTACACGGCGCTTCATTAGATGCCATAAACCATGTAAACCAAATTATTACCCGCGAAATTAACGCCGTTACCGATAACCCACTGCTGTTTGAGGCGGAAGACTTAATTGTATCGGGTGGTAATTTTCATGGGCAGCCTTTAGCTTTGTCGCTCGATTACCTTGCCATTGCTATGGCAGAATTGGGCAGCATATCAGAAAGAAGAACCTATACCCTGCTCGGCGGTCAGCGACAGTTGCCCCCGTTTTTAGCACAAGAACCGGGTTTGCACTCGGGCTTAATGATACCCCAATATACCGCCGCCGCATTGGTAAGCCAAAACAAGCAGCTCAGCACCCCCGCTTCGGTTGACTCTATACCCTCCTCTAACGGGCAGGAAGACCACGTAAGCATGGGCGCTAATGCCGCCACTAAATGCCATAAAGTGGTTCAAAATTTAACCCATATTTTAGCTATAGAACTGCTCACTGCTGCTCAAGCGCTCAATTTTAGGAAAAAAACTGCCTCGCCGGCGCTCAAAAGCTCTCCCATTATAGAAAAACTGCTCCAACACTACCGAACTTTTGTGCCTTTTAACTCGCACGACCGCCTCCTGCACACCGATATTGCCCAATCCTTGATGTTTGTTAAAGAAATGCTGCCCCAATATGTGCAAGAACAACCCGATATGGTTTAACCGGTGGTGCAACGCGCTTGTACTTTGTTATCCTAACAAAAGTTAAATAAACGGCTATTTTAGGCAATAAAGGCGGGGTAATGGTTAATTTTGCAACCCCAAAAAACCTGCCCGCCAATAAGGCAAAACAAGTGGCGTATGGGCGTTTTTTAAACCGGTAATTCTTAGTTCAAATAGTAAATAAGTTATGCTGCTACAAAACCTCACGTTTGCTAATCCGCTGTTTCTGGCGCTGCTATTGCTGTTGCCATTAGCGGCGGTATGGCAGTGGCGCAAATATGAGCAGCAATATCCGGAGCTTAAAATGTCGGGTTTAGGGGGTGTAAAAGGCATTGGTAATTCATGGAAATCAAGGTTTCGGCCGTTTTTAACCATTTTTAAAATAGCTGCCTTGGCGCTGCTAATAGTAGCGTTGGCACGTCCGCAAAACCGGTTTTCGGAAGAAAAAATTACCGCCGATGGCATAGATATTATGCTGTCAATGGATATATCGGGCAGTATGCTGGCGCGCGATTTTGAACCCGACCGCCTCAATGCAGCCAAACAAATGGCGCTGGAATTTATTAAATCCCGAAAATATGACCGCATAGGGTTGGTAGTATTTGCCGGCGAAAGTTTTACCCAATGCCCCGCCACTACCGACCATACCGTACTCGCCACACAACTCCAACAAATTGAAAGCGGTATGGTAGAAGACGGAACCGCCATTGGCATGGGTTTGGCTACTGCCGTTAGTAGGTTGCAGGAAAGTAAAGCCAAAAGCAAAGTTATCATTTTACTCACCGATGGGGTTAATAACTCCGGTTTTATAGACCCCCTAACCGCCGCCGAAACCGCCCTGCAAACCGGGGTAAAAGTTTACACCATAGGCGTAGGCACACAAGGGTACGCCCCTTTTCCGGTGCAAACAATTTTTGGTATTCAGTACCAACGCATGGCAGTAGAAATAGACGAAACCCTACTTAAAAAAATAGCCGATATGACCGGCGGACGCTACTACCGCGCTACAGAAAACCAAAGCCTCCGACAAATTTATGAACAAATTAACCAATTGGAAAAAACTAAAATAGAAGTTGCCCGAATTAGCCGTTATACCGATAAGTTTCACCTTTTTGCCCTTCTTGCCGCACTATGTTTGGCAATGGAAATTTTGCTCAGAAATACCCTTTTTAAAGGACTGAATTAAGTGGGTAGGTAGTAGTGGTTAGTGGTTAGTGGTTAGTGGTTAGTGGTTAGTGGGTAAATTCACAACTCATAACTCATAACTCATAACTCATAACTCATAACTCATAACTCATAACTCATAACTCATAACTCATAACTCATAACTCATAACTCATAACTCACAACTCATAACTCATAACTCATAACTCATAACTCATAACTCATAACTCATAACTCATAACTCATAACTCATAACTCACAACTCACAACTCACAACTCATAACTCATAACTCATAACTCATAACTCATCAAGT
>DDVC01000060.1 GCA_002345145.1 Bacteroidetes bacterium UBA2322
GAAATGTCGAAACTGCAATTGGTAAACCGACTCATTTCTTCTGAAACCGGCTTATCTTCTGATAAACTCAGACGCGGCGATTTGCAGCCGTTTGAATGGCAGCAACTTACCACTCGCGTTGATAAACTTGCCGAAGCGCCAATTATTATAGACGAT
This sequence comes from Bacteroidetes bacterium UBA2322, assembly GCA_002345145.1. Taxonomy (GTDB): domain Bacteria; phylum Bacteroidota; class Bacteroidia; order Chitinophagales; family UBA2359; genus UBA2359. Next base: position 157 of record DDVC01000060.1, read on the forward strand.
ACGCCCGCCATTAACCTGTTTGAACTCAGAGCTAAGTGCCGCCGGTTTAAATCGCAATACGATGTGCAACTTATTATTATAGACTACCTTCAACTTATGAACGGCGGCACAGGCGATAAACGCAATATGAACCGCGAGCAAGAAATAAGCGCTATTTCCCGAACCCTTAAAACCATAGCCAAAGAATTAGATGTGCCGGTTATTGCCCTATCACAATTGAGCCGTGCCGTAGAATCAAGAGGCGGCGACAAACGCCCTCAACTTGCCGACCTTAGAGAATCAGGCGCCATAGAGCAAGATGCAGATATGGTTATCTTTTTATACCGACCGGAATACTACGGCTTTGATTTTGACGAAGAAAACCGCTCTAATAAAGGGGTTGCCGAAATTATTGTGGCTAAACACCGAAACGGTCCTATTGATACGGTAAGGCTCAAATTTGTGCCGCATTTGGTGCGTTTTGAAAACCTTGAACTTGCCACTCCGGGCAATGAAGTAGAGGCAGTAAGCGATGTAATTATTTTAGGTTCGCGCACTAATTTTGAAAACAACGCCGGTAGTAGCCTTATTACTGATGATGACCCGCCGTTTTAAATAACCACTCTCCCAAAATGGACATAAATGGAAACCTATGGTTTTGTGCCATCTAAACCAAAGTGTTCCACCAATACCCCTGCCGGAATGGTGTGTTTACCCTCAAACTCCACTCCGGTAAAATTTACCTTATGCAAGTGCAGCAACTGTTTTTGTAAGTTCAGGTTTTCGGGAGTAATAAACTGGTCTTCGTTTCCGTAAAAAAGGTACGTTTGGGTTTTGTTAAACAGGGGTGCGGCGTTTTCCCACTGCAAATCGTGTGCAAGGCTGCCCGCCCAAAAAATAACCTTATCTGCCTGCACCTGACCGGCGGCAAACCAGCGCGAAAGCGTGGCAGCCCCTTGCGAAAACCCCAGCAGGTTAATAGCCGGCTGGCACCCATCGGGCAAATTTTGGGTTATGTGTTGGTACAAGGCATTGAGGTAGGTAATATAATCGGTTATTTCGTTTAACCTGTCGGCGCTTGTCATCCAGTTTGCCACCGGCTTACCGCCAAAACCATTCCAGTAAAACCGGTTTAAGGCTTCGGGAGCTACTACAACGTGTCGATGTGCGGGCAGGCAAGAAAAATTTTCGGCAACAAAATCGGCGGCGGCTTGCCCGTAACCGTGCAGGGCAAACCACAGGCATTGGGTTTGCGGGGTTATGTTTCCCAGCACATAGTATCGGGCAGTTTTAGGTGTAACAAGGTGATTTTCGGAAACCATTTTTTAGGTAAAAGTGTTAATAAGTGCAATTTAAACGCTTGTAGCGTCTATTATCGGGCATAAAATTAACCACCTTTCGGGTAATTGGCATAATTTGGCATCTTTTTTCGGCACTAATCCACAGTGTATCATAAACCTATAAGGCATGAGCAACCAACCATCAACCGGCAGCAAAGAAGAGATTCGATTTTTAGAAGGACCGCAATCCAGAGTGCAGGAGTTATGGTTTACCCTTGAAGTACTCTGGGAGTTTATACGTGGGTTCAGAGCCTTGCATTTTGTGGGTTCTTGTGTAACCGTATTTGGGTCGGCACGTTTTAAAGAGGGGCATGAGCATTACGAATCAGCCCGAAAGCTATCGGGCGAAATAGCTAAGTTAGGCTTTACTATTATGACCGGCGGTGGTCCGGGCATAATGGAGGCAGCCAATAGGGGTGCGCGCGAGGTAGGCGGCCGGTCGGTAGGTTGCAATATAGAGCTGCCACATGAGCAATCGCACAACCCTTATTTAGATAAATGGGTTACTATAAAGTACTTCTTTATTCGCAAGGTGCTACTGGTAAAATACTCCTATGCTTTTGTAATTATGCCCGGCGGATTTGGTACCCTTGATGAGTATTTTGAAACCCTTACCCTCATACAAACCGGTAAAATAAGCCAGTTTCCGATAGTAGTTTTTGGCAAAGAATTTCACAAAGATATGCTGGAACATATAGACCAAATGCTCAAAAAAGGCACCATTTCGCCCGATGATATGAAACTGTTTTTAGTTACAGACTCCATAGAAGAAGCCGTACAATACATTAAAGAAAACACTATAACCAAGTTTGACCTTAAACACGAACCTCCTAAAATGAACCCCCTGCGCTGGCTGCTTGAAAAATAAGCGGCTTTACCAATTCAGGAATTGAAAAATGAAAACAGCTACTCGCTCAATTGCTTTTTACCAATGCCTTACCTTGTGGCTGATAGCCCTGTTAATAGGCGGCATCTTTTCATTAACGCTTACTGCACAGCCGGTGGTGGTAAATATGAACCCCGGCGCTAAAAACATGCTCATAGGCGATACGCTGCCGGTAAGAATAGCCGTGGTTGCCGATGCTAATGTGCAAATAAAGTGGCCTACCATTGCCGATAGCTTAGGCGGTATGGAAATTGCACGTCTTACCCTGCCCGATACCACTACTACCCCCAACAACCAACTGCTCATTACCCAAACCATTACCCTTACCGCCTTTGAAGCCGGGCAATATACCCTGCCTACCTTAGTGTTCAGCTACCGCAATGCCCAAACAGGTCAGGGCGGCATAGTGCGCACCGATATGTTTACCATAACCGTGCAAGAGCCAACCATAGACATGGAGGCAGATATTAAAGACATAGCGCCCATTATAGAGCTGCAACTTACCTGGTGGGAAAAAATAAAACCCTACCTGCCCATAGCCCTTGCCCTGCTGCTGCTTGCCGCCCTGCTGTGGTGGTGGTTAAAAAAACGCAAAAACCAACCCACTATGCCCGCCACTGCCACACCACCGCTGCCGCCTCATATTATAGCGCTCCGGCGCCTTCGCCAAATTGAACAAGCCAAATACTGGCAGCAAAGCCAAGAAAAACAGTATTACAGCGAAATTACCAATACACTGCGCCAATACATAGAAGACCGCTACCACATTGAAGCGCTGGAACTGACTACCGATGAAATTATCAGAGAATTTAGAAATACAATTATTGAACCCTCTGTACTTAAAAAACTGCGCAAACTGCTCCAACTGGCAGATTTGGTAAAATTTGCCAAAGCCAAACCCAATGTAGAGCAACACCTTCAGGCTTATGCCGATGCAGAGTTTTTTATACGAGCCACCAAACCGGCAGAGCTGCCACAAGAAAACCCTGCTTAACCCACTACGCCCCTTATGCAACCCTTAATTGCTGCGTCTTATAACCGCTTATCGGTTTTACTTTGTTGTTTATTGGTTGCCCTATCCGGCGCCGCCTCGCCACAGTTTAACTGGAACAGCAACTGCCAAAACGCTTACCAACGCATCATGAGCCTCCAGCTGAACGAGGGCAGAAAACTGCTTGCCCAAGAAAAAAAAATTCACCCCGATAACCGGCTCTGCCTCCTGCTGGAAAACTACGCCGATGCACTTACCATTTTTATTAACGAAGAGCCCGATGAGTTTGCACGGTTAGAAACCAACAAAGACAAACGCCTCAGCGCTATTGAGCAAGCCCCCAATAAAAACTCGCCTTACTACCTATATGCGCAAGCCGAAATTAACATACAATGGGCGTTAGTAAGGCTCAAATTTGAGCAGTACTTTAAAGCATTCAGAGAAATTCAAAAAGCCTATAACCTCCTTTTAGAAAACCGCCGGCTTTACCCCAATTTTTACCCAAACCTAAAATCGTTAGGAGCTATTCATGCCATAATGGGTACCATTCCCGACCAATACAAATGGGGCATTAAACTACTGGGGCTGCAAGGCAACCTACAACAAGGAATAGCCGAAATAGACCAATTTTTGCAAAAAGGTTTAGAAAATGACCAACTTTTTAGAGAAGAAGGACTTATTATAAAATCGTTCTTTACCCTGCTCCTACAGGCTAATCCCCAAAAAGCATGGGAAACAGCCGCAAAATTGCCCACCGATTCCCACCTGCTCAACTGTTTTACCGCCGCTACCATTGCCCTTAAAACCGAACACAACGAAGAAGCGCTTGTTATTCTACAAAACAAACCTACTGCCGGCGGTTATGCTACCTTTTGGTATCTTGATTATCTCATGGGCACTTGTAAACTTAACCGCTTAGACCCCGATGCCGACGTGCCCCTGCTCAAATTTGTGAACAACTTTAAAGGGCAAAACTACCTTAAAGATGCATGCCTTAAACTGGCTTGGTTTTATCAACTTCATAACCAACCCGATAAAAGCGCCTACTACCTGCAACTTGCCAAAACTAAGGGCAAAGCCTTTATAGACCCCGATAAACAAGCCCTTGCTGCCGCACTAAACAACGAACTGCCCCACCCCATACTCCTAAAAGCCCGATTGCTCTACGACGGCGGTTACTACCGGCAAGCATTAAATACCCTTAACCAAACCTCGCCCGAACTGCTTGCCAACAAATCTCACCTATTAGAGTTTAACTACCGAAAAGGGCGAATTTATGCCGGATTAAACCAAGTGCAAAATGCCATTGCTTTCTACAACCAAACTATTCTAAACCAACAAACCTCCCTGCCCTACTACTTTGCACCCAAAGCCTGCATAGAATTGGGTAAAATTTATGAAAAACAAGCCAATACCCAACTGGCAGCCACCTACTACCGAAAAGCTATGGAGTATAAAAATCATGAGTATAAAAACAGTACTGAACAGCAAGCCAAAGCCGGTCTTAACCGACTAAAAAAATAAACTTTATTGCTTGGTACATTTCATGAAATAAAGCTAACCCCAAACTGCCTTTTAACCCCACCTTTATCTTCACCATTAACCAAAACCTAACGTTATGGCATCATTACTTTCATTTATAGGCAACACCCCACTGGTAGAACTCCAAAACATAAACCCCAATAAAAACGTGCGCCTGTTTGGAAAATTAGAAGGACATAACCCGGGCGGCAGCGTAAAAGACCGAGCAGCCTACAGCATGATAAAAGGCGCTATTGACCGCGGCATTTTAACTCCCGGCGCTAAACTCATAGAAGCCACCAGCGGCAATACCGGCATTGCCCTGGCAATGATAGCCAACCTTTGCGGCGTACAAATAGAATTGGTAATGCCCCAAAACTCCACTAAAGAGCGCATTCTTACTATGCAGGCTTTTGGAGCCACTGTTACACTTACTTCGGCACAGGGTTCTATGGAAGAAGCCATAGATTACGCACACGCACAAGTAGCCAAAGGCGGTTACGTTATGCTAAACCAATTTGCTAACCCCGATAACTACTTAGCACACTACCGCACCACCGGACCCGAAATATGGCGCGATACGCAGCAAACTGTTACCCATTTTGTTTCTTCTATGGGTACTACCGGCACCATTATGGGCGTATCCCGATTTTTGAAAGAACAAAACCCCCACATACAAATTATAGGCGCACAACCTACCGATGGCTCCCGTATTCCGGGCATACGCCGGTGGCCCAAGGAATACTTGCCCAAAATTTTTGAACCCCACCGCGTTAATCGCATCATTGATGTATCGGAGGCAGAAGCTACTGCCATGACCCGCCGTTTAGCCAAAGAAGAAGGCATTTTTTGCGGCATGAGCAGTGGCGGGTCGGCTGCGGTAGCCCTAAAACTTATTCAGGAACTCAGCCACGGCGTAGTGGTGTGTATTATTTGCGACCGCGGCGACCGCTACCTATCGGGTAATTTGTTTGGTTAAGCGCTTTTTCCACCTTTCTTTTATCGGGTTTTCACCTCATTGGCAGGTTGTAATTCATTAACCGCAAGGCATACTTTGTGTTTCAGTTTTTTTAAACATTTAAGTATTAGCCTCCGTCTGTTGTTAGTACTAACTCTACCAAGTACCCCCTACACCAATGTGGCTGTCATGGTTATATTGGTATTGAGCAGTTTAGAAATAGGGCAATTTTGTTTAGCGTCATCGGCTAATGTTTGAAACTGCTCCGCATCTAAACCGGCAGCCTTTACCTTTACCTCTAAATGGCTTTCGGTAATTACGCCGTTATCAAAATGAATGGTGCAAACGGTAGTAATATCATCGGGCGTAAAACCCGCGCCGGTAAGCACAAAACTCAGTTTCATAGAAAAACAGCCCGCATGAGCAGCGGCAATCAATTCCTCGGGATTAGTGCCTATACCATCGGCAAATCGGGTATTAAAAGAGTATTGCGATTGGTTTAACACTGTGCTGGCTGTGGTAAGGGTTCCTGTGCCCTCTTTACCTGTTCCTTTCCAGTTGGCAGAAGCTGTACGCTTAATCATGGTGAAGCAATTTATGTAGTTTGTTAATTATGAATATGTGGTTTAATGAGTAAAATTAGCGCTTTTGGTTGTTTCTTTACCAAAAATGCAGTTTCTTTACCGCACCATTTAACACCTTTACTCAAACAAAGTTTGCAGCATTATAGTTTTTACTGCACACAGCAACTTAGCTTTTAACCCGCCCAACCCGGCATCGGGTTATTTGTGTGCTTTTGTACGCACCTTGTTTGTTTTTTTGCACTATTTTTTTTAATAGCCTACAACTACGCCATGGAAACAACCTACACTGCCTCGTTAGACAAACTTTCAAAAATTGTAACCACGGTTGTTTTATTAGTTTGTGTTGTTTTGTTTTTTATGTTCTGGCAAAACCTTCCTACGCCGGGCTGGGAACGTTGGGGCGCATATATTGCTTTTGGGTCTATTGCGGCGGTACTGGCGCTAACCTACCTCCTATCGCCGCGTGCCTACCGGCTTACGCAAGATACGCTGGTTATAGAACGAAGGTGGAAACCCATAACCATTGCCCTTGTCGATATAGAAGCATTTAGCACACCCGATTTAAAAGATTTTACCGCCATGATAAGGCTCTTTGGGTCGGGCGGATTATGGGGTTATTTTGGGCTTTTTTGGAACAGGCGCATAGGGCGCATGTATTGGTATGCCACCCAACTGCATAATTTGGTTATGCTTAAGGTAAAAAACAGCCACCCCATTGTACTTACACCCGATGACCCCAATTTTATGCTTCAACTCCAAACCAACATTAACCGGCAAAAAAATTAACCCTTCCTAAGCAGTTTGCAACCTTTTTGCCTAATTTTGCCTACTCCTACAAGTTATCTGTTCCCACCACCGCCATAACAACTGCTCACATGAAATACCCCTATAGCACAGCGTCTATCTGCTCCTTGAATACTATTTTTCAGAAAAAAACAAAAGTTAAAACCATGCAAAATGCACATAAAAACCTTGAAAAAAACGAACACATTAAACTCCCCCCTTCTTT
>DDVC01000005.1 GCA_002345145.1 Bacteroidetes bacterium UBA2322
TGCAACCAATTTCATAAAGAGCCAAAAAATTGCTATCTGGTGAAGTTGATATGTCTTGACTCAACGTAAATTGGCAGTTTTCAATATCTGGCAAAGGGATAACAGACATGCTGTCTATACCGTAGTTTATTTTAAAAAGCTTTGAGTGCCCTTCAACATCAATTTGATATGTGGTTGCCAAAGAGATTATTCCCCCCTTTATTAGTGCCATATTGCCGCCCTTATCATAAAGTTCTTCACCATATTCTAACAATCTTAGACTATCTCCGGTACTACTTATTTTCAAAAAAAAGTTTTGCCACGAATATCCAACATAAGAACTGTTCCCGGAAATAACATAGTTATTGTCGGGTATTTTTTTAATATTACTTAAATTCGGAAACAAATAACCGGCAGCATTCTCATATAAATTATCCCATAGTTTTACGCCATTTATATCGGTTTCCACCACCCCGGTACAAGTAAAACCCAAACAATAATCACAACTCGATACAATTAAATAACTGCTTTCTTCGGCTAATATGGCCACCCCAAAAGGTTGCACATTTTCAATGCTGTACGATTTCATAAACCCCGATTGTCCATGGGCAATAAAAGAGAATAAACAATGAATGAGATATAATGCTGTTATATTTTTCATTTTAACTGTTTTTTGAATGGGAGAACAATCAGCTTTCAGCCCGCACCTTGGTTGCGGGCTGAAAGCTGTTAAAAATTGATTTAGCGTTGTATGAGTACTTTGGCATTTGCCAAAATAATTCCGTCCGCTCTTAAACTAAACAAGAACAAACCATTGGGGAAGTCGGACGTTGATACGATAAAAATAGTTTGCTTGCTTTCTACGGGTATCGTTTTGTATAACCTGCCTTGCAGGTCGTATATGTATAACAGCACGGGTTGTTCGCTCAAATAAACGGGCAGTTGTATTGTTATGCTGTTGTTGGCAGGATTTGGTGAAATTTTAAAGCCGCTTATTGCTGCTTTGTCCAACAATGGCGCGGTTTTATGGCGCGGGTGGGGTGAGGTCTTGCCGCTCCCCGAATTGTTGGGCAGTTGCCATTCGCAATACTCCCCTCTCAACAAACTCAGCATTGCGCAAGCGGCAGGGGCTTGGTAGCCCCGGATGTCGGCAATGGTCTTGAGTTGTTGATATTGGCTTTCCGAAAGCTCGAAACCGGCATTGCCCAAGCGGTTTATGTTGATTTGCTGCACGGTTTTGTAGTCCTGTTCTTCGGGGGTATCGGCGGGCATGGTATCTAATAGGATTTGTGCGTCGGCAAAAATACCTTGTTCCGTTTTTGAACTAACTAGGGTACGCAAGGCATAAGTGGTATTTTCGGCAGCAAGCAGTTCGTTTAATTGTATGTAATCTTTTTCGTCCGCATATTTTTGCAACAGAAAACGCAACACCTCTTCTTTTATGGCAGTTTGGCGGCTAATATTGGCATACAGTTGGTCGCGTGCCGAAAATTGGGTGTAGTACTTAATGGTATAGAGTAGCTGATAAACGTTGGCGGCTACCATGTCCTGAACTTGGTACATAACCTCATTACTCAAAGGCGCATTAGCCAGCAAAATATTAGCACGCCAATAGGGCGGCATCAATTCGGCTTGGGCTAATGCCATCAACACTTCGTCGCTTAGGAATGGACTGGCATTTATATAATTTTGGTAGGTTTCCAATGCTTCGGGACTACGATAGAGGTTGGCCAATAACTGCTCTTTGTTGCCGCCGTCTATCTCACTTTTCAGGTTTTCGTAACCGGCTTTTATCGTGTAGTAACACTCTTTGGTTTCACAATCGCTAATTTCAGGCAGTATCATTTCTGGAAAACCTTCTCCGAACAGATCAAGGCAACCAGAGTAAGGGTTTAACAACCCTGTTTCTATATTCACAAAATTATTAGGCACTGTGCAGGATGAGGCTATATCGCATTTAGGCACTAAACGGACGTTTACATCGGGGGTGTATAGTAGGTTGGTGTGATAAAAATATAGGAAGGTGTTGGTATCGCCAATGGGGGCTTTAAAATGGTCGGTAACGAGGGAGGAGGAGAACAGGTTAAACATAGGTACACCAAATCCTCCTTGCGAAAAAGCTATACTGCCATTGGCAGTGCCTTTTTGTAAGAGATTGTCGGCTATGGTAGTATTGAATGTGTTATCTATCAGGTGCAGCCCTTCATTGTTATCATAAATATAGTTGCCTATAGTGCAGTTGTATTCTATAACATTATTGCCCGGGGTAGCTTGGCTGGTAAAGAAGGCTACTACGCCATTACCATTATTGAAGGTGTTGTTTTGGATATTGTAACCGCATGTACCACCCAAGGTAATGTGTTGGGCAGATGTTGATGTGTGGGTAAAGACATTGTTTTGGGCAAACATGGAATGTGTTTGCAAGTTTTGAATGCCTATGCGGCAGTTGGTAAATTGGTTATCGGTAATGGTGGCATTGCCTAAGTTGTAGTTGGTAGCTTGGAGGGAGATACCATATTTAAGGTTGCTAAATTGGCAACCATTAACAATACTTAGTCTGTTGGCATCCCATGCGGCTATGCCTATTTGGTCATGGGCAGCGGGCTGGGTGGCATTGTAGTTAAATTGGCATTGGTTTATGGTAATACCTGTACAAGCCCAAATGGTAAAGCCTTCAAATGGAATGGTATGGTCTTGGGTAGTGGTAATGCAGTTGTTAAATCGGCTCATGTTTTGGTGTTTATACTGCATCAGTTCTATGGCTTTTCGGTTGTTGGTAAATTGGCTGTTTTGGGCATATATAATACCGCCGTAGTGGTCGTAAAATATGCCCGGCTTACAATCATTTTGTGCAAATAACGGAGCGCATAGGTATAAAAACAAGATTGTATAGTGTATTGCTTTCATAAGATTGTTATTTAGAAATGAGCAATTTAGTGGTTTGAATAGTGCCGTTGTTTAGGGTAAGTTGAGCTATGTATAAGCCATTTGGCAGGTTTTCGGGCAGGGGTAGGTTGTGCAGTGGGTTTGGAGGGTAGTAACTTGCCACTTCTTGCCCGTGCAGGTTGTAAAGGAAAAGGTTTTGCCAAGGTTGTTTGGTGTGTATGCTAATGGTATAGGTGGCGGGGTTGGGAAAAATAGGTAATTCAGCAGTATCATTTTCAAAAAGTATAAACTGCCCATCATTAACGCTTACAAAAATTAACTCTTCATTGCAACCGGGGGTAATGCAGCCGTTTTCATCCACCTTTAACAACCATACGTGAGGCACAGCAGGTGCTACAGTAGGCGGTTCTATTTGAATGGGATACCTGCCTACTGCTATGAAACCGCCATCGGGAGTGGGTATAGCATCGGTAAGCCATGCAAATCCATAGGCTTCGTCCTCATTATACAAGTAAAATGTTCTATCCCAAAGAACAATGCCTGAGCTGTCTAACAATGCCATCCAACCCCAGTAAGAAAAACACCAGTTTGTTTCATCGGCGCAAAAAGTATCTGACCCCACCAATAAAATTTTACCGGAGGGCATCTCAATCGCTTTCTTTATGCCTTTACTATACCCACTCATGGGGGTACGCCAGTACACATTTCCGATACTATCTATTTTTGAAATGTAGTACGATTTTCCCTCAACTTCATCATTGGGGAAAGCAGGATGACTTTTACCATCGCAACTCCATACATAATACTTACCGGGTTCTGTTTTACAAGGCACAATATAGGCATCGCAATCATCATCGGGGGTGCCGATGTTCAGCATCCATTGCACCGACCCATCTGCATTGAGTTTATATATTAACCCATCGCCATCGCTGGTGCCGTCACTTTCTACATGTGTAAACGTAGCAGTAAATCCACCTAAAAGGTAACCACCATCGTAATCCTCTCTTATGATACCTGCCCGTTCCGATTTTCCATAGTCAAACATTTTAGTCCATATTGTATCGCCCGCAGCATCAGTTTTAATCACATAAATATTGGTTGTACTCGCCGTGTAATTAACAATATCAAAAGTGAATCCGGTAAGTAAAAAATCGCCATTGGTAGTTTGGCAGCCTGCAAATGCCCTATCTACCGAACCCGGATAACGAGTATATAGTTTTTCATACTCAAAAATACCCAAAGAGTCAAATAACATAAGATGAGCATCATGCATATCGCCTGTATAGTATGGATTTCTGAACGACATAAAAGCAAAACCACCATTTTGTGTTCTTATGAGTTCTCCAAAACCGTTAGTGTACGGACCCTCCAAATTGATGATATTCACTCTTCGCCATATTACTTGTCCGTTATAGTTGAAATGAATAATTTCTAAGCCGTTTTTGTTGTAATAATTGCTGTAAAAAGTATTGGCCACCACAAAAGATGTATCCGTATATGGCAATATAGTGGAGCCATTACTAATCATGTTTATTGAATCGGAGCTATAAAACTTATTGTATAAAAGTGGAGTTTGAGCATAGGCTTCCAGCGTTGTAAGCACTATTAGTAATTGAAATAAGTATTTCATTTTAGCGTATTTAACCTCCTGCCCATACTACAAAAGGTACAAGCAGGAAGGGTAGAGGAATGTATATTACCTAACAATTGACAATTTTTCTTGGGCTATTATAGCTCCGGCTTCGTTTTGCACAATACAGAGGTATATGCCATTGGGCAGGAGGTGGGTGTGTAGGCGGGCATTGCCATACAGCATGTTTTGCCGCATCTGCTCTTTTCCGCTAATGCTGTATAGTACTACTTGCAGGTTATTTTTAGTTGTGCCTTGGTAGCCCACAAATACCTCATCGGTGGCGGGATTGGGGGCAAGTGTAAGCAGTGAAAGCATTCTGTTGGCTACAGTAGGGTTGGTTTTACCGCTTGCGGGCAAAATTACCGGCATATCGGGGTTAAATAGAGCATCTTGTACAAAATGCAAAATGCTGCGGGCATAAACCGATTGTGTGGTTTGGGTGGTGGCTATGTTTGCTAAGGCGCTGAGTTGGGCAGTGGTTAAATCTTTGTAGGTTTGGTTTTGGCTGCGCAAATCGCGCTGTATTTGTTGCAAGGCAGCAAATTGCTGATCTTCTTGGGTGGCAAGTGGCAGATTATCTAAGGCAGTTTGAGCATCGGCAAATCTTTCATGCGCTATGAGTAAGCGCACTTTTTGGCGACGGGCGTTTTCGGTATCGGCATTGGCGAGTATTTGCAACGCTTTGTCAAGGCTGTCTGATTTTTCGTAGTAAGTTACACTACCAGATACTGCGGCATCTAACTTGTAGGTTAGGTATTCAATATCTTTGCTCAGGGCATTGTGGGCATAACTGCCTTCGGTAAATTGGTTGAGCAGGTTTTTTAGCGCTTCAATTTCGGTTTTTATATCTTCAATAAAATCGACACATGGCGGATTGGGGCAGCCCTCCACTACATCATCGGGAAAACAAACTTCGTTGTAGTAGGCGGGGTGTTCTTGTTTGGTGTAATTGGCACCCGCATCGTAAATGGGAACATATACCATGTTTTTGTGGTGTACATAATCGAAAGACTCCGTATTGCCCTGTGTATGTATATGTGTACTGGGGTTAAAGTATGCACCAAATTTGTTGCTGGCAGGGGCATTTGAGTTGTTGTCCATTGTGCCTTGTTCTATATTTATAGCACCCGATACACCAGTACCACTCATATCGCCACTTACTACCAAGTTATAGGCGATTTGCAGGTTTTGGTTACATTTTATACGTAAGCCTCTATTGGCTAACCACGCAAATATGCTGTTGTAGCTATTTACAAAAGTATTGTTGCGGATGTGGGACTCTCTACTCCCTGTATTCAGGTACAAAACATTGGTATGTGTGTTGGCAGTATTGGGGTGTTCAAACAGGTTGTACTCGGTAAAAACTCCTTCGCTGCCATCGTTGTACACGCTTACCTGACAATTGTAGAAATAATTGCTCTTTACCTTAGCATCAAACATGCCTGCCATATATAACCCTATGCGGCAGTTTTCAAACCTATTGGCAAGAGTTGGGTTGTAATCGGCAGCGCCGGGGTTGCCTATTTGTAATAAAGCCCCGGTTCCGCCCGATGTAGCACAAACTCCCATGGTAAGATACTTAAACACATTGGAAATGGCAAGGTTGTAGCCTGCATCAATGCTGTAAATGGCGGTTTCGTTAACAGTAGGCGAGTTGTTTCCATTAAAGTTATTATCGGTTAAGTATATGCCATGAGTATCCCACATGGTTATGTAGGGTCGGGGAATTGGCACATTGCTGCTAAACTCACAAAATCGGAATTGGCTTAGGTTTTGGGGTTTGTATTGCATAAATTCGGCAGCGCAACGGTTGTTTAAAAAAGTGCTGTTTTGGGCATATATAATACCGCCGTAGTGGTCGGGAAAATAACCGCCTCGGCGTTGGGTGGTAATGGCTGTACGGGGGTTTTCAATGGTAGCGCCGTTGTGCACTACTACTATGCCGGGGTCGGTGGGGGTGGTGAGTGCGTTAGTGTGGTTGGAAGCGGT
>DDVC01000043.1 GCA_002345145.1 Bacteroidetes bacterium UBA2322
ACCCAATGGCGGAGAAGTTTTATGTGTGGTCGCCCTACAACAGTAATCTAAACAACCCCATACGGTATAACGACCCGAAGGGGGATTGTCCACCTTGGATATGTGGGGCTGTAGCAGGGGCAGTAGTCGAAATCGGTTTTCAAGTGGCAGAGAATTATTATGATGGAAAACGCGGATTGGATATGATAATGCCCAATAGTTGGACAAAAGTTGGCATTTCAACCGGTGCAGGTTTTACAACCGGTGGTATTAGCACCATAAACAACATTAGCAGCAGGGCAGTTGCTTTTGGCGTAAATCGGCTCGTAGATGGTGGAGTAGGCACTATAGAATCGATAGCCAAACAACATATAGATGTAAAAGAAGGCAAGATTAAAGAAATATCTGTTACAGAGGCAGTTGTAGAGGGGGTAGTGTCAGTTGGAATGGGTGCATGGGGTGATGCTGCACAAGCAACGGCAAAAGAATACCTGAAAGATGAGTTTAATAACGGAGTACAAGCAGTAGTAACAGGGGCTACAGAAATACAAGAAAATAGTTACCAAAAAATTGCCACTGCTACGATGAGTGAAAACAGCAACCCCCGAAACCAACACATGGCATCACCAAAACCGCAAAGTACACAGCCAACTCAAAAACCTACTACAATACCTGCGTCTGGCAATAGAATGGCACATCCTCAGCTTATTAGAGAACCCAATAATTATTAGTATATGCTTAAAACCTTGTGGCGATTAGTTGTAAAATTGGGTTATACTCACTTTATTTTATTTGCATTCATATTATGGTCTATAGGTTGTTGCCAAGAATATCTGATACGTAAATATGGTGATATTGTATATGCCACTATCAAAGAAGATCCATACATATCAAGAAAGGATTGCAAAACACTGTTGCAATATGAAGAATACAAATCAGTACATAGATTAGGACATTGGACATTGTGCGACGAGGGAAAATTTAAAAAAGGGAACACCTATCCTGTCAGGTATTATCAAAAAATACCAAGATTTGTTGAAGTCAGTACTTATGGATATTGGTTTGCCTTACCATTTTTCCTATTGTGTCTGTACTTCATTTACTTCACCATAAAAGAACACATCAAATTTTTTAGAGAAGAAAGAGAGAAAAAACAAAATACTGCCTAAGCATTAATATATTATTGCAATCAAGGTAGCCTTCCCCCCACGAAGCAAGCAATAAAAACCCCTTCAGGAAATTTAAGGGCAACCAATCCTTGCCCATTCAAAAACTTAGCCCTAACTTTGAAGCCCCGGTGGGCGTAGAGGCTAATGCGTATCAGTATAACGGAAAAGAACTAAACGAAGATTTTGGATTAAATTACTCGCACCAAGAGTACAGGTGACTCAGTTTACAAACAAACAGTTGGACAAGCATAGACCCCCTAACAGAAAAAACAAGCTACCTGCAACTTGTAAGGTTGAATAAAAATCGGTAACTTTGCAAAAAAAATACCCATGAGTGCCATACTTAAAGAACGGATATTGAAAGAAATACAACTTTTATCCGAATCTGCACAGATAGAAGTTTACAATTATTTACTGCTGATAAAGCACAAATACACAAAAAAAACATGGTTAAACACGGATAGTGTTATACGTCCCACTTTTGGTTGTGGTAGTATAAAAATTAAGATGTTGGAAGATTTTGATGCGCCTTTAGAAGATTTTAAAGAATACATGTAATGCGTTTGCTATTAGACACCCATACGTTTTTATGGTATTATAGCGGCTCTGCCGAGTTGAGCGATGCCGCAAGAGCCTGTATAGATGACATTAACAATGAATTTTGGATAAGTACGGCAAGTTTGTGGGAAATTGCCATAAAGCACAGCATCGGCAAATTAGATTTGGATGGTAGTTTTGAAGAGTTTTGCCAAGATGTGGTTAACAAAGGCTTCATTTTTATGCCTATAGATATAGCGCATCTCATTACCCTTGCCGGTTTACCGTTCCATCATAGAGACCCTTTTGACCGAATTTTAGTAGCACAAGCTATCACAGAAAATTTAAATTTCGTATCAAAAGATAGCATTGTAGATGACTATTTTTTTCGGGAAACTGAAAAGAGGATTTGGTAAATATACTAAAAAACTCCAAAAACGCACCTACCAACTCCGAGATGGTTCAGCACCCATCAACATATCCGATGCAAAACGCCCCGATTACATAGACCAACACCGCCACCAATCCGAACGCATCAAACACATCAATACCAACCGCAACCCCGATGAACTAACCCTCTCCTACACAGACTACTACGCCACCACCCAAACCAAAATACAAACCGCCACCGCCCAGCCCTACACCCCCGCCGGCACACCGCCCCTGCGCACCTACCCTCCCGCCGTAGTACCCATACGCGAAAGCTGCACCCTACGCGATTACATACCGGGCTTAGAGTACCTAAACCAACAACAAGAAGGCTACTACCACGAAGAAGGACGCATCAACCTCTTAGTCGGCAACCGCACCGAGTACACCCTAAAAGACCACCTTGGAAACGGCAGAGTTTACTTCTACCACAATACCTCCACCCCCGGCAACCCACTAAAAACACAACAAACCGCACATTATTACCC
>DDVC01000024.1 GCA_002345145.1 Bacteroidetes bacterium UBA2322
AATAGCCGCCACGGCGTTGGGTGGTAATGGCGGTGCGGGCGTTTTCAATGGTTGCGCCGTTGTGCAGTACTACTATGCCGGGGTCGGTGGCAGATAGAGGAACGTTTATGTAGTCGGAAGCAGTAAGCGCAGCAGGAGGGGCGGTAAATAAATCGGCATGAACCATGGCGGTATTGCCCCATACTTCTATGCCGGCGTGTCGGTCGCCGCAGCCATTGGTAAGCAATCCATTTTCGCTGTTGGGGTTGTTATCGCCTTCTATTACAAACTTTGCTCCTCGCTGTACAATCACTCGCTTGTTTTGCGCCAGATTGAGTTTACCTTTTAATGTAAGGGTAGCGCCGGGCAAAATTTCTATATCGGTACTGCTGTTGGTAACGGTGCCGGTTTCCCAGGTGGTGTTTTGGGCTATTTGCCATAAATGGGTAAGGGGCGCTAATGGCGACTCCCAAATACCGCGCCCAAAGGTGCCTATATGCAGGAGTTGTTTGCAATAGTCTATTTCTATGCCCATAACTACGCAAACGGGCAGGTTGTTGTTGTAGCACTCCCAAAGTTGGTTTTGTGGGTTGTAGCGGTACACCCCTACATCGGTAGCGGCATAAATAACATCGTTAGAGCCTACGTGGTACACCAATTTGTTTACCGGCACTGGGGGCAGCCCGGCGCCAAAGTCGGTCCATGTAATTCCTTGGTTGGCAGAGTACCCTACCCTGTAACCATCGAACCCGCCAAATGCTGCCCATACTCTATCGGGGTTGGTAGGGTCAAAAATGATGTCGGTAATGCTTTTCCATTGTGTCTGCTCTCCTATATTTGACCCCGTAAGCTCGGCAACATCTTCAAAAGACACCCCGTTATTTGTGGACCTAAACAACTTTCCTGTTGTTCCTCCATATTTGGCGGCTACAAAAATGATATTGGGGTTGGAGGGCGCTACCCCTAATGCGTTGACATGGGTAAAGCCCGGAAAATTGCTTGCAAAACTATAAGATGTAGCGATAGCGAGTGGGGTTGTTCCAATTTTATAAAACCTATTACCTTTTGCATAGTACAAAATATCGGGATGGAGGGGGTCTTGCAGCATTTTGGGGTCAAGAAATTCAAAATTCAGAATGCCTGCAATTGGTACAATGTAACTACTAATAAAACTATTTCCCCCATTGATTGATTTGTAAAGTCTTTCGTTGGCTCTGGTGTAAATAACATTTGGGTCTTTCCAGCTAATAATGGTTTGCCCGCCGTCTCCACCTATAGATGAAGTTGACGGATCGGCGCAAGAACTTGCTACCAAACAGACATAACTGCCATTATTGTACTTAAAAAAGCTGTTGTCTTGTGTGCCTCCGGCAACCAATCCGGGCTGTAAGGAGGAGTTGGCTATGTCGTAAAATTGGGTAATGTTAAGACTGCTTCCGTTTGGGTTGTCTTCACCATTAAGGTTAGCAAACACAGTGCCGCCATTGGAACTAAAACTAACGCCGCCGTCATTTCCCATTAACAAACGCACCTCGTTTACCGTATTGCCGGTATCGTAAATTTGCAAATCGCGTACGTCGCAGTGCCACGAGTTAGCGCCTGTTCCTATTACTGTATTAGTCCCAATTAGTTGAGTAAAATTTGCGCCTTCGTTTGTGGAGCGGTAAAAATTTCTTTTCCCAAAGTACATGATAGTATTGTTGGTAGGATGTACTTTAAAAACTTGCAAAAATTGGTTGAGTCCCTCTCCTACACCGGAGCTAACTACATCTTGCCACACCCAGATACCTGCGTTATTTATTGCCTTACTAATGAAGACGTTACCACTAACCTGTTGATAAAGGGCGTAAATATAATCTTCGTTGTCTGCCTCATTGTGGTACACTTCCAGCAGAATTTGCTGGGCGTTGTTTGTGGTAGTGTTGATAGGCGTGGGGGTTAAATCCTCAAAAGTAGCTGTATTGTTAGCAGGATTTATAGTAATCAAAAACAACGAAACCCGATAAGCCTCATTTACATCATGCGCTCTGGCGCTTATTAAAATTTGATTGGGTTGGGTGGTTAAAAACTCCATATCAATAAAAGATATATTATGCTCAGGTGTAGCAGTCAAAATCGTTGGGGGGAGCCCCGTTATTTCCACCCAGTTGTTTCCTCTATCGGGGCTTTTCCATAGTCTCTTTCGGGTAAGCGCCCAAATTGTTTCGGAATCGTTTGGGTCGCGCATCAGTTTTACGCTCACATCGCCGTAAAACGATGACCATCCTAAACTTTGTTCCCATGTACTACCCCCGTCGCAGGTTTTTAAAATACCTACGCCGTAGTGCGTATCTACTTGCGAGGTAAGCCCTGATGCTATAAGAATTTCTTCGGGGCATGCAGGATTGTCATCTAATACTAATATAGAACTTACGCCCAACCCCGGCATCCGTATATTATCGGTAAGGCAGTTCCATGTATCGCCGCCGTTGGTGGTTTTCCACAACCCGCTACAGTTGGTGCCTGCATAAATAACTTGGGGCGTAGTACAGCCCGGCGTGTTGCAAGGAGGGGCATATACGCTTACCACAATACCTCTTGCCTGTATATTGGGGCATAGTTGTGCGGTAAGGGGTTGCCAGTTGCCGTTTTCAGAGCAGATAGGCTCATTAGACCAATCTTGCATGGCTTTTTTGGTAGCCCATATATTGCCATCTGGACCCACTCTGTTTGACCAAAAATGATGCCAGCGGGCATATCGTTTAGCAAAACGCTCGGCAGCGGGTTTGTTTTGCAGGTAGTTTTCAGCCATATCACATAAAGCGTAAAATGAAGTGTCGGGAGTGTTCATTCGGAAGAGCAATCCAAGGGCTTCGTCGTCCATTTCATCGGGCGGCGGCGTTTGTGCCATTAACACATTACCCCCCCCCATATATGTAGGGTTAGGAGCAGGCACAGCATTAAGATTATTTTTGTTGATTGTAAGACACAAACAACGGCGGCGGTACCGCACATGCCAACTTGGCGGGGCTGGTGGTTATTTTGCATAAAAAAAATTTGTATCGTTGAAAAATTTTAACTTTAGTTCTTGCATTATCGTATTCTTATCTGCGAGGTAAAGCTAAGGATTTTTTTTCAAAGTTGTATCGGGTGGGGTGATATTTTTTGTTTTACCTTTTCTCCGGCATGTTTCCTTTGCTACCCAATTTGTGCAGGCTAAATTGTAGAAAAGATTGCTTAGAGCCGCTACTAAAAGCGCTAAAAACTAACCCATACTCCACAAGCTATTTAAGTTTGGAACAAAATTTGGTGCTATAAGTCGCTTTTGTAAAACTGCTGATAATCAGATTATTATATGTTATTTTAAAACAAATGCTTTTTTGGGTGCGCCATTTTTTTCTTTTTTTTCGTTTTTGTCAACAAATAGCTTACTTTTGGGGTATAAAGTTATAGCAACACATTTTTCTGCCTACACCACCTATTGCAAAAACGCTAAAATAAGTTGTATGTTAAACCAGCGGCAGCTACAAAAACAAACGCAAAAATTATCGCCTCAGCAAATTAAGCTGATGAAAATGCTGCAAGTGCCCACTCTTGCTTTAGAGAGTCAGATAAAGCAGGAACTGGAAGAAAATCCGGCATTAGAGTTGGTTGGCGAAGATTTTCAGGCAAACCAACTATCACTTAACGATTCGGATAGCAGCAGCAATGATACACAGGAGGAGCGAGACCGGGAAGAGTTTGACGAAGTGGATGTGAGCGGATACATAGATAATGATGACGATATGCCATCTTACCAATTTCATGACGCCAGCTATGGCAATGCCGATGAGCCCAGAACCATACCACGCGCTTTTGAAAAAACATTCCATGAGTACCTTATGGAGCAGTTGGGTATGCACACGCTTACCGAACGCGAGTATTTAATTGCCAATCAATTAGTGGGCACCATTGACGAAGATGGTTACCTGCGCCGTTCGTTAGAATCTATTGCCAACGACCTCTACTTTGAAACCAACATGCCCTTTGACCTGCCGGAGCTGGAAAATAAACTGCTGATTATACAACAGTTTGACCCGCCCGGAGTAGGCGCTCGCACCTTGCAGGAGTGCCTGCTGATACAATTGAAGCGAAAAAACCCGGATAAAGACTTTTATGTAAGATTGGCATTGGTAATACTGCAAAACCATTTTGAAGAATTTACCCGAAAACACTACGACAAACTCTGCCGCCTGCTCCAAATTACCGATGAAGACCTGAAAGGGGTTATAGGCGAGATAATAAAGCTCAATCCCAAACCGGGTAATGCCTACTCGCCCGGCGGAAACAGCATAAGTCCCGAAAATTATATTGTTCCCGATTTTTTGGTCTCGGCAGATGATGACCAACTGATACTAACCCTAAATGCCCGAAATGCCCCCGAACTTAGGGTGAGCGAAGCCTATGCCGGTATGCTGCGCGACTATAAAAAAAATAAGAAAAAAGACCGGCACGCAAAAGAGGCAGTATTATTTATTAAACAAAAAATAGATTCTGCCAAGTGGTTTATTGACGCCATTAAGCAACGGCAACAAACCATGCTCAAAACTATGGAAGCCATACTTACCTACCAACACGATTATTTTCTTACCGGCGACAGCTCAAAACTGCGCCCCATGATTTTGAAAGACGTGGCAGATATTACCGGGCTCGATATTTCTACCGTTTCAAGGGTATCTAACAGTAAATATGTGCAAACCGATTTTGGCACATTTCTGCTCAAATCTTTCTTTTCCGAATCATTATCTACTGCCAGCGGCGAAGAGGTTTCTACCAAAGAGGTAAAGAATATTTTGACCGAAATGATTGAAAATGAAAATAAAAAGAAACCACTCTCTGATGATAAACTGACCGAAGAACTAAAAAAACACGGTTATGAAATTGCCCGCCGAACAGTAGCTAAATATCGGGAACAATTAGACATTCCGGTTGCAAGACTTAGGAAAAAACTTTAATCCTCCTTTGTCTGTTTGATTTGCCTTACAACCCAAACATGCTTCAGCTTCTATGAAATTTCTTGCCTACCTCATATCTTTGCTTTTTCACCCCATTTTTATACCTACTTATACCGCCTTTTTTATGGTGTGGGTATTGCCCAATGTGTTTGGTTATTTTACCTCAGCATCGGCAGTGTTTTTTTTGCGCACCATTGTTTTGTTTACCTTGCTCTACCCGCTGTTTATTGTGTTTTTAATGAAACAACTCGGTTTTATAGACAGCTACAACGTAACCGACCGCAAACAACGTATTTTGGTTTTTATTCCTATGGCGTTTATGTTTACATGGACTTATACCGTGCTGCACCGTGAGCAAGCGCCCAATATAGCTGCCAATATGATGCTGGGGGCTACCATTGCCCTGTTTTTGTCTATGATTGTAAACATGCTGTTTGAAAAAATAAGCCTACACGCCATTGGCATGGGCAGCATGTTTGCAACGGTGTTGTTTGCATCGGGTTCAGGCATCTATAACACTACCTGGGCGCTCATGCTGAGCATTTTTATTGCCGGTTTGGTAGGTTCTGCCCGCCTTATATTAGCTGCCCACCAGCCGCGCGAGGTGTATAATGGTTATATGCTGGGCTTTATGTGCATGGCTTTTTCGCTCCTGCTCTTTTAAAAATGCCGTAGCTTTACCCCGCCCCTACTTTTACCCAATACCACTGCTTAAATTTTACCGGTATGCCCGTACCCCCGCCCTTGCAGCCCGGCGATGCCGTTGCCCTGCTCTCTACCGCCCGAAAAATTAACCCTCCCGATTTAGCCCCTGCCATAACCCTTCTGCAAACATGGGGGTTAACGGTAGAACAAGGTAAAACCCTGCAATTAGAACATCACCAGTTTGCCGGTACTGCCCCCCAAAGACTTGCCGATTTGCAGCAAGCCTTAGATAACCCCGTCATAAAAGCCATTTTTTGTGCCCGAGGCGGTTACGGCACCACCCAAATTATTGACCAACTAAACTTTACCCAATTTGCCCGATACCCTAAATGGATAGTGGGGTTTAGCGATATTACCGTGCTGCACAGCCACCTGCATACTACACTGGGCATGGCTACCCTACACGCTACTATGCCCATTAACTACCCCCAAAATACAACTCAGGCGCTACAAACCCTGCACCATGCGCTTTTTAGCCACACTCCGCCAAACTACCACTTTGCCCCGCACCCGCTCAACCAAACCGGCGCTGCACAAGGCATATTGGTAGGGGGTAATCTTTCTTTGCTTTACGCCCTCATAGGCACGCCCTCTGACCTTGATACCGCCGGCAAAATTTTATTTATAGAAGACCTTGACGAATACCTTTACCATATAGACCGAATGATGAACGCCCTGCTGCGCAGCGGTAAACTGCACCGGCTGGCCGGGCTGCTGGTGGGCGGCATGACCGATATGAAAGACAACCCCATTCCGTTTGGTGAAAATGCGGAGCAAATTATAGCCCGATATGCCCAACCTTTTAATTTTCCGGTGGCGTTTGGGTTTCCGGCAGGGCATACGCCCGATAACAGAGCATTGGTAATGGGCATACCGGCTCGTTTGCAGGTGCAGCAAACGGGTTGCAGCTTGCTATATGGGTAAATGGCAGATAGTATCGGGTAGTGAGTCGGTACTAAGAAATAACAACTATTTTGCGCCTTTGTGAGAAACAAAATCGGGCTTATAGTCGTAATTCATAATCAGCGTTTTCATTTTCAAAAATCTGTGCAAATCAGATACATCCGTGTTATCCGTGTGCTAATTTTTGCCGGTTTTTAGCTCATACAGGCAGCACGGACTTTGTGTGCCATTTTACATCAAATAGGGTAGGAGCTTACAAAAAACGCTGCGGATTGCCTACCACCGTTGCTCCATGGGGTACATTTTTCAGCACTACCGCACCCGCGCCAATGGTGGCATAGTTGCCTATGGTTATGCCCTCTTTTACCACCGCCCCGGCGCCCACAAAACTACCCCTGCCCACCCGCACCCCGCCGCAAAGCGTGGCATTGGGGGCTATATGCACAAAATCGGCTATCATGCACTCATGCTCCACTACCGAGCCGGTATTGCAAATAACCCCATTGCCAATACTGCATAGCGGGTTTACTACTGCTTTTGCTCCCACCATAATACCACTGCCCAATTGTACGCCCGGCGCTATGTAAGCGGTTTTGTGCAGGGCGTTTTCGGGCACAGCTTGTAGCGCGGAAAACAAAAACGCGTGCAGTTTTTCTCTTACAGCATTGCTGCCTATGGCTATAAAATAGCGGTAGTTTTGCAATAAAAGCAGCGTTTGAGGGTTGGTTTCAGCGCCTAAATAGTGCAGTGCGTAGGGGTTGTGCGTTTTGGGTTGCGGTTCGCAGTAAGCCGCCACCGTTTGCCCTTGTGAGGTAAACACATCTATTACCACATACGCATGACCGGAGTAACCAATGAGGGAGAGGGGTAGGGGAGTATGGTGTAGCATGGAAATAGGGTTTAATGAGGCAATGGGGTATTATTGGTAAACAGGGTTTTTAGGATACTTATCACACGCTCAGCCACATTTTGTTGTCGGTAGATATTTATACCGGTAAATGGAGGGAGTTTTTCAACAGCATCAATAGCAGCCAACATACTTTGCGTATTAATTGGCGTATGCAGCACATTGTTACTGCAAGCTCGCCCCTGCTGCCGGTTACCTATATTAATAACATACTTGCCAAACGATGCCGCTTCAATAATACCGCTCGAAGTATTGCCCAGCAAAAAAGTTACAAGGTTCATACAAGAAAAATAACCCTGTGTGCCAAAGTTTTCTACTGCAAACACCCTATCGGGCTGGGTTTGGGCAAAGGCAAGCAGTTGAGTTCGCACAATATTGCCCATAGTATCGGCATTAGGCATGGTAATCACCACTTGGTATAGGGCAGATGCGGCAGTAAGTGTTTTAATTAACTCTTGGGTGTAAAAGATATTCTGTTCGGGCTGCACCGTTTCGGGGTGAAAAGTAACCAATATGGTAGATTTGTGCAGGTTAATGCCATATCGGGCAAAAAACGCATTGGCATCTAACAGCGGTAAAGACAACAAATTATCTAAACTTAAAGAGCCAACAGAATAAACGTGTTGTGTCGAGCCGGTCATAGCTGCTACCTTTTGGGCATACGTTTCGGTAGCTGTAAAATGGTAAGCAGCCATTTGGGTAATTGCGTGCCTAAATTTGTTGTCAATAGCCCCTTCAGTAGTTTCGCCGCCATAAAAGTGGGCAACGGGCAGGTTGAAAGGCACACTTGCGCACACGGCAGCAAACATTTCGTACCGGTCGCCAAGGCAAATAATGAGGTGGGTGTGCCGGTGGAGCGCTGCCCAAAGTTCGGCAAATTTGAGGGTAGTAAGCCCTATAGCCGAAGCGATGTCGGCAGGCAAGTCGCCCGATGGCAAGGTTTCTACGGTGTGGACAACCTTAAAACCATCGGCAAGAATTTGGTTAAGGGTATAGCCGTGTTTTTCGGACAAGTGCGTGCCAAATGCCACGATGCTCAAGTTAAAAAAATCATCACCCTCTAAGCGGCGCAAAAGCGGCAGGTAAATGCCATAATCGGCACGAGAGCTGGTAAGAAGAACGATGTTCATATTTATAAATTTAAGCAATAATATTTGATTTACTATGTTTTTTTTCTGTAAAAAAGCCCGATATATGTTAATGGGATAAGGCAGCCAAGTACAAAAAGGTACGTATCTACAAAAATGTTTAAAAAGTTCACAAAACTAAAAAAAAATACTATTTTTACCCTACCAAACACCATTATTCATACTAAAATTGTGCGTCATGAGATATTTATCGTTAATGTTGCTGCTATACATATCCAACCAATGTTACTTATTGCAGGCACAAGAAATTTGTGACAATAACATAGATGATGATAACAATGGGTATGTAGATTGTTATGACAATGATTGTGCTGAGGAATTTTCTTGTTGGCAATACCCGCCAAACCCCACCGCGGCAAACTGTACTGATATAGAATACCCTGTTTTTAGTATTGAACTTGCATGGCAATCTGCCGTAACTGTTGCAGATTTGAATATAGTTTTGGTTGCAGATATAGATGGAAACGGGATACCAGAACTTTTTATTCAGGGGCGCAGAGGCAATAACAGTCCTATGTATTGGTTAAATCCAACCAATGGAGCCGTAAGTTCTTCTTTTGCCTTTCCTGATTACTGGGACGGGCAAGGCACTCCAGCTATCGGGGATATAGACAACGATGGCTTGGGTGAGATTATCTTATCTAACAGAAATACAAGCGGTAATACTGCAACAGTGTATGCTTTTGAACATAGCGGAACAATAAAATGGGTTAGCGAAATTGACAATGGATTTTATAATCAACCCAACGAATGGCATTTAGCCGATTTTAACCAAGATGGTTTGGCAGAAGCCTACTCCCGATTTACCATACTGAATGCACAAACAGGAGCAATTTATACTCAGTTGCCCGGCAACTATGATGACAGACTCTCTGTTGCCGCCGATATCTTACCCGATAGCTTTTGTAGCGCTTGTAGTGGTTTGGAACTTGTAGTTGCCAACAAAGTGTATTCTGTTGATATAAACAGTGGCGGGTTAACGCTTCAAACTACTGCGGCTTTTGGGGGCAAAGGCTTTACCGCCGTTGCTGACTGGGATTTAGATGGTGATTTAGATATTATTGTTTCAGATTGGACAGGCACAAACAGGCTTTACATTTGGGATGGTCAAACAGCAGAAGTACTTTACTCCTTTGCCGGTATTGACCCTACTAATGCCTCCCGATCATCAATTGCCAACTTTGATGATGACCCGGAACCCGAGTTAGTAATTAAAACAAAACAAAATATCTTGTGTTTAGACAACAACCTATCTGTTATTTGGCAAGTTTCTATACAAGAAAACGGAGGTGGTTGCGGCACTTCGGCAACGCTATTTGACTTTAATGGAGATGGCATTTTAGAAGTTGTGAGTAGAGATGAAACGCAGTTTGCCGTGTACTCTGGGCTAAACGGAGAATTGTTATATGCTTTGCCTTGTTATTCTGCTACCGCACTCGAAGTGCCGGTAATAGCCGATGTAGATGGCGATGGTGAGGCCGAGATAGTAACAATATGTGGCAATGGCATATTTGGCACATCAGGTTACGATATTAACCAAGGCAGAGTTCACCTGTTCCACTCCTCCTCCTCTCCATGGATGCCCACCCGCAGGGTTTGGAACCAACAAGGCTACTTTAACGTAAACATTAACGATAACCTATCTGTACCCATACAGCAGCAGCAGCAGCAGTTGCCCTTTCCGCCCGGTAGCAACCATTACTTGCTCAATACCTTTATGGCGCAATATAGCCCCATCATAAACCCTGCCGGCACTATAGATACCCTTGTAGATGCCCTAATAACCCTGCATACCGCTTGTGCCAACGGTGCGGTGCATTTTGAAATTTGTAACCAAGGTAACGCTATTTTACCCGCCGCCTCGCCGGTTGCCTTTTATGATAACAACCCCACCCTTACCAATGCCGCGCTAATAGATATTTGGTTTACCCCGGTTGCTTTGCCCCCCGGCGCTTGCCAAGTGTTTACGCACACCCTACCATCCTCTTCCGATTCTATATTTTTGGTTGTAAACGACTACGGCTTACTGCCACCTCCCTTTAACCCCGATGACCTAACTACCCCGGCGGGCATTAACGAGTGCGAAATGAACAACAACCTTGCGGGTATGCAATGGGGGGTAATGCCCTATCTAAACCCCATAATTAGTTGCCAAAACGGCAGCATTGTTGCCCAAATTGAGGTGGCTGATACCGAAAGCCAAAGTAGTTTTAGCTGGTCATCGGGGCAAACTACCGGTAGTATATCGGTTACAGAAAATGGCATATATTGTGTTACTATTACCAATTTAGCAGGCTCGGTTTGTACTTACACTCTTTGTCAAACCATTGATTTGCCTACTGTGGCATCGGTTTCTATTGCAGGTAATACGCAATTGCCGCCCACCAGCAGCACAGTATTGAGCGTAACGCCCAATTTTGCCCAATACCTTTGGTCAACCGGACAAACAGAACCAGCTATTACCATTTCTCAACCCGGCATTTACACCGTTACCGTTACCGATGATTGGGGCTGTACTGCTTCGGGTAGCCTTTTGGTAGAACAATTATCGGAAAATATAGATGACCCAATAAATGACACTATTCCGCCGCTTAAATTTTTAATCCCCAATGCTTTTAGCCCCAACAACGATGGGGTAAACGACCATTTTGCCGTACTTACATGGGGCGGAACGGTAACAGATTATGCGCTGTTTGTTTACAACAGGTGGGGCAATCTTGTTTTTGAAAGCCACCAATTACAAAACCCGTGGGATGGAAGGTTTAAAAACACCCACGCTCCCATAGGAACGTATGCCTATTATGGCTACATCGTATTTTCAAACGGTCAAAGTCATTGGTTTCAGGGAAATGTAACGCTCATAAGGTAGATAGGCGCTATGCCTCTGCCTCATCGTCTTCATCGGGCAAAACAGCCAGCACAGTTTGACCGCCCTTTACCTTGTCTTTTAAATGCACCTGTATTTGGGCGGTAAGCGGCAAAAAAATATCTACCCTTGAACCAAATTTAATAAACCCAAACTCGGCTCCCTGCACTGCTTCTTCACCTTCATCAAGGTAATTAGAGATTTTTCGGGCAAC
This sequence comes from Bacteroidetes bacterium UBA2322, assembly GCA_002345145.1. GTDB lineage: Bacteria > Bacteroidota > Bacteroidia > Chitinophagales > UBA2359 > UBA2359. The sequence goes on from DDVC01000024.1 coordinate 11,696, forward strand.
TTTGCCGGCTATCTGCCTTACCAATATCTCAAACTCGCTTTGTGGGCAGGCAATTACGCTGGTATATCGCTCGTTTAACTCCGATGATTTGGGGTGCCATGCCACCAAATAATTACCCGGGTGGTATTTGGTATATTTAACCACGCCGCTAATGGGGCTTCGGTTTACGTGTACATTGGTGGGCGACATAAAAATGGATACCTGTATGCGGCGGTCTTTAAAATACTCGGGCTCTGTTACCTCTTCTATGGCTACAATTTTACCATCGGCAGGCGCTAAGATGAGTCGGTTATCCAAAAAATTGAGTATAACCTTAGGGTTTCTGAAAAAGTAGAGCATAAAGCCAAAAAGAATCACCGATAACGCCCCAACAAAACCTACTATAAACGTATTTGCCTGCAATATATAATGCACAAATGCGTTTATGATAAGCAGGCTAACACCCGATACAAGTAAAATTTTGTGCCCTTCTTTGTGAACTTTGAACTTTTTCATTTTAGTGGGAGTGGTTTAAAATAAGGTAACGGAAAATACCAACAGTTTGTTTGCAATAAGGGTTGTAAAATTACATCAAAATCTGATAAACACCAACATACTTGCCCAATAACGAGCTTGTTTATGTGAAAAAATGTGAAAAAACGCCCAAAATGTTGGTAAATTCAAACAGTGTGCCTACCTTTATGCCGATTTTTATCGGTATAAACCCTTAAATCTCGATTAAAGCAAGTATGCTATTGTTCTTCTTTGCCTTATTTATGTTGTGCGCCAACCAACCCTTACAACCTCAAAATACTGTTCCCCAAGCAGATACGGAAAGGGTTTTTTGGTCTGTATCAGCGTCTCAAATAGGCGGAAGCAACGCATACGTTGTTTTTTTTGATGCCGAAATTATTGAGGGTTGGTACTTTTACAGCCTAAGTCAAGAAAAAAAATCGGAAGACCTGCCACCGCCGGCAATTACTTTTGAAGCCAATCCACAACTATCCTTTTCAGCATTTATCAATGAAATAGGTGACCCTAAAAAAGAAATTGACGCAATTACCAAAACCCCCATCACAACCCTAAGCGGTAAAGTAACTTACAATACCGTAGTAACTAAAAAAACCAAAACTCCGGTATCCCTTCAGGGGTACATTGATTACAGTATCTGTACCAAAGGTTTATGCACCAAACCCCCGCGCAAAACCTTTGAAATAGTGCTTAACTAAATTTGCCAACCGGGCTACCCACCCTTATTTACCCTACAATAAGCCGGAAAAGCAAATAAAACAAACTATTATGAAAAGTATTTTTTCACTTATATTCGCTCTTTTCCTTTCTTTTACCCTGCTTAAAGCCCAACATGTTAATCCGGTAAGTTGGGAAATATCTTCGCAAGAATTGGGTAATAATGAGTTTTTACTCTCCTTTGATGCCAAAATAGAAAAAGGTTGGTACGTTTACTCGCAGCATATTAAAAACACCCCACCTATGCCCACCGGCATCAGTTTTAAACAAACGCCCGATTTTGAACAGAAAGGCATCATAGACGAATTTGGCAAATTACTCAATGAATTTGACCCCATTTTTGAAAAAGAAATCAAAAAATATGCCAACAAGGTATCGTTTCAGGCAAGGGTAAAAACCCATAAACCTCAAACCAAAATTACCGGCTACATTGAATATATGGCTTGCGATAAAAGCAAATGCTTGCCCCCTTCAAAGCAGAGTTTTACCTTTAACCTCATATCTACCGATTTTGACACCTTTTTTGCACAGGAAAATACAAGCCCCGGCAAATTTGAAGTGATTAAATCAAAAAGAATGGGCGCCGAAGAATACACGGCTTCCGATATGGAAATAAATTTGGGTAAGCCTAATCCTGTAAACCTTGATGAAACCGGAGAAAGCGGCGGTTTGCGAGCTACCGCAGCCCGAAAAAAATCGGGTACAGAATATGGTAAAGAAGACTTTTTTAACGGCGATAAACTAATAAACCTTGATAATATGACCGGCGACCTGCTGGTGGCAGCCAATCTTAAAAAACTGACCCGAAAAACAGAAAGTAAGCCCAATAAAAAAAGCAAGAAAGTACTTGCACAAAATACCCCAAAAAAACAAGAACTCCCTAAACCGGCATCGCAGCCGTTTATTAACCCGGTAAACTGGTCTTTTAACCTCTACCCCATTCAGGGCGATATTTATGAAATAGTACTCAGCGCTACCATACAAGACCAATGGTATGTATATTCACAAAACAATAGCGGTTCTGCCCCCTTCCCCGCACAAATTTCCTTTGACGATAACGCCGGCATTACCTTCCTTGACGAAGAAACCGCCGAAATAGGTACGCTACTTAATGAAACCGACCCTATTTTTGAAAAAAAGGTAAACCGATATGCCGGTACTGTTACCTACAAAAGAAAGGTACAATTTTTACAAAACGTGCGCATAACCGGCGCGGTTAAATACATGGCAGCTACCAATAAGCAATACTTAATGCCCAAAGAAGTGCATTTTGCCTTAAACAACAGCCTTATGATTCCGGTAGCAGCACAGCAAAAAGCAACGGTAGTGCCTGCACCGCTATCTTCGCCTACTCATAACTCACCCATTTGGATGGGCATTTCTTTTGCCTTAGTTATAGGGCTGCTGGTGTTTGTGCGCAAAGCAACGGTGTAAGCACATTCAGTTATGGGTAATATTGCTGCACATATAACGCCCAATTACAGCATATAATAAGATAAAACACTAAAACAGCTTACCCAAAACAAACGTTTGAAGCAACTTAGGTCAGTGGACTAAAATATAGGGGCTAAACAGATTTCTTAGGCAGCGTAAAATGAGGTGCCAATTGTGCAGATAAATGCGCCCCTTGTTAAACATAACAACGCCACCCCCATTCCCCACTACAAAACATCGGGTTTTACCCATCCAATTCGTCTTGGTTATGTAACAAAAGTTGCATAATTCAACCAAACACCTCTTTATTGGGTTAAAGAGCGTTAAGCCTTTATTTTATTTCAGCAATAATGGCTAATTTTGCAAATTCCATTGCCCCTATGCAAGTTTGGGGCATAGACTTATTGCGTATCACAAAATTTAAGACAGTGAAAAAGAACCTATTCTTGGCGCTGGCGCTCCTTTTGGGGGCAAATTTATGGCTTGCGGCACAAAAACAAGTGCAACCCGTACATTGGACAACAGACGTAGAAATACTGGACAACCCCGATGAGTTTATGCTCATATTTAATGCCACCATAGATAATGGCTGGTATTTATACTCTCAAAATACCCCCGATGGCGGACCACTGCCCGCATCTTTTGATTTTGCCTCTGCCAAAGACATAAAACTGCTGGGCAAAGTAGAAGAAATAGGCAAAGTAAAAGATGTTTTTGACCCTATTTTTGAGGTGGACGTAAAAAAGTATGCCGATAAGGTAACTTTTAAGGCAAAAGTAAAATCGCTAAAACCCAAGGTGCAGGTAGAAATACCGTTAGACTACATGTCATGCAACGACCAGGCTTGCGTAAAATTAGCCGAGTTTTTTGAGTTTACCCTTGCCAGCGCTGCAAAACCGGCTGCCACACCCGCCACTACCCCTGCCGAAAACCCGCAAGGAAATGCCCCACCTGCCACATCGGGCAGCCAAACTACGGTAAGCCTAAAAACCACATCGGGCGGAGTGGGCACCGTTACTGCGGCTGCCAATGTTAAAGCAACATCGAACACACAAAATACCGCTTCAAGCGCTACCCAAAATACACCGCCCACAGCCGTAGCGCCCCTTGCCGGCAATATAACCAACCCCGGCGGCGATATAGTGGATCCGGTAAAATGGCGTTACGATAAACAAGACTTGGGCAATGGCGAGTACCTGCTGCGTATAACCGCTACCTTAGATAACGGCTGGTATATCTACTCCCAAAACATTGCCGATGGCGGACCCGTGCCAACCACCTTTACCTTTAAAGAAAGCCCCGATGTGCAACTGCTGGGCGCTGATAAACTGCAAGAGGTGAGCAGCCACAAAAAAGAAGGTTTTGACCCCATTTTTAAAATGAAAGTTACCAAATTTGCTCAGGAAGTAACTTTTGAAAAGAAGGTAAAACTTGCCAACCCCGATGCGCCCGTTTTTGGCGAAGTGGAGTTTATGACCTGCGATGATACCCGATGCCTGCCACCTGCCGTAGAAGAATTTGCCTTTAATGCCCCCAACCCCGATACAGCTAATGCCCCTGCAACCGGCGGTGATAGCAATTTGCCATCTTACATGCAGCAACTTATTTCTATGATTACCCACTGCGGTATAGATACAGAGGGCGAAAAAAGGTCATTGCTTACTACTTTTATCTTAGGCTTTTTAGGCGGTTTTGCGGCGCTGCTTACTCCCTGTGTTTTCCCTATGGTGCCGCTAACGGTGAGCTTTTTCACCAAACGCAGCAAAAACCGCCGCAAGGGGCTCATAAACGCCATTATTTACGCCATTTCTATCATCGTTATTTATGTGGCATTGGGTTTTAGTATTACCGCAGCCTTCGGACCCAGTACACTCAATGTTTTAGCTACCGACCCTTGGTTTAACATTGCCTTTTTTGCCCTGTTTTTGATATTTGCCATCTCGTTTTTCGGGTATTTTGAAATCAACCCGCCGAGTTGGTTGGTAAACCGCGCCTCCGATGCCTCTGACCGCGGCGGCTTGCTGGGCATATTTTTTATGGCATTTACCCTTGCCCTTACCTCTTTTTCCTGCACCGGTCCTATCATAGGCACCCTGCTGGTAGATGCCGCTGTGGGTGGTGAAAGATTAGGTCCGGTTATTGGTATGACCGGTTTTTCAATGGCTTTGGCATTGCCATTTGCTTTGTTTGCCATGTTCCCGGGCTGGCTCAACAGCTTACCCAAATCGGGCGGCTGGCTCAATACGGTAAAAGTAGTGCTTGGGTTTATTGAACTTATTTTTGCCCTCAAATTCCTTTCCAATGCCGATTTGGTAAAACAGTGGTGGCTACTGCCCCGCGAGTTGTTCTTAGGCATTTGGATTTTGTTGTTCTTAGGAATGGCTGCTTATTTAGCCGGTTTTATTAAGTTTCCGCACGATAGCCCTATCAAAAAAATCAGTATTCCACGTGGAACATTAGCCTTTGCCTCCTTAGCCTTTGCCCTTTACTTAGTGCCTGGCATATTTTGCAAACAGCTCAACTTGGTAAGCGGTTTTCCGCCGCCTATTTCGTATAGCTGGACCTGCGAGGGCGCAAAGGTAGAAGCCCATATTAAAGACCTGGAAGAAGCCATGACCATAGCCAAAAAAGAAGGCAAACCCATATTGGTTGACTTTACCGGCTGGGCTTGCGTAAACTGCCGCAAAATGGAAGAAAATGTATGGCCCGATGTGGCAGACCTTATTGATAAATACACCCTCGTTTCGCTGTATGTGGACGAAAAAGCCGGCTTACCCGAAGAACAACAATTTGAGTACAAATTGGGCGAAAAGAAACAGCGTGTGCGTACTGTTGGCGATAAATGGAGTTTTGTGCAAACCCACTGTTTTGCCTCCAACACCCAACCCTACTATGTACTGCTAAACGATAACGGCGAGCTGCTCAATGCTCCCGTAGGTTACATGCCCAATATAGCAGATTATACCGCCTTCCTAAAAAAAGGATTGGATAACTACAAAGACGGTAAAACTGCCATAGGACAACGGTAATACGTGCCCACCCATACTTATCGGGCAATTTAATTTATCGGGGAAAGTTTTGCACCTATCGCAGAGCTTTCCCCGATGTGTTTTTCCCCTTTTGAAGATGCAGCCTCGGTTTGATGTATAAATGGAGATATTCCCACCTGTTTTCAGCAAAAAAAGCACACAGATAGCGCGAATTAAACGGATAAACGCGGGTAAAAGTGTGGGTAGTTGGCACTAAGAAATAATAAACGTGGGGTTGGAATTAAAATGAATGCCCGATAGGGGTAAAACCTGTGTGTGGTTTAGATGCACTTGATAAAATGGGCAACAGATTACGGTGCGCTGATCTATTAAGAACACGGTTTGTAGGTGTTTTACCAAGATTTAAGGGCGCTGCCCCTTGTGTGTTACTCACCAACAGCTATAAAATGGCGTGGTTGGTTTTAGAAAGGCGCTGCGCACCAAAATATAGGTAGCCATCATGTTAAATGCCCGATTAACAAGGCGCTGCGCACTGAAAAATATCGCCACACCTGCCTGAAATCTTTTTGCGGTAAGCCTTTGCACAAGCTCACAACTATAACCTCACGTTAATAACTAATTTGCGCCTTTGCGAGAAACAAAATCGGGCAGGCAGTCGTAATTCGCAATCAGATCCATTATTTTTCAAAAATCGGCGCTAATCAGCCACATCCGTGTTATCTGCGTGCTAATTAATGCCGATTTTTAGCTCCTCCGGCAGCATGGCTTTTACATCAAACTGGGGGCACACCCGTTAAAACTCTACCACCACCCCTAAGTTGGGTAACACAGTGCCGTTTACATTTTGTAAGAAAGTAGTTTGGTAGCGACCCGGGTTATTGGGGTCGGGCAGTGGGGCGCCCGTTTCGCTTCGCACTACGTCTAAAAAGGGCTGCCCCTGATTTTGGAAATTGTAGATGTTTTGCACATCAAGGAAAAGGTTGAGGTTCCAGCGTTTCAGGAACCACTTTTTGTCCACCCGCACGTCTAAGTTATGAAAAACGCCGTTTCGCTCGGTGTTAAGCAGTGTAAAATTGGGCAAGCCGCGCCCTGCAACGTCCCAAACCGGAATAAGTGAGGAGGTAGCCACATCGGTAGGGGTAAAGGGCTGTCCGGTAGAAAAACGCCAGCGTGCGCCCAGCTCCCAGTTGCGCTTAAATTTTATGCCTCCGGTTAGGTTAAGAATATGACGTGCATCCCAAGATGAGGGTATGAGTTTACCATTTTTATCTTCAAACTCGCTCCATGAGAGGGTATATGCGGCAATAGCATAAAGCCCTTTATACAATTTTTGCTGAAAAAGCAGCTCCGCTCCATAAGTTCTGCCGTTTGATATAGAAGTTACCTCCTCATTACCCACTACGCCAAAATCAGCGCCTACGTTTGCTAATGAAATAGAATCTCTTACCGAAAACGGATAGTTGGTGTAACGCTTAAAGAAACCCTCTGCGGTAATGCGCGCATTGGTAGGCAGATTCCACTCTACCCCGCCTACTACGTGCCGGTTTTGAATATAAGTAAGTTTGTTTTGCTTGTTTACAAATACCCCGTTTTCTTGGTAGCCCAATGAGGTGTAGGGTGGCAGTTGGTAGTAAATACCGGTGTTAAAGTTAAGGTTTACCGTAGGCAGCAAGGCATAAGAAGCCGAAAATCGGGGCGAAAGCTGTTGGAGCAAGTTGCTCATTTCATCAGAATAATTGTTGGCATCGGTGCGCACACCTGCCGATAGGGTAAGTTTTTCGTTAAATAGGTTTTTACTCAACTGTGCAAAGGCTCCCCATTTATGCACATTAAGGCGTACATCTAAATCAATGGTAATTACCTCGCCGTTTACCGGTATGTTGTTAAAAGTATTGTTGGTATAGGTAGCCAACTCATAGTTAATGCCTGTTAGCAGTTTAAAACCCTTAAATCGGGCTATATTTTCTATCCTGAGCTTGTTTTCTATCTCTTGCGAGTTATAGTCTATCAATAGGTTTTCGGGTTTGCTCTCATCATTACCTGCATACTTTATAGTGGAGTTATTGAGGTGGGAGCGGCTAATAACCACGTTAGTGTAATTATTTTTGGCAAAGTGGGTATATTTAGCCCCCACAGTATAGTTCCACTGCTCATTAACCGGCAGGTTGGCAAGCAAGTATTTTTGTTCGGGTGTTTCATTAGCATCAAGGTTGAGCGAAAACTGGTCAATAGCGCCAATGCCCAGTAGGGTAATACTGTTTTTATCATTTATCTTGTGTCGCACATTAAACTGAAAATCGTTGTAAATGGGTAAAAACGGCAGTTGCAGGGCTTTAAACAAAAACTGCAAATAAGAGCGGCGGGCAGAAAAAATAAAACCGGTATTAGCGCTTAGCGGTCCTTCTACGGTAAGCCCAAGGTCGCTTGCACCTAAGGTGGCAGTATAAAACAGTCGGTCTTTATTGGCATCGCGATAGTTAAAATCAAAAACAGAACTAAGCGCATTACCCCTGTTTACCGGAAAAGCGCCCGAATAAAAATTAACCTCTCTGATAAAATCCACATTAATCATGCCCACCGGTCCGCCCGATGAACCTTGCGTGGCAAAGTGGTTAATAACCGGAATTTCAATACCATCTATGTAAAACCGGTTTTCGCTGGGTGCTCCCCCCCGAATAAAAATATCGTTTCGGAAACTGGCAGCCGTTGCCACACCGGGTAAAGATTGTACTACCCTTGATATATCTCGGTTGCCGCCCGGGCTGCGCTTAATTTCGTTTACCCCTATACTGCGCAATGAAACCGGCGACTCCTCGCTTTTGCTAAACGCCTGCGCCTTAATTTCTACTTCTTTTAACTGCTCTACTGCCGGCTCAAGCGCTATGTTTAGCGTAAGCGGACGCACATTGCTTACCTGATTATCATAAGCTATGGCGGTTTTGTACCCTACATAAGTAACTTGCAAATTATACTGCCCGGCTGCCAAATTTTCTATGGCATACATACCATCTATATCGGTAGTAGCGCCGGTGGCGGTACCTTGTATCACTACATTGGCAAACGGAATGGGGTCATTGCTCACTGCATCATATACGCGCCCTTTAATTACGCCGTTTTGGGCATTAGCGGCAGAGCCAAACAAAAAACAGCCCAATAACAAAAAAACAAAACGCTGCAACATGTAAGTTGAAAATATGGAGGTTACTAAATAGCCGAAGGTAAAAACCGGCAGGCATTGTTTGAACAAGTTTCAAAAACAGTAAAATCGCCTAATTGTTTAGTCTTTTCTCCTATAAATTCAACAAAATTTGCTTACTGCCAACATTTGCCCGATTTTGTTACAATTTTTATACAATCCTCAAAATAAGCCTAAATTAGGGGTGCAGCTTTTTTTGTGTAGCGAAATTAGGTACTTTGCAAAAAGTAGCCTATTTTAAAGCGCAGTTTTGTTTACCCCTTTTTGAGAGTTCCAAAAGAAAACAAAACATTATCTGCCATATATCATTAACTCCAGTTCACCTAACTACTCATGGAAATTGCTATCATACTATCCCTATTAGCGCTGGCAATAGTATTGTTTTCATTAGAAAAAATATCGCCCGACATTGTAACCCTTTTGATACTAAGCGTGCTCATTATAGCAGGTATTCTCACACCCAAAGAAGCCTTTGAAGGTTTAAGTAGTGATTTTATCATCATGCTTGCCTGTATTTTTATTATCAGCGCATCATTGCAAAACAATGGGGTAATGGACTGGATGAGCGCTCGTCTTAAAAATGCCGAAAAATTAGGCGAAACGCAATCTATGTTATTGGTTATGTTTATGGCAGGCGCTATATCGGCGTTTATGAATAATACTACTGTAACAGCAGTGCTGATACCCTCCGTTATAAGCATAGCAAGGCGCATAAACATAAGCCCCTCCCGATTGCTTATGCCCATGGCATTTGCCACCCTTTTTGGCGGCACTTGCACACTTATAGGCACCTCTACTAATGTAGCAGGCAGCGCTTATATGGCAAAAGTGGGTTTAGCGCCCCTAAGCATGTTTGAGCTATTGCCCGCAGGTATCATTATTTGGATAACCGGCACTCTCTCTATGCTACTGATAGGGCGGCGTTTTTTACCAAACAACATAGAAGGAAACATAACAGAACGATACAGCATAAGACAATACCTCAGCGAAATAGTAATACTGCCTAATTCTAAACTACTCAATAAACCTGTTTTTAACCTCGATTTGGGCGATATTAAAGTGCTTAAAGTGCTCCGAAACAAAGAGCCTATTTTTCCCGATGCCAATACCCGCATTGCCCGTGGCGACCTGCTGCTGGTAGAAGGCGACCGTGTAGAACTTTTTCAGATGCGCAAAAACATGGGTATAGAAATTTTGGGCGCTGCCATAAGCGATACCGACCTTGAAAGCGAAGAGGTAAAACTTGCCGAGTTGCTGGTACTGACGCACTCCGAGTTAGTAAATAACACCCTTAAAGATGTAGATTTTAGGCGCAAGTACCACTTGTCGGTACTGGCTATTCACCGAAAAAACTATAATTTTACCGAAAAAATAGGACATGTAGAAATTAAAACAGGCGATGTGTTGTTGGTACAGGGCAAAAAAGACGATATTGCCATGATACGCAAAAACCCCGATTTGCTGGTTATCAGCGAACCCGAAGGTGTAAAAAATCCCGATTTGCGAAAAGGTATTCTCACCGCAGCCCTGTTTGCCTCCGCTGTGGTTGCAGGCTCTTTGGGTGTGCTGCCGCTTAGCGTGGCGTTTTTGCTGGCTGCTATTATATCCGTTTTAACCCGCTGCATTGACCTTGAATCTGCCTATAGCTCCATAGATTGGCGGCTGCTGGTGCTCATTGGCGGTATGACTGCCTTTGGACTGGCTATGGAAAAAACCGGCACTGATGTATTTTTGGCAAATCAGGTGGTTAACCTTCTCTCGCCACTTGGCAATTACTTTATACTGGCAGGTTTTATGGTAGTTACCATATTACTTACCCAACCCATGAGCAATGCCGCCGCAGCTATGGTAGTGCTGCCTCTTGCCATACAAACAGCCAACACGCTGGGTGTAAATGAACGCACCTTTGCCATTAGTATCATCTTATCAGCTTCAGTATCTATGATTACCCCTTTTGAGCCTGCTTGTATTTTAGTTTACGGACCCGGTCAGTACCGCATCAGAGATTTTCTTAAAGTAGGGGGCATTTTAACCCTTGTTTCCCTTGTAGTTATGTTGTATATTATACCCTTGTTTTGGCCCATGTAAACTGCCTGCACAAAAAAAACAGAAAAAAAGTTGCACAAACCGTAAGAAAAAAACAAAAAAGCCGTATCTTTGCACTCCGTAAATGAAAAATAAACGTGTGTCATGTCAAGAATATGTGATTTAACCGGTAAAAAGCCCATAACAGGCAACAGCGTTTCGCACTCCAACCGCAAAACCAAGCGTTGGTTCTACCCTAATTTGCAAACCAAGCGCTTTTACCTGCCCGAAGAAGATATGTGGATAACCCTAAAAGTATCTACCTCTGCCCTGCGTACCATAAACAAAAAAGGATTGTACGCCTATTTAAAAGAATTGCAAAAAAAAGGCGCCTGATAAAAAACGCCGTCAGGAAACCATAAAAAAAACAGAAGGGTCATGGCAAAGAAGAGTAAAGAAAGTAGAATCCAAATCATCTTAGAGTGTACAGAGCATAAACAAAGCGGTATGCCCGGTACATCGCGCTACATTAGTACCAAAAACAGAAAAAATACGCCCGCCAGATTGGAGTTGAAAAAATATAACCCCATTCTGAAACGTTACACCATTCACAAAGAAATTAAATAAGTGAACCATGGGTAAAATCAGTAAAAACGCCCGCGTAAACAGGGGTGCCAAAGATGGTGGTAAAAACCACGTTAAAATCGTTGTAAGCGAAAAAAACCCCTTAACAGGTCAATACACCTACAAAGAAAAAATTATACACAAAGACCAGTTGGAAGAAGCTTTAAAAGGTTTCTAAATTCTGCTCCATGTGGTATAAAAGGCTTCTCTTATTGCACCGTAAGCATTAAGAGAAGCCTTTTTATTTGTTTTTTTAGCAGTTTTGGTACATAGTAGATGGTATTGGGTGCTAAAAAATAACCACTAATTTGCGCCTTTGCAAGAAACAAAATCGGGTTGGAAATTCACAATTCATAACTCATAATTCGTAATTTTTCACTTTTCACTTTTCACCATGAGTTTTTTCGGCAAATTTTTTTCAAAAGAAACCAAAGAAGACCTCAACAAAGGGTTGCAAAAAAGCAATCAAAACATTTTTTCGCGCATTACCAAAGCCGTAGCCGGCAAAGACGTAGTAGATGAAGAAGTGCTTGATAGCATAGAAGAAGCGCTGGTAGCATGCGATATAAGCGTAGAAACAGTAATAAAAATCATTAACCGCTTAGAGCAGCGCGTAGCTCGCGATAAATACCTTCATGCCGAAGAGGTGTATGATATGCTGAAAGACGAAATCATAAACCTGCTTACCGAAAACAATACCCCCGATTATACCGATTTTACCATACCCCAAACCGCCCCCTATCCGTATGTAATGCTTATAGTAGGTGTAAACGGCGTAGGAAAAACTACCACCATAGGCAAGCTGGCACACCAGTTTACCAAGCGCAACAAAAAAGTAGTACTGGGCGCTGCCGATACCTTTAGAGCTGCCGCAGTAGAACAACTTACCATTTGGGCAGAACGCGCCGGTGTGCCCATTATTAAGCAAGGGCAAGGTGCCGACCCCGCCGCTGTAGCCTACGATACCGTACAAGCCGCCATTGCCCGACAAGCCGATGTAGCCCTTATAGATACCGCCGGCAGGCTGCACAACAAAAAACACCTTATGGAAGAACTCAGCAAAATTAAGCGGGTTATCCAAAAAATATCGCCCGATTTACCCCACGATGTAATGCTCATTTTAGACGGCTCTACCGGTCAAAATGCCATTATGCAAGCCGAAGAGTTTATGAAAGCTACCGAAGTAACTGCCATTGCCGTTACCAAATTAGACGGAACCGCCAAAGGTGGAGCAGTAATAGGCATTGCCGATAAATTTGGCATACCTATCAAATACATTGGCGTAGGCGAAGGTATAGACCAATTGCAAATTTTTAACAAAAAAGAGTTTGTAGATAGTTTATTTCAACGCTCTTAAATTTTGCTGCACGATATTCGGGCGGGCATACCCCATGCAGTACATCGGGTTAATAGCGTTAGCTGAAAGGTTTTTTTTGCCATATAACAACACAATCAAGCTAATTTACTTATAACTGACCGGCGCATAAATGTAAGGCACAGAACTACCCAATTTTACCCAAACAAAAACCTTAGCCCCACATAACCACGCATCGGGTTTACAAGTAAATCTAACCACTTCACTCCCACCCTATACACTATCGGGTACCTAATTTGCCGCAGCTCATTATATCTTTGCAAACAACCCATTCAATTAACACTTACCCCCGCACTTTGCCCCAATGAAAACCAAAAGATACGCAAGCAAACCCAATATAAACGTAGTAACACTTGGCTGCTCTAAAAATTTAGTTGATTCTGAAGTGCTGATGAGCCAGCTCAAAGCTAATGGCATAGAGGTAACCCACGAAGCCGCCCAAAAAGATACCAATATTGTAATAGTAAACACCTGCGGCTTTATAGAAAACGCCAAACAAGAGTCTATTGATACCATATTGCACTATGCCGGCGCAAAGGCATCGGGTAAAATTGAAAAACTATATGTAACAGGCTGTCTTTCGCATCGGTATAAAACAGAATTAGAAGAAGGTATTCCCGAAGTAGATGCCTATTTTGGTACGTTAGAATTGCCCTTTTTACTGGAAGAATTAGGAGCCAACTATAAACATGACCTGATAGGCGAGCGCAGTTTGCTCACCACACCACCGCATTATGCCTACCTCAAAATATCGGAAGGGTGTAACCGCACCTGCGCCTTTTGCGCCATACCCCTTATGCGCGGCAAACACGTATCTAAACCCATTGAAACATTGGTAGCCGAAGCTAAACACTTAGTAAAAAATGGGGTAAAAGAAATTATGCTCATAGCCCAAGAGCTTACCTACTACGGGTTAGATATTTACAAAAAACGCGAATTAGCTACCCTGCTTCGCCAACTGGCACAGGTAGAAGGGTTAGCGTGGATACGCATGCACTATGCTTACCCCTATAAATTTCCGATAGAAGTAATAGATGTGGTAAATGAGTATCCCAACATTTGCAACTATTTAGACATGCCCTTGCAGCATATTAGCGACCCCGTACTTAAAAACATGCACCGCCTAATTACCAAACAAGAAACCATTGAGCTCATAGATGCCATACGCACCAAAGCGCCCGGCATAGCCCTGCGCACTACCATGTTGGTAGGGTTTCCGAACGAAACAGACGAAGACATAGAAGAACTTGCCAATTTTTTGCGCTATGCCCGGTTTGAACGCATGGGTATTTTTGAATACTCTCATGAAGAAAGCACTACCGCCCACCAATTGGAAGACAATGTGCCACCCGATGTAAAAGCAGAGCGAGCCGCCTACCTTATGGATATACAGCAAGAAATATCGGGCGAGCTAAACCAGCAAAAAGTAGGCAACGTATTTAACGTACTTTTTGACCGCAAAGAAGGTGATTATTTTATTGGACGCACCGAATTTGACTCGCCCGAAGTGGATAACGAAGTATTGGTAGATGCCCGAAAAAATAAAAATTTTGTAAGAATAGGCGATTTTGCTCCGGTACGCATTACCAATGCCACCGAATTTGACCTTTATGGCGAAGTAGTTAGGTAAAACAAATGCCATAATGACTAAAATCACCCAATTATAACCCTTGTTTGGGGTGAGCATAACAAATATACTCCTTACCTTTGAGCATCATTTTATCTCCCTATCAAACAAACATTAAACGAAACCACATAGTATGCAAAAAGGCGTAAAAATTACAGAAGTTATGAGCCACCACGTTATAGTGGCAACTGCTGCTCATACATTTTCTCAGGTTTGCGATTTGTTCTTAGAGTTTAACCTCCACCACTTGCCCGTAGTGGACGAAAATGAAAAGGTAATTGGCATCATTAGCTCTTACGATGTTTTGCGCACTTACAATGCCGAAGCGCCCAAGCTTTCAAGCTGGAGCAAAGATGCCCTTAACGAAGCCTTTAAATTAACCGATATCATGACCCCCTCACCCTCAACCATAGAGGAAGACGAAACCATAGGTCATGCAGCCGAAATTTTTACCAATAAAGGCATCCAATCTTTGCCCGTGGTAGATGCCGGCGGTAAAATTAAAGGCATTATTACCGTGCGCGATATTGTAAAACAATTTGCCGTTTACGGATAGTTTGCCGGCATTTTTGCACTGCTACCCTATAAAAAGTGCATCTTTTATTTTGTTTTAGCCCACAACGCCCCTGCATTTGCTTGTAATAAAGCCAAAGGCAGTGGCGTTGTTTATTTTATGCCAACACAAAGGGTTATTTTTGTGCTATATTTGCCCTTGAATGTGCCGTATTTCATCGGGTTATTGTTTTTTTGCCCTACAAACTATCCCCAAAAAACAGTTCATGCCAACGGTTAATGCCTCCAATCTACTGCTTCTGTGTTGCCTTTTGAGTTGCTTTGTCAAGTTGCAAGCCCAAGAGTTGCTGTTTTCCAGACCACAAAAACTGAGCGGAAAAATAAACGAATACGAAATACTGGGCAATACCGATGCAGGATTGCTGGTACACAAATGGGGCGACCGCTACCACGCCATAGAAGCCTACGATACCCAAAATATGGCGCTTAAGTGGACCAAAGAAATTTTTTTGCCCGATAAAAAAGCTAAGGTAATTGCCATAGTACCCTATAAAAATGAGCTGCTCCTATTTTATACGGTAAAACAAAAACGCATTACCTACGTATATGCCCGAAAAGTGAGCGCCGAACTGCACACCCTTATGCCCGAAATAGTGGCAGATACAGTACAAAAAAACTTTGGCTCGTATGGCTATAGTTACCAAGTGGCAGTATCTAAAAACAAGTCGTTTATTTGCCTGCAACGATTTACCAACGATTTTAACGGCATCAGCAGCGCACAGTGCATACTCCTCAACCGAAACTTAGAAATTCTGGGAAAAACCAATATCCCTATTACCAACCGACTGCTCAACAAAGAAAACTTTTTGAGCAATGACGGAGAAGTTTTTTTGCTCGACACCCAAATTAAACGTACCGTAGGAAGTAACAACCCACTATACGAAAACTTTAAACTCCTCCGATACAACTTTGCCCAAGGTAAACTCAGCTCCATTGTTCTTGAAAATGGTCTCTACCTGCTAAACGACATTCAGTTTGAAATAGACGACCGCAACAAACGAATTGTAACCGCAGGCTACTACACCGAAAAACAATCGGGCGATATAAGCGGTTATTTTTACCTCTTTATTGACCTTGTTACCGAAACCGTTAGCGAACAGGTTTTTCAGCCTTTTAGTCCCGAAATTATTCAACGCATTGTGCGCACCTCCGTAGTGCGTAGCAGAGACCAAATTAGTAACCTAAACGCCCGTCAACTCATTACCCGACAAGACGGCGGCGCACTGCTGATAGGTGAATTATATTACTCCGTTCAGCAAAATATGCCCCGCGCAACGTTTGATTCGTTTTATGCCCGACAATTGGGCACCAGTTTTTACTACAATGATGTGCTCCTGCTTTCCATTAACCCCGATGGCTCAGTTTACTGGGGCAACGTGGTGCAAAAACGTCAATCTTCTGACGATGACGGCGGTTACTACTCCTCCTATGGACTAATGAACAGCCGCACAAAGCTATACATAATCTATAACGAAGATATTTCAAGCTCCACCAACCTAAGCAGTTACGCCTTTGATGCCGATGGAAACTACACCGTTTCCAGTCTTATGCGCGTTAAAGATTACAACCTAATGCTGGCGCCAAGATACGCCCGCCAAATATCGGCAGATGAATTAGTGATTCCTGCCTTTAATGAACGAAACGACTTTTTGCTTGTAAAAATTGACTACTCAAAAAATCCAAGAAAGTAATTACCCGTGAAACTTAATGCTCCCTGTTTTAGTTTATTTTGTGGTTACAGACTAATTGCGCCGATTTTACAGCCATTAACCTCATCACACTTTTTTTACCCTGTTTTATTGCTGCCATAGTTCAATGATACGTTTTGCTACCCGCACCCAAGAAGATACCGATATACTACTAAACACCACCCTTGATGGTGGCTGCAAATTGGTAGTACATAACGACGAGGTGAATACCTTTGACTGGGTAATTAAAGCCCTTATCGAAATTTGCCACCACACCCCCGAACAAGCCGAACAATGTACCCTCATTATCCACTTTAAAGGAAAATGTGTGGTAAAAGAAGGCAACGAAGAAGAACTGCTGCCTATGCGCCGAGCCATTGTGGAGCGCGGTATTGGCGCTACCTTAGAGTACGAGTAGCCCTTTACTTATAAGCGCCCAATATTACCTTAGCCCAAGCCATGCACCTTTACTACTTTGCCCGAAAAGTTTCTGCATCAGAATGGCAAGTCATAAATGCACCTGCCAACACTATGTGCATTTACGAGCAACCCGATTTTTTACCCCCCAACATACAACCCAATAACTGCTACCCTGCCCCACCTGCTACCCTTACCGATGAGCAGTGCCTGCAAATGGTGGCAGATTTTGCCCACACCCCCGCCCAAGATGGCAAACCCTATATACAACACCTCACCATAAACGGTATAGTTCATTGGTTTTACCTGCGCATGTCGTTGTATTACCGGTTCAGAAGCATACTGCACGCCACCTACCGCCTTAACCAAACCCTCCATGAGCTGAACCAAGCGGCACACCCGACAGTAACAGCCCTCCACTTTTTTTGTGCCGAAGCCGTTCCCGGTTATGTAATTGACAGCAAGGTGCCGCTCTTTTTGCACTTGCCGCCACCCCAGCCACCCCACCCAACCGGCTCGCACACACCCATTTGGTTTTTGTTACAATACCTCATCTTGTTTGTTATCAGAGCTTTTTGGGGGTTGTGCCTTTGGAAACGCCTGCCCAATACGCCACCACAAAACGTATTGGTAACAGACCCCGAGTTGCTCCAAAATATGATAAACCCCCAACACACCAAACAAACTATAACTACTGATACCTACTTTTGTTACCTGCTGGAAAAGGTAAAAACGCTACCCTCTTTTACCATACTCACAGAGGTGCAGCCCCCAAAACTTCAAAACGCACGCCGCCGCCGCATTACCACAGCGCTTATAAAACCCACCTACCCCAATAAAACCCTCCATTTTGAAACGTTTATGTTTCTATTGCTGCTAAACCCGGCTACCTACCTTCACCTTTTTAAAGCCTACCGCCAACTAAAAAACATACCGCCTCCCGCTGCATCTGGTACTACTTCGGCTATCCTTTTTAACCTCCTCCGGCAGTCATTTCCGCTTATTTTGCAAGGGGTTGTGCGTTACAAAGCGGCAAATTTATTTGCGCGCACACGCACCATACGCACCATTTGCGCCCCAAATGAACATGCCGTAACCAATAAACCCCTTTTAGATGCCGTAAAACAGCGCGGAGGCACTGCCATAGGTATGCAACATGGAGCGCTATCGGTCTTTTACCGTTGTTATTCGCCCGCCGACAATGCCTATCCTCACTTACCACAATACACCATTTTTTGGGGAAACAAGTATCTTAAAAGCCTTGCGCATAACCCCCAGTACCACAGCCAAAACAGTATTTGTTTGGGGCAATTGCGCACCGATGTAATACCCACCCTAACCCATAACCTTCCTAAAAGCAGCCTCTCGGCTCACCTAACTGATGATGCACCCATACTGCTCTACCTGCCCCAACCCCTTATAGGAGCCGAAACCCCGCTGCGCCGGCTGCTGGCTGCCCATTTCTTGGCGCTGGCTCACCGGTTTCCGCATTGTAAGCTGGTTATTAAGCCGCACCCGTTAGATACCGATTACCCTTTTTTTGAAACAATTGCCGCCCAACAGGGTAATGCCCCCTATTTACTCCTCAATACCGACCTTTACCGACTGCTTGCCGTGTCTGATGTGGTTATTACCTACCACAGCACCGCCGGCGCCGAAGCTGTTTATTTTAAAAAACCCCTGCTAATAGCCAATTACCCCGGTTATACCCCCGATGCTGCCGGATACATAGCTGCCGGTGTAGGGTTGCCCTTTGAAAATGAAAGCCGGTTAGCGCACTTGGTGGCAGCTATACTAAATGGCAACACCGTCATAAATGCCCAAAACCAAACCAATTTCATAAAAGAACATGCCGTAGCCATAGACGGACAAACTGCCAACAGATACCTGCATTTTATCCAAAATCCGACACAAATAATGAACCTGTTGTAACCCAATCATGAAGCCCAAATCTACTCACCAACAACCATACACCCCTATGCAAACCGTTTCATTTATTATAATAAGCTATAACCGTCCATTAGATACCATAGCAGCAGTAAAAAGCATTTTACAACTAAACGAAGCGCCCGGCTACCTAAAAGACATTGTAGTTATTAACAACGGTTCTACGGCTAATTATGAACCCTTTACCCAATTCATAAACGCCCTTCCTCCAAACCAAAAAGAATGGGTAAATTATGTGCCAAACCCCCAAAACTTAGGTGTAGCACAAGGCAGAAACTTTGGCGTACAATTAGCAAAAGGCGATTTGCTCATTTTTATAGATGATGATGCCGAATTTGAAAAACCCGATGCACTAACTATTGCCCTGAGCCTGTTAGCCCAATATGAACAACCAAATGGGGTAAAAATACTTGCTTTCAGAGAGTACCGAACCACCACCGGCAAATATTACATTGCCACCAAAAACAAACAACGCTCCCAATTGCCCCAGTTTTTAACCAACTACTACGTAGGCAGCGGACACCTGATAAAGCGGGAGGTGTTTAATACCGTAGGTTACTATACCACCGAGTTTTTTTATGGTATGGAAGAGTACGACCTTGCCTACAAAGCCCTTAACGCCGGTTTCCGCATTTTATATACCGCCCAAATTACCGTACTGCATAAAAAAAGCCCCGATGGCCGACAAGCAGCACAAACCCTTACCCAATGGAACCTTGAAAACAAAACCGTAGTTGCCTATAAATACCTGCCATGGCTGTATGTATGCACGCACCTGTTATTCTGGAGTGGCTATTTCCTCTACACATCGGGCTTTAAAATAGGCAGCCTATTTACTGCCTTTACTAACATTTACCAAAAAATCAGCCGCACCACGCGCACACCCGTTTCGGCAAGCACATTAGATTATATTAGGTCGGTTCAGGGCAGGTTGTGGTACTGATTTTAGGACAGAAAAATGATGCCCATAAACATAACGCCACTCCTGCAAAAAGATAAACCCACTCTACACTTCACATAAAATCTAAATAGAAAGCAGCAAGGAAAAATAACCCCCATCAGTTTGGTAAAAGCACTATTTAAGCGTAACTTTACACCCGCATAAATCCACAATAATTTACCACATCGGGCAAATTACCCTCCTTTTGCCTGACGTTTATCCCTCAAAAACTAAAAACCTGAAAAATATATGCAGTTTACCATCGCAACAAATACCCTCCAAAAACAACTGCAAGCCCTAAACGGCGCAGTGGGCGCAGGCGCAGTGATGCCCATTCTGAGCGATTTTCTGTTTGAACTGGAAGGAAATGAACTCAGTATTAGCGCCAGCGACATGGAAATTACCATGAAAACAAAAATTGAAGTATTAAGCTCTTCCTCCGGAACAGTGGCAATACCGGCTAAAACACTCACCGATATTGTAAAAACACTGTCCGACCAGCCTATTACCTTTACCATTGACCCCGATACATACATGGTACAAATACGCACCCAAAACGGCGAGTACAAAATACCCGGCGAAAGTGGCGCTGAATTTCCCGAAATATCAGCGCTTACCGGCACCCAAACCGTTACCCTGCACTCTGCAGTGCTTGCCCATGCTGCCAATAAAACCATGTTTGCCGCCGGTAACGACCAACTGCGCCCGGTAATGACCGGTATATTTTGTAAATTAGATAACAACGGCGCTACCTTTGTAGCTACCGATGCCCATAAATTGGTGAAATGTGAGCATACCGCACAGCAATACGAAAATACGGTAAGTTTTATACTACCCAAAAAAGCGCTTACCCTGCTCAAAAACACGCTGCCCGCCGATACCATAGTGCACCTTACCTATAACCAAACCAATGCCCTTTTTACCTTTGACGATGTGCAGCTCAAATGCCTGCTGGTGGAAGGCAGATACCCCGATTATTCTGTGGTAATACCAACAGATAACCCCAATATAATGGCAATAAACCGCACCGAACTGCTTAATGGTATTAAGCGAGCCGCCATTTTCTCTAATAAATCTACCTTTGAGGTGGCTTTTAACATTGCCGATAACCAGCTTAAAATACATACCCAAGACCTTGATTTTTCTACCGAAGCCCGCGAAACCTTTGAGTGTGAATACCAAGGCGAACCCATAGAAATTGCCTTCAATGCCCGATTTTTAATAGAAATGCTCGCATCCTTAGATACCGAAGAAGTACGCATAGAAATGTCGGCTCCGTTTAGGGCAGCTATTGTATTACCGGCGGTGCAGGATGAAAACGAACACCTGCTCATGCTCATTATGCCCATTATGCGACACCGTTAATCTGCTAAAACAAAGAAAAAAGTTCCTGAAAATATTTTTAGGAACTTTTTTTTGGTAAAAAACAATTTACCTATTACCTTTGCCCCGCTTTAAGGGCAAATTTTTGCCAGCATAGCTCAGTTGGTAGAGCAGCTGATTTGTAATCAGCTGGTCGGGGGTTCGAGTCCCTCTGCTGGCTCTTTTTTTCGTTTCACTTTAAGTTTGTTTTCACAAAATGCGCCCTATTAGTAGTATCGGGCGCATTTTTTTGTTCAAACACTTCTTCACAAACCAAAATGCCGGTTCCCGTATAGGAACCGGCATTTTGTTATTTGGGCGGTTAGTATTAAGTCGGCGGGGCGGTTATTTTAACGCCAAACCTGTACTTTATGTGTGCTGATACCGTTAGCGCTAACCAATTGGAGCAGGTATAAACCCGGCGCTAAGGAATCGGTATTTACAGTAAGGTTATTGGTTTGGGCATGTTGGGTTAAAACAGCTTGTCCGGCAGTATTATAGAGTGTGGCAGTTTCTACTACGGCAAGTGGGCTGCTTATATAGAGCATACCGGCAGTGGGGTTGGGATAAACTTTTACCATATTACCTGCATTGCCGCCCGATGTTGTTATAGAAGTGCTTACTTCGGTAGAAGCGGCGCTGGTATTAAGTGTGGTAAGTATGCCGCTTGCATTTACCACTGAGGCATTAGAGGCTTTAATTTCTAACTGCGGGGCGCTCTGGTTTTTACCGTCTATATTGTCAATCACAAAAAAACTTACGGTGCCTATAACACCATAGCCCGAAACGTTGGTTTTATCGGTGCGGGTATAAGCCACATCGGCAATGCCACCGGCAAGGGCTTTGTTAAAAGATAGGTTTTGGGCGCTTCCCAACCACGAAGCAGCGTTAAAGTTAAAGCTAACCGATGAAGGCTGAATAAGGTTGGTATCAAACTCAAAGGTAAACGCCAAACCGTGCACATTGGTAACCGGAGTATCGGGGCTGCCCAAGATAATATCGGCAGTAACCCAAGTGTTTTCTTGCACTGTTGTTGGGAGGGTAAAGCCAATAACCGGAGCATCTTCATCGGGCTGGTCGCCGGTTTTTCCGTGCGTCAAACCATAATTTAGGGATACTGCAAGTGTATCTGCCGCTTCAACAATACCGTTACCATCACAATCGGCATACTTGGCATTAAAATAGCCGAGTGTAGTACCGGCAGTGCTATCGGCAGTACTTATATACATATCCCAGTTGGGGGCGTACTGACCTACCCAGTTTAGCGAAGCATCGGGGCGAGCGCCGCCGGTGTATCCATAAGCTAATCCAAGGGCAAGAATATCAAAATTATTGGCTACGCCATTATTATTTGCATCGCCGGGCCACACACATGCCATACCGGTGCAAACCGTAGTGATGGTATCGGGCAGTACACAAATGGTAACGGTTGCCATATCGCACATAGCGGGCGTATTACCGGTGCAAAGCTGGTAAGTAAACTGGTCGGTGCCGGTAAAACCGGGGTTGGGCATGTAGTAAAAAGCCACAGCGCCCGGTGTAAGTGTACCGTTAGAGGGTTCGGTAATAATGGTATAATCAATAGATAACGCGGGGTCCCAAACATCGTTTTCTAATACGTTTATGATGAGCGGCGTGTCTTGTGTAGTGCAATAGTTGTCGTTATTGGCTATGGGGGCGCTGCCGCTGCCGCCGCCATCTTCAATCCATATATAAATGGTAGCCGTTGAACACTCGCCCATGCTATTACAAATGGTGTAGGTAAACTGGTCGGCACCGGTAAAACCGGGGTTTGGGGTGTAAACAAATACAGAACCTGTTAGTAGGGCTGTGCCGTTTGCAGGCGGCAATGCCAATGCTACCGTAACTGATGACCCGAAGGTAACATCGTTTAGCAGCGGGGCAATGGTGGTGGTAATGGCGCCAAGGCTGTCGGCATAAATTTGAACATAATCATCATTTGCAATAGGAGCGGTAGAGCCCGAACCGGCAGAGATGTACACCATAGCTGTATCGCACAGAGTAGTGCCGCCGGTGCATACGGTGTAGCAAAACTGGTCATCTACCATAGCGCCGGTATTGTAGGAGTATATAATAGCGCCGGAGGGTGTAATATCGGCTTCGCCATAAGCTGGTCCGCAACCAATATTGGTAATGATTAACCCACTGCCGGTATCGTTGGCAAGTACATCAATAACCAAAATGCTACCCGATGCGGTAACATAATCATCGTTGGCATTTACCAGAAACTGACCAAATGTTTGGGCGCTGATACCCAAATACAGCAACACTGCTAACAAAACAGAAAAAAATGTGCCGGAGGAAAGCATTTTAAATAATGATTTCATGTTTTAACGACTTTTTGCGTGACTTAAATTGTTTAACGATGCAAAATTGAGCCAATTTAGCTGTGCCCGCAAATACATTTTAGGAGATTTGTGAAAACAAAAAATACACAACAAAACAGCAAAACCCTTACATAAAAAGGATTTGCGTGTTTTTATTTGTGAATGGCAAACAATAAAATGAGCTTAGTGCAAAGTTTAAATAATCCGAAAATTAACCCGAAAATTTTGAAAATTAGCCATAACGCTACTTTTTTCTTCCCAATTTGCAAACCCCACTACTAATAAATGCCTGGCGCTACCCTGTTTGGAGCATGTAAAATGTTAGAACCATTCAGGATTATTGCCAAGAAGCAAGGTAAAAAAAACAAATTACTACTTCCGAAGCAATTGCCGTTATTGGATAGCCCTAACCTGCCACCACTAATCATAACATAACCAACCGGCTGTGCCTTATGAACTTTTTGTGCCCAAACTGTAACCATTGCTCAATAAATGCGACAAACAAAACAATACTACAAAAGCAATATGCTCAACATGAAAAATACGGTTACGTTACTTATAGTGTTTATGTGGCAGGCTACGGGGCTGCTTTTTGCCCAAACTGCCAATACATCTTGGTCTTTTAGGCAGTGTGTAGAGTATGCTATGCAGCATAATATACAAGCCCAGCAACTGCAACTGCAAGCCGAAAACGCTACCATCAGCCTGCAACAAAGCCAACACAACCGATTGCCTAACCTGAATGCCAATTTTTCGCATGGGTTAAACTACGGTAGAAGTATAGACCCATTTACCAACACATTTAATACGCAGGCTATTCAAGCCTCGCAGTTGTCGCTGGGTAGTAGTGTGGTTTTATACAACGGTATGCGCCAAAAAAATACCATTGAGCTGCGCAAATTAGAGCTGGAAGCTGCTAACTGGGATATAAAAGAGCTGCGAAATAACTTAGAGCTGAATGTGCTTTCGGCTTATTTGCAGGTACTGCTGGCAGAGGAGCAGCAACGCATATTAGAACAGCAAGCAGAGGTTACCCAAAGGCAGTATAACCAAACCGAAAGTTTTGTGAAAGCGGGAGCGCTGCCATCGGGCAATTTGCTTGATATTGAAGCGCAAATAGCTAACGACCGTCTTAATATCGTAAATGCCAAAAACGCCGTTGCATCGGCTTACTTGGGATTGTCGCAAATTTTAAATTATTACAACCTGTTTGCTGTGGTTAAACCTGCCATTGGTTCTTTTTCGCCCAATGCCATTAACCTGCTTACAGCAGAACAAGTGTATGAAACCGCCATTGCCACGCAGCCGCAAATACAGGGAGCCCTGCTGCGTACACGTGCTGCGGAGCAATCGCTAAAAGTGGCCGAAGGGGCAAAATACCCAACGGTAGCGCTTTCGGCTAATTTTAGCACGTTGTATTCCAGCAGAGCGCAGGAAATTATTTTTGGCAACACCATTGATACTTCGTTTACCAATTTTTTTACCCTTACCGGCACACCCATAGTAAGCCTTACGCCTGAATATACCTTTAAAAAAACGGCTTATCCTAAACAACTGTGGAACAACCTTGGCGGGTTTTTAGGCGTAAATGTAAATATCCCTATTTTTAATCAGTTTCAGGTAAAAAATGCCATTAAGCAAAGCCGGCTCAATGTAAGCAATACCTACCTTGCACAAGAGAATGCTAAAGTTTTGCTGCGGCAACAGATAGAACAGGCTTACCTTAATGCCCGCTCTGCTGCACAACGCATTGAAGCTACGGAAGTAAACGTGGCTGCCCTTCGTCAATCGGTAAACCAAACCGAAAAACGCATGAATGCAGGCGCATCTACGTCATTAGATTACCTGAATGTAAAAAACAACCTCACCATTGCGGAGCTAAACCTTGAATCGGCAAGGTATGAGTACTATTTCCGACTAAAGATATTAGATTTTTACCAAGGCAAACCTATTCTGTTGGAGTAAGCGCCGGGCGTGGGTTCAGAGATGGTCAATTGTAATTAGTCTTTAATGATTTCCCGATATTCCCTACGGCAAATTGCTTTTCAAGTGTAACTAACTCACCTTTAATAAGCTACTCCTAACCTCAACAGTCGTTTAACCTTATCTACTTTTTTCTTGATAAAAAAGTAGTAAAAAGTCAAGCCTTCCTGAAAATGGGCTAAAAATCTGCACTACGGGCGGCATGTGCCAAGGCAAATACTGCACCGGCAGTGTTTCCTATACAATATTGGTAGTAGCGTTTGCTGCGCCACCTGCTGATCGCCCTCCGTTCCGATTTTCTTAATGCCGATTTTCAGAATGGTAACACAAAAGCTAACCAATAGCTTACAACTATTTCAGAATTGACCATCTCATGGGGCGCAGCCCTTTAACCTTGGCAGAAAAACCGAATAAACCGGGTGGTAAAGGGGCGTAGCCCCGGCATCTTAACCCCTGCCCCCCACGCCAAAAATCATCTCAAA
>DDVC01000171.1 GCA_002345145.1 Bacteroidetes bacterium UBA2322
GCAAACTGCTTAACAGTATTGCAGTTATTTAAAGTTAAATAAAAAACAAGGTTTAGGTTTCGTTCGGGTTGTTAGGGTTTGTTTAGCTTGTCTTTAAGTTTTTGCAGTGCAGCCCAACGTGGGTCGGGCTCGGAGGTTTTATTTCCGGCACTTGTATCGGCTGCGTTCACTTCTTGCCACTTAGATAAAACAACCTGGTCGCAAATAGTTTTATCTTTAAGTGTAATGCAGGGTATGCGTTTAACCGGAATGCTAAGCGACAAAAATTCGTAAATGAGTTGAGCTATGTTGATATTGGTATCTTCGGGTTTAAGGTAAACAATATCCAAATCTTGATAAGCTCGTTCAGGTGCAGCCCCCATTGTTTTAACAAATACCTGATACGTGTTTTTCACCGGCAAATTTGCTTGCACCAAACATCGGTCGCAATCTACATTAACACTCCCTCCAAAGGTGAAGTCTAAAATAAACAGGTTGCTTTTTTTGGTAAACTCAAGTTGAATATGAATGTCAAAGTCATTGCACGCCAACTCAGCCGAGAAATCAAATACTGTTAAGAAACTGTTGTTAAGGTAGTAAGCAAAACTATAACGTTCTTGCTGTAACCCCAAAAACTCTATGGTAAAGTCTTCTAAACGGTTATTGTATTCATGTTGCGGTTTCAAGGAACAGTCTTTTTAATGGAGTTTGACCATTGAGGGTGCAAAGGTACGCTTTTTTGTCTATTTTTTTGTTACTTTCACCATCTTTTACGCTTAAAAATTTATTATCCGGTACAACACATTAAACCCAGTGGGTTTATTGTACTGTCAAAATTTGGTAGGAAAGGGGTATTTCTACACTAAACGGGTTTAAATATAGCAATCGGGTTCTGGTAGTATGCAATTTACTTATCTTTGTGTCAATACACACAATATGGCAGAACATCACAAAACAGGAAAATGGGGCGAACAGGTGGCAGCCCGATTCCTTACCGAAAAAGGATATGAAGTATTGCACACTAACTGGCAACAGGGTAAGTGTGAGGTGGATATTATAGCCAAACAGAACAACTTGCTCATTTTTGCCGAAGTAAAAACCCGAAGCACCAATTATTTTGGCTATCCCGAACAGCGGGTGAATAAAAATAAGCAAAAAATGTTGGTAAAAGCAGCAGGTTTATATACCGAAATTAATGAGTTAGATTTAGGAGTGCGGTTTGATGTCATTTCTATTACCATACAAAAGGGCAGCACTCCGCAGATTTATCATATTGAAGATGCCTTTACATTGTACCATAATTTATAGCCCAATTTTTACGTATCACAAGGTGCACAAACTTATTTTTCATCTTTTTCTCCTACCTTTGCAGTTTAGTTTGTACTAAAGTTGGGTAATACGCACATGCAGTAAATAACTGCGGATTTGTGATATGCCTACCACTTTAACATAAATTGCCAACGCATGAAAGCAGTATTCACCATTTTATTGCTCATTTTATCTAATGCCTTTATGACCTTTGCTTGGTATGGTCATTTAAAGTTTAAAGATATGCGCTGGTTTGAAAACTTAGGGTTATTTAGTATTATTTTCATCAGTTGGGGTATTGCATTATTTGAATACTGTTTTCAGGTGCCTGCAAACCGATTAGGCTATCAGGGAAATGGCGGACCCTTTTCACTGGTAGAGTTAAAGGTAATACAGGAGGTTATTACGTTAGTAGTATTTACCGTTTTTTCGGTACTGTTGTTTAAAACAGAAGCCTTCCGGCTGAACCATTTTATAGGATTTGTATTTCTTGTTTTAGCTGTATTTTTCATTTTCAAAAAATAAACCATTTTATAAGCATGCGCCTATTGTTAATTGTGGCAACTGTAGCTGAAGTAGAACCGTTTTTGAACCGGTGGAACGCCACATTGGCGGCACAACGACCACATGTAACCTACCGGTTGCAAATAAATCGGTTTAGAATTACCGTGGTTGTTACCGGAGCAGGCATTATGCACACTACCTACCATACCACCTGTGCCTTATTGCAACGCCCTTATGTTATGGCAGTGCAGGCAGGTATTGCCGGGGCATATAATCCATCTTTGTCGTTGGGTCAGGTTGTTCAGGTAACTTCAGAACAAATTGCCGATTTAGGCGCTGAGGATAACCAACAGTTTATACCTGTTTCTAAAATGCCTTTTTTTAATCCCGATGCTTTTCCGTTTCAAAATGGTATCTTAGATAACTGGACGCTCCCACAAGAGA
This sequence comes from Bacteroidetes bacterium UBA2322, assembly GCA_002345145.1. GTDB lineage: Bacteria > Bacteroidota > Bacteroidia > Chitinophagales > UBA2359 > UBA2359. Next base: position 2,236 of record DDVC01000171.1, read on the forward strand.
AACTGCCCGCCCTAAACCAATTGGCAACTGTAAAAGGTATAACGGTTAATACGGTAGCCGGAAACAATAACACAATTGCTCAGCGCAGCAGTCTTTTTTTGCCCGACGTAGAAAGCATGGAGGGTGCAGCCTTTTTTTACACCTGCGCCATGCAGCACATACCCTTTTGCCAGGTGCGGAGCATTTCTAACTATGTAGCACCGCGCAATACCAATAACTGGCTTACACAAGATGCTATTAACAACTTGTGCAATTTTTTAAGCAAGTTGTTTGAAGAGGGTGCAGCCACGGTTTGATGTATGAATTGAGTTATTCCCACCTGTTTTCACCAAAAAAAGCACACAGATAGCGCAGATTAAATGGATAAACGTTGTTTGGGCAGATACAAAACAATAGCAAGCCCGATAGTGGTTTAGCCTTGAAATCCAAAATCAAAGCAATATCCCGAAATCATTTACCCGGTTGAGGCTTTATTTTTCAAAAATCGGCGCTATTCAGCTCCATTAGTGTTATATGTGTGTTAATTGCTGCCGGTTTTTAGCTCATGCCGGCAGCACACGAACTTTGTGTGCCATTCTACGTCAAACCGGGGTTACACCCGTTGATTGAAGAAACGAGCTAAAAGTGAAGAGTGAAAGGTTGGTAATTGGTAGTCGTAATTCCTAACTAAAAAAGCGGCGGTTTACCTAATTGTAAACCACCGCTCTTTTAGTTTTACCAGAGAAGTAAACTGTTACTTTTTTTATTTGCTGTTTATAGGGGTAATTTTCATTTTAACATCTTGCACCGGACGGTCGCCGGGTTGGGTAGGAACGGCTGCTATTTTGTCCACTACATCTAAACCTTCTACCACTTCGCCAAAAACAGTGTATTGTGCATCTAAAAACGGGGTGCCGCCAATGGTAGTGTAGGTTTGCTTTTGTGTTTCGCTAAATACAAATCCATTGCGCGACATTTGCTCCAATTCCGCCTCGGTATATACCTTTCCCTGTACCAAGTAAAACTGCGAACCCGATGAGCGGCGCTGCGGATTACCCTGGTCGCCGGTGCGTGCTGCCGATAAAACACCTTTTTTGTGGAACAAATCGGGGTTAATTTCAGCAGGAAGGGTATAACCAGGTCCGCCCGAGCCTAATTGCTGCCCGGGCTGTGCATTGCGCGAGTTTGGGTCGCCGCCCTGAATCATAAAACCTTTAATAACTCGGTGAAAGAGCAAATCGTTAAAAAAACCTTCTTGGGCAAGTTTTATGAAATTGTCGCGGTGATAAGGTGTTTCGTTGTAAAGTTTCACTTTAATATCACCAAACTCGGTACTGATTAGCACCATTTGTTCTTTGGGAGCATTACCTGTTTGTTGTGCAAAAACCGACATAAAATTGATTAGAATGAAAAATAAAGTAATAAACGTTTTCTGAAACATAAAAGATGGGTTTGGTTTAGTTACAAGATTTAACAAACAGGGTGAGGTTAAAACCCCACCCTGTTATATGAAAAGTATAGGAATGCAGCAAGACTAAAAACAATAAGGCATTTGCCTTTGGCTTACTTTTTGTCTAATACAAACAAGTTAATTGGTTCGCCGTTTTCAATAGTAGCTTTTGGCGTTTGTTGCCCGTTGGTAAGCACTTTTACCACTTTTGATAAATATTCATTCAGCTCACTGGTGTTAATATAGCCGTCGCTGTTAAGGTCTGCCACAATAGGTTGTCCGGTAAAGGAGGTAAAAGGTTTTTGTACAAAGCAACTTAAAATGGCTTCGGTAAAAGCGCCGTTTTCCCATTCTTTCCTTTCTTGCGACAATTGCAATCCACCGCTTGAAGCAAAGAAATAGAGGGCTTTAGACTGGAGCGCTTCTTTCAGTTCGCGTACTGCCACATCAGTACTTTGTGAGCTACCACTCTTTAAAGCCAGTCCGTTATTGCTAAGTAGGTCATTGCTGCCGCTGCCGCTATGGCATGCATCAAAAAATTGCACCACCGTACAATCAAATTGTTTAATTTGTTCGGCAAGCCATTTGTTAGAGAGGGCAGATATAGATAGATAGTCTAAGCCTGCATCAGAATCATAGGTACGTATATAAAAATCGCCCTGCGGGTCAATTTCGCCGTGTGAGGATATGTGGAGCACAAACAAATCGCCTTTGGAGGCCATTTTTTTCATGCTGTAAATAGCTTTTTTAATGTTTTGGGTTGTAGCCTCTTCGTTAATAAGTTTTTCAATAACAATGTTTTTAAAGAGGCTTTTGTATTCGGGCAGTTTACTTTGCTTATAAAAGGCATCGGCAAAATCATTGGCATCGGCATGGGCATAATTGATATTATATTGTGCCTGTTGGTATTTTGAAATGCCTATGGTTAATATGTAAAGGTTGGGTTTATCTGTAAGCTCGGAGGTATAGTAGAGGGCTTTACGCATTTCGGAGGTAGTACTGCCATTGTTGTTTACCGCTCTAATGTAAAATTCATTTAAGCCGGGCTGTAATTGCAAGGTAGTTTCAACCAGCACATCGTAGTTTTCGTTATCGGCTTTCACTACTTTTTTAATACTGGTACCCTTCATAGAAGCCTGAAGGTCAATCAGTTGGTTGTTATTAACCAGCAGGTAATCTACTAACGGAGAGGAGGAGGTAATCAGCGCTTTTACCTTCAGGTCCGGTTCGGCAGCATTTACCATAGTTTGCGAGGGCAACTCAAAGGTAATAACCGGTTTATCAGTAGAGTTAATGATGCGCACTTTTTTAAAGGAGCCGGCATCTTCGTATTGTGGCTCAATAACTGTCCAGCCAAGCGAGCTGATGAAGCCAAATTTACCGTTCCATTCTACGGCGGCTAATCCTTCAGAAAAATCGGAAGCCCATCGGTATTCGGGAGCTACCACAAACTCGCCTCTATTGTTAATAAATCCGTATCTGCCCTCAAATCTTACCTTTGCCATGCCTTCATTAAATGGTTTGGCATCTTCAAATTGGGGTACTATCACAAAAGCCCCGGTGGTGTTAATGTAACCATACTGCCCGTTTAGGCGTACTGCCGCTAATCTTTCGGCAAAATAATCGGCATCTTCAAAAATGGCATTAATTCCCATGTTTCCATTTTTATCTATATAGCCATATTTGTTGTTTTTGGCTACGGCTGCCATGCTTTCCGAAAAATGTCGGGCATCTTCAAACTGAGGAGCTATAACAAACTGACCTTGCGCATTAAGATAGCCGTATTTTCCGTTTGATTTAGCCACTGCCAAACCTTCGGAAATAAAGTTAGACAAGTCTTCGCTGGGAGGGAGTGCGGTAAATTTTCCCGATATTTCTATGTAGCCCCACTGTCCGTTTAAAGAAACCAGTGCCACGTTTTCCGAAAAATCGTAAGCATCGTCAAACTGGGGCTCCAAAATATAATCGCCATTGGTGTTGATGTAGCCGTACTTTCCATCTATTGCCACCGGAGCCAATCCTTCATTAAAATCGCCGGCGGCATCAAAGGTGGGGCGCACAATAAATTTACCTTGTTTATCAATAAAACCCCACAATCCATGTTGTTTAATCCGAGCCAAATTGTCGGAAAAACTGTAGGCATCATCAAACTGGGGCTCAATTACGTATTTGCCATTGCCGTTAATAAATCCCCATCGGTTATTTACCTTTACTGCGGCAAATCCGTCTGTAAACTCATTGGCAAATTCAAACTTAGGCAGTACAACCATTTTACCGTTATCATTTACATACCCCCACTTACCGTTATCTTTTACCGGTGCCAGCAGCAGGGTTTGTTCGTTTTGGGCAAACAGCAGCAACTGCAACAATATTAAGCAGCAACACAAAAGGGCTCTCATACTGTTGTAGAATTGGTTTGTAAGGTATAGGTTGTTCATGCAGTGGTTTTTAAGGTTTTTTAGGTAAATGATTGAGGTCTATAACCATTGGAACAATTTGCATATCGTCTAAATCGGCTTCAAAACTCATATTGGGGTGATAGGTTATTTGGTTCCGATTGGCAAGCCTGTCGGGAAAAATTACCTTTAGTCTGTCTAATATATTACCCGATGTAAGGGGCATTTGCTGCCTTAATTGGTTAAGGTCTATTTCCGATTTTGAGAATAAAAACACGTTCATTGTGCCGGGGGTGGCATCTAATTCCATACAATAATCCTCATGCGGAATGGCAATAGTGCCCTTAGTGGTAGGAACTCTGGCAGAAATAGTTGTATTGTGTGCTTTAGGGTCATAAAGCGCTATCATATCAGAAGTAAGAGGGTGCAATAAATCTATGACATTGTTATCATCTATACTGAAACCATAGATAAACATGTTAGGGCTTTTAGGCGTAAGATGTATCTGAAAGTTAGTATTGTTATTATAGATATTTTCCATTGAATATACAGCTCCATTTTGCGTAGCACGCATAGTACCTATGATTTCGCTGGTACAATTGGCGGCATCGCCTTGTTGGGTGCGTCCAAGTTCGCGGTATGCTATATTGGCTGCATATTTTTTGGCAGCTAATGGCATAGGTGGGTCATACAATAGCTGATAGGCTTCTTTTGTGTATTTGTTGAAGTCTTCGTATTTAACATAAATAAAGCCGTTGTTTGCCCATTCCGTACCCCAACTGTTCATGAGTTCAAAGGTTTGGGTCTCGTCGTCATAACCTACCACCAGCATAGCGTGTATAGTAGGTTGTCCTTTATCACCCTTATTCGGATTCCATGTGTGGTTGTCGTGGTAAAGTTCTTTGAAATTTTCATAAACCATCATGCCAACTATAACGGGCATGTTATCGGCAAGGCAATGACGTATTTTGCTCACTTTGGCATTATCCTCGTTTACAAAAGAAACGCGCAAAAAACCCTTTAATTTATATCGTTCTGCCATACTTATTTGGCTGGGAGTGGGGGTAAGTGTACAATTTTCGTCAAATGGGTATTCGTTTATTTTTAAATTGCCAGATAATTGCATCGCCATTAAAGCATCAGCAATATGAATGCCTAAGTAGCAGTCATAACTTTTTTGCTCATTTTCCAGCGCCTTGCGGTAAACGTAAGATGGCGAAAAGGCATTGGCATTTAAAGTGGCTAAGTGGGTAGAACGCTCCCAGCCGTTGGCAATGGCTTCTATAATGGTTTGGGCGCCATAAGCAGCAGCCCAACCCACGCAGGTACCTGTGCCCAATTGGTCGCCTGGGTTGGGGCAGTAAGGTTTAAGGCTATGTTTGTAGGGGATAAGCTCTAAACTCTTATTGGTAAGCGGTGAAGCTAATGGAACTTGCTCGTATTTTTCGGGGTCTAAAATAAGCCCACCGCCAAATTTGCCCGATTGAGCCAAAGCATAATTTGTTGCCATGCTTGTTAGGAATAACAGCAAAACCCCTAATGCCGATATGTTGTACTGCATAGTTTTCAAAATTGGGTTGTTTTGGTAAGGGTTTATACGTTTAAACATGTCTAAAACAACACGAAGATACGTATTTTTGCGCACTTGCAACAAAAAAGGCAAATTTTTAACTATTTTTACCGCTTCCTGCCGCATAACTAACTATTTATAACGTAAAAAATGGTCTTTCCGTTGCTTTCTGCCGCGTTTTATCACAAAAAATGTGAGTAGCACGGGTTACATTTGATTTTTGCCTTAAAAGCTGAATTATATTTACCGGGTTATGTTGATTTGGGCACTTTACTTATAACCGTTCAAACATCTTTTTTATTGCCATGTTGTTGTTAAAAAATATAGCGTTATTAGTACAAACCGAAGAAAAGCCCACCCGATGGGTGGCAGGCGCTAACATGCAAAACCTTCCCTGCCTGCCCAATGCTTGGCTGCTGATTAGCAAGGGTAAAATTGCCGATTTTGGCTCTATGGGTTCCTGCCCCGATGTGGGCGAAAGCGCAGAAGTGATAGATGTGAGGGGCAAAATGGTGTTTCCCTGCTGGTGCGATTCGCATACGCATATTGTATATGCAGGCAGCCGCGAGCAGGAGTTTGTTTACCGCATTAAAGGCATGAGTTATGAAGAAATAGCCCGGCAAGGAGGCGGAATTCTCAACTCGGCTCAGCAACTTCAGCAGGCTTCGGAAGAGGAGTTGTTTGAGGCGGCATTGGGCAGGCTCAAAGAAATGATAGGTTATGGCACCGGGGCTGTAGAAATAAAAAGCGGTTATGGCTTAACACCCGAATCGGAGCTGAAAATGCTGAGGGTTATAAGGCGGTTAAAAGAATCATTGCCTGTGAGTATAAAAGCTACCTTTTTGGGTGCACATGCCGTGCCACATACCTACAAACACAATAGAGAGGCTTATATTAACCTCCTTACAAACCAGATGCTGCCCGAAATTGCGGCACAAGAACTTGCCGATTATATTGATGTGTTTTGCGACGAGGGTTTTTTTACCGTACCCGAAACGGCTAAGATTCTGAAAGCCGGCGCCCTATATGGTCTTAAACCCAAAATACATGCCAACGAACTGGCTGTTAGTGGTGGTGTGCAAGTTGGAGTGGCGCATAACGCCTTATCTGTTGACCATTTAGAGCAAATAGGGCAAGCTGAAATATATAGCTTGTTAGGCTCGCAAACAATGCCTGTTTTACTGCCCGGCACAGCTTTTTTTCTGAATATACCCTATGCGCCTGCCCGCCAAATGATAGCTGCCGGTTTACCGGTAGCGCTGGCAACCGATTACAACCCGGGTTCTACTCCATCGGGCAAAATGCCTTTTGTGCTAAGTTTGGCTTGTCTTAAACTAAAAATGCTGCCCGAAGAAGCCATCAACGCTGCTACCATAAACGGGGCTTATGCTATGGAGCTGCAAGAAACGCACGGCAGTATTTGCCGAGGTAAAGTAGCTAATGTGTTTATTGCCCAACCCATGCCATCGGTGGCTTTTTTGCCTTATGCTTTTGGCAGTAACCTAATAGAAACTGTTATTTTGCAAGGCAGAGTTTGGCAGCCTTAACAGCGGTAAAACTTAAATTTGCTTACTCCGAAAAAACGTATTGAACAAGGTTTGCACCCATTTTGAGGGCTTTTTCGCGCACATCGGGTGGGTTGTTATGTACGTCGGGGTCTTCCCAGCCATCGCCAAGGTCGGTTTCGTAACTGTAAAAAACCACTAACCTGCCTTTATAAAGCAAGCCAAATCCTTGCGGGGGTTTACCATCATGCTCATGAATTTTGGGTATGCCGTTTGGAAATGGGTAACGCTGTTTGTAAATAGGGTGCGAAAACGGGAGTTCTATTAAATCCAATTCCGGAAACACTTTTTTCAAAGAAGGACGAACGTAGGGGTCCATGCCATAGTTGTCGTCTATATGTAAAAAGCCGCCCGATTCTAAGTACAAGCGCAAATTTTTGGCATCGGCATCAGAAAATACCACGTTACCGTGTCCGGTCATGTGCAAAAAGGGCAGGTTAAAAATTTCGGGACTGCCCACTTCTACGGTTTCCGGTTCGGGGTCTATGTTCATGCCCAGTTCTTTGTTGCAAAACCTGATGAGGTTGGGCAGCGAGGTGGGGTTGGCATACCAATCGCCTCCGCCGCTGTATTTTAGCAATCCAAGTTTTATGGTGCCGGTGTTATTGGTTGCGCCGGTATTGGGTTGGGGAGCTGCGCCCCACCAAAAGATGGCAGCAAACAACAGGGGTAAAACAAATTTTATCTTTATCATAAAAGCAAATTGATTAAACAAAACAAAAACCAAGCAGAGGCAAAACAACCAACAAGGTGTTTGAGTTGAAACCGCCGCTCAAATTTCATTGAGCATGTTTACGATATGGCAGCCGGCTATGGCTGCGGTTTCTGTGCGCAGCCTGCTTCTGCCCAACCACACGGGTTCAAAATGGTGGCTGAGGGCAAGGGTAATTTCTTCGGGTGTAAAATCGCCTTCGGGACCTATCAGCAGCAAGGCATTTCCTCCTTTTTGATAAGCCGAAAGCAGGTGTTTGTGTTGGTTATCAATTACCCCGATGAAGTTTTGTTGTGGAAAAGTAAATTGGTTTTGCCCGATGATAAAACTATCATACGGAATGGGGTTATTTAAAACAGGCAATCGGGCTTTTAAGGATTGTTTAACCGCCGACAGTATTACTTTTTGCAATCGGTCTAAGCGCAAATGTTGTCTTTCGGTGCGGCGGGTAAGAATGGGGGTGATGTGGGTAATGCCCAATTCAGTTATTTTTTCCAGCATCCACTCCCAGCGTTCTATGTTTTTAGTGGGCGCTACTGCCAAATGTATGTTTACCGCCGGCTCTGATAGGCTTGGGGTTACAGATTGAACGGTAAAAGTGCAGTTTTTGGGGTGGGCATTGGCTATGGTGGCATGGTAAAAATTGCCTTGTCCGTCAATTAGCTCAATGGTGTCGCCGGTTTTGTGGCGTAGTACATGAATGCAGTGATGAGCTTCATCTGGAGGTAAAACGTATTGACCATTTAGCACATCGGGCGCATAAAACAATTGCATGGCACAAACCGATAGCTTGGTTTAGAAAAATCGGGGGCTTAATACTTTTTCGGGTTTGCCGCGCACTAAATCCCAACCTACCATTACTTCATGGCTGCCGCTGTTGTAGGGATTAAGTTTTGACACGTTAAAATCATAGGCATAGCCTATGCGAAGCCCAAAATCGGTTTGATAGGAGGCAGTAAACAAAACGGCATCGCCGGTGCGGTAGCCAAATCCTACCCATACCATATCTTTTATAAGGAGGTTCAGGTTTAAATCGGCATTAAAAGGCGCTTCGGCAGGTATTGATTTTAATAGGAAAGACGGTTTAAGCCTGAGCGATGGGCTGAGGTCAAACACGTATCCGCCCGATAAAAAGTAGTGGCGTTTGTATTTGCTAAGTTGGCTTATATCATTAAGTTTGCTGTTTAACAAATGCGGCGCTGATAAGCCTATGTAATAGCGATCGCTATAAAAATAAGCTCCCAACCCAAAATTGGGCAATAGTTTATTGTCAATTTGATTGGTAAAGTTAGGGTCGGTAAGGTCTTGAACCGATTCTAATTGAGTCCAGTCAGACCGATAACTCAATACCCCGGCGCTCAAACCCAACGATAATTTTGCTTTGTTGGAAACGGGCACATGATAGGCATAGGTGGCATAAGCGCTAAAACGATTGTGTACGCCAATCACATCGTTTTCAAGGGTAAGCCCCAGCGCATTGTTGGTATCGCCCAACGGACTGTGTACGCTAGCGCCTAAGGTACGGGGAGCGCCATCTAAATTTACCCATTGATAACGGTAAATGGCTAATGCGCTCAGGGTTTCGCGGGTGCCTGCATAAGCTGGGTTAATAACCAAACCATTAAACAAGTATTGTGTATATTGGGCATCTTGCTGTGCCATAGCAGGAATAATGCTCAGTATAACCAGCGCTATTAAAAAGGTAAAACGTTTCATTACCGGTAATTTTCCAAAAGGGGTGAATAATAATGGTATGGGGGGCAAATATACACCATTATTTTGCAAATTGCTTTCACTAATTGCAAATATAATTGTTTGCTGTTTATGGATGGAGTTAAAAAGGCGTGTTGCATTTTTTTTTAGTCAATTGGTTTTTGGGCTAAATAAGCAAAGGCAAACAATACAAGCACTCCACAAATTTGAGCCCGATGTTACTACATTCAGACAAAAATTTCCACCAAAAAATGACACGCCAAATTTTTTAATCCGCAAAAGTTATGGCATCTTTGCAGTCCGTTTAGTGGTAAAGGCAGTAATCAAAACTTCGCCCAATAACCAATGCTGAGTGGGGCGAAATAATCTGTATGTAACATTAAATACAGCAAATTTAAGGAAACACAAATCAAAATCAATCTTTCACCCACCTTTTGGGTATCCAAAAGGGCAGAAATTTATGTGCCTATACAAAAAAAATAATGCAGATAACCGCGTAAATAACCCACTAAAATCTTTCTGAGGCAACTACTTTTTGCAGGTAACGCCTTACAAAGCCCTACAATCATACAGTTTGCAGTAAAGCAGCAAGTTTACTATTATTACCTAACAGCGCCAAATCAATCATTGAAAAACTCACTTACCCTTATGAAAACATTAGAAGATGTGTGGACAAGCTGCCTACAAACCATTGAGACTTTGGTTAATAATGCACAGAGTTTTGAAACATGGTTTAAACCTATTAAACCGGTAAAGTTAGATAGCAATGTACTTACTTTATTAGTTCCAAGCAAGTTTTTTTATGACTGGATTGAAGAGCACCATGCCGATAAACTGAGCCGTGCGGTAAAAGAAGTACTCGGAAACAACGCCAAATTTGAATACCAGATACCCGTAGAAAAAGACACAGAACGCAATGGCAAACCAATAGTTAATGGCTCAGCAGATAATGGTTCTCTTACCATGCCCAATGCCAACCGAAATGGTTTTGGCAACCCGCATGTGATACCGGGTGTTATCCCTCATGTATATGAATCCGGGTTAATACCATGGTACACATTTGCCAATTTTGTTGAAGGCGACTGTAATCTGCTCGCAAAATCGGCAGCTATCGCCATAGCTAAAAATCCAGGCACAACCTACAACCCTATGGTGGTACATGGCGGCGTAGGATTGGGTAAAACCCATATTGCCCATGCCATAGGAAACGAAATACAAAAACTGCACCCCGATAAAAAAGTGGTTGTAGTTCCGGCCAATAGATACTTAGACCAGTTTATTGATGCCGTTAAGAGTGGCACTGCCCACTCATTCAGTAATTTTTATAATAGTGCAGACGTACTGATAATTGATGACATTCACGTCTTTTCAAATAAAGATAAAACACAGGAAAACCTGTTCCATGTTTTTAATGTTCTTCACCAAAAAGGCAAGCAACTCATTTTTACCTCCGATGTTTCTCCCAGCAATTTACAAGGCATGGACGCACGGTTGCTCTCTCGTTTTAAATGGGGGCTAACCGTAGAGTTGCAAGCGCCCGATTATGAAACCCGAATTGCCATTTTAGAACGCAAAGCACAAGAAAAAGGCTTCATCCTTAAACGTGAATTTGCTGAGTATATAGCTCACAACATCAAAGAAAACATCAGAGAGTTAGAGGGAACGCTTAATTATATTAGAGTTAATGTAAATGACTTAAAGCGCATTATTGATATTGCACAAATAAAGGAAGCTGTTAAGGCTATTTCTAACCACCAAGCCCCTGAGCTTACCTGTGATTACATTACTAATGCTACCGGGCAGCATTACCGTATTTCTGTTGATTTCCTAAAAGGCAAATCCCGAAAAAGAGAATTGGTAAACGCCAGGCAGGTAGCCATGTATTTGTGCCGAAAATTTACCAGTAGCTCCCTTTCCGACATAGGACGCTTTTTTAACCGCGACCACTCCACCGTTATTCATGCCTGTACCAGCGTTGATGACCAAATGGGGTTGGACACAAGTTTTAAAACTGCTGTTGATGATTTAATTAAAAAAATTAAAATGAGCGGTTAATAGCAACCTCTTTTTATTTGTCTGTGCTTCTCAAAATATCCCCCTTCTGACAAATAGATGGGGGATATTTTATATTAGCGTTTGATGTAGCTGCAAATAACAGCAGAAACTAATTTGGGCTAACATAAACACCCACAATCTTACATTTTACAACATTTTGTATAACAAACCTGTTTGAGTAGTAAATTTTCCTCTCATTGTATTGCAATTGTTTAATTTTGCAGTTTGGTTTGGCTAATCCGTAAGAATAAAAATTTACAATAAGTATATGTCTGAAGTAGTATCACAATTTATTGCACAAAATGTTAGCAAAAAAACACTTGCAAAAGCGTCTAATATATTTGGAAGAGGTTACTGTATCCTGAAAAAAATAGACCACAAAGCTAAAACAGCTAAGTATAGGGTTGAAAGCGAAACCTATTTTAATAAATACTATAATGTTATAATAGATAAGTTTGCCGACCCCAACCACTTAACTGTAGAATGTGCCTGCCCTGCAGCAGAAAACGGTGAGCTATGTAAACATGGAGTGGCTGCTTTATTGGCTCTATCTGAAATTATCAATCCAATGCCGGACTCCAAAACCGCCAATAAAAGTACACAGGAACAAGGTAATTTGTCAAACATATCCTTGTTTACCATGCGTTATATTGATGAATACGTATTGAGGAATAATCTAACAAAAGATGATTGGACGCGCGCCCGACAACTTGCCTATACCGAAAGGGCAAAGATAACCACCAACCCCGATATGTCAGTATCAGCCGTGGTTTCATTTAAAGGAGAAGACTTTGTTGTTCAAATACAGAAAATAGCAGCCAATCAGTATGTTACCTCCTGTAGCTGTGCCGAAGGTGATATTAAGCTCTGCCTGCACAGAGCCGTAGTTTTTTTGCAACTCAAGTTTTCCAAAGGCGAAAAAGCCTTTGAAATGATGAAAGATTGGACTGACCACAAAAATGCCCTCTTAGCCGAATTTGGTTACTCGCTTTCCGATGACCTTAATGGCAAATTTTCCTTTATCATTAACTCACAAGATATTCCGGAATTAAAAGTTCTTGACCCCACTATTGTTAAACTGACTGACCTGCCCAAACTCATCAACCGGCAACAGACTGCCGACCCGGTGGCAAAACCCTTAATCGTGCCTCGTAAAATGCACCAAGCAGATAATAAACCTGTATTGGGCAAAAAAGAGCCTAAGTATGTATTAGCCTACGTTTTTGTGTTTAACTACCAGTTTGCTCAATACCCTTATTTTGCCGTAATGCCGGTTACCGGCAAATTAAATGCAGCCGAAACTAAAATAACTTCAGAACTGACCGGAGTGATAAATCAACAAAGTAATATAGAATTTAAACATATTGTTCCTGTTGACAGTACCGATTTTACCTTGTTTGAACTTTGTAAAAAGTGTTTGAGTAGCGCTGTTCTTGAATATGCTCAAAGAACACTCCAAATTAAACCCGCAAGCTTATATGTAAACCGTTATTTTACACCCACTATTCCTTCCGATTTGCCTGCCGAACAAAAACTTGCGCTGCATAAATATATATACAAACTTGCAGAACAAATGCTCTTCCTTTTAGATGACAAATTGGTTTATTTGCATCAAGATGCCGGCACCGCTATTTCGCCAAATTCTTTAAAACCTACCAACGTTATTCAGCAAAAGGCTACCTTGCAATTTAAGGTGAGCGAAGTACAAGATAGAGTGGTCTTAGAAGCATTGGTTTCTATAAACGGACAGCAACTTTTGGTAAAAGAGCTAAGTTTTGCAGGCAATTTGTTTGCTAATTATGAGGGCACAATAGCTATGCTCAACAATTATGACCATTCCGAAATTTATGAATCATTCTTAAAAAGACCCATTATCAGTGTTCAAAGAAGCGCTTACCCGGCTTTGTACCAAAATGTAATAGCCCCACTGCAAAATTATTTTACCATAAACAACCAACTGGGCGATATTACCATAACCAACGTGATAGCCCAACCCAAAGCCCAAATTTACCTCAAAGAAGACGAAGATTACCTCATTTTTCAACTCCTTATTGAATACGAGGGCAAACAAACCGAGCCCGATGATAAACCCGATTTTACCTACACCAACACCCAATTACAAACCCTGCGCATTATCCGAAATACTGAATTTGAAACCAATTTCAAAGAATTTGTACTTCACCTTCACCCCGAATTTATTGAGCAATACCCCGACACACAGGGATATTATTTTTGGTTGCCCTACGATGTTATAATGAACGGCGGTTGGTTCTTAGATTTTTTTGAAAAACTTAAAGAGCAGCAAATTGAAGTTTTCGGGTTTAAAACCTTAACCAAATTTCACTTCAATCTAAACAAGCCCAAATTGAGCATGAGTGTTTCATCGGGCATTGATTGGTTTGATGTACAAGCAGAAGTAGCTTTTGGCGATTTGAAAGTTTCGCTTAAAGATGTGCAAAAGGCAATTGTTAAAAAAGACAGTTTTAT
>DDVC01000132.1:0-46878 GCA_002345145.1 Bacteroidetes bacterium UBA2322
TCGCCATCTTCGCGGCGGTCGTCCCATATATTTACCGTGATATTGGGTGAGGCTACGGTAAAATTAGCTTTTGAAATGATTGGGCGGTCATTTATTTTAGGAACTTCGGGCTGTGGAGGGGGCGGGGGCGGCGTATCTTCTACTACCGGCGGCGGGGGCGGGGGCATATCGGCTTTATCCGATATGCGCCATATAGACAAGTTTCTGTCGTAGCTGCCCGTAGCCAACAAATTGGGTGTTATAGGGTGAAAGGCAAAGGTGTTTACCTTAGTAACATGCTTGGTTACCTCAGTAAAACTGCCCGATTCAACGTTCCAAAGCCGGAATGCCGGTCCTAAATTACCACTTGCCAGCAGGGTGTTACTGGGGTTAAAGTGCAAATGGCTGTATCCTCTGTTGCCTGCGTCTATGGTTTTAATAAAGTTGCAGTAAGGATAATCCCAAAGCAAAATCAATCCTTTTTCGCACCACGCTGCCAGCGTTTTACCGTCTGGCGAAAAAACTATATCGTTGATGTAATCGGTTATTTTTTGCTCTATGGTTTTAATGAGTTTTCCGGTTTGAATATCTAAGAAGGATATGGCGTACCCGTTGGCAAAGGTAAGGTAACGACCGGTGTTGTCTAATCGGGCAATGGTAATGTCAAAATTACCTTCAAACAGGGTTTCTGTTTCGGTATCGGCGCTTTGTACTTTGCCTTTTTTTATTTTTTTGCTTTTTCCGCCAAAAAAAACAAACTCGTTATCGGGGCTGAAAACAACAAAGTAGGCTTCTTTAAACAGTGAGGTGGGCAATGCGTTTTGCCATGTTTTAACTGGCAATGCTATGCCGTCTGTTATTTGCCATAGTTTTACCGTTCCATCGTTTGAAGCGCTTGCTAACCATTTGCCGTCTGAGCTAAATTCTACATGGTTTACTACCCCAACATGTGCTTCTACAATGTTCAGGTTTTCGCCGGTTTGGGTGTTTACTACGGTTATGGTGCCATTTTGTAAACCGGCGGCTATTAAACTGCCTTGGGGGTTATAGGTGAGGTATTCAATTTTACCGGTTAGCGGATAGGTTTTTACCTGCTCCACCTCCAAGTTCTGGCTTACAACAGCCTGAGTTGCCAACAGCCATATTAAAGCGCTAAGTAAACTGTTGTAAAATAATTGTTTCATGGTTTTAACTGGGTTTTACATACAAACGCAAAAATCTGCGTGAAGGTACGCCATAAAACAAAAAGTTGCCCTAATAGGGGGCAACTTTGTAATGAAACAGTTAGTTTAGAGTGGTAAAACTGCGTGGCAGCGGTGCAAATATAGGGTCAATGTTCCAAAGTACGGTAAAAGATGTGTCTTTTTTTTGTAAAAAATAATCAACCGTTTCTTGGGTAGCTTTTACAAGTGAATTACCTCGCCATAGGCGGCAGCGGTGGCTTCCATTACTGCTTCCGACATGGTGGGGTGCGGGTGTACGGTTTTAATGATTTCATGCCCGGTGGTTTCTAATTTTCGGGCGGCTACTACTTCGGCTATCATTTCGGTAACGTTTGCGCCTATAAAGTGTGCGCCTAACCACTCGCCGTATTTAGCATCAAAAATTACCTTTACAAAACCCTCGCTATGTCCGGCGGCTTTTGCTTTGCCCGATGCGGTAAACGGAAACTTGCCTACTTTTACTTCATATCCCAGCTCGCGGGCTTTTTGTTCGGTAAGTCCTACTGAGGCTATTTCGGGCTGGCAGTAGGTGCAGCCGGGCAGGTTGCCATAATCTAAGGGTTCGGGGTTTAAGCCGGCAATGTTTTCTACACAAATGATGCCTTCTGCCGATGCTACGTGTGCCAATGCCGGACCTTTGATGATGTCGCCAATGGCATAAACGCCTTTTACGTTGGTTTGGTAGTATTCGTCAACCACTACAGTGCCTCTGTCGGTAGCTATGCCCAGCGCTTCCAATCCTATGTTTTCTATATTGGGTGTATAACCAACGGCTGAAAGTACCACATCGGCGGTTATTTGGCGTTTTTCTGTACCTTTAACGGTAAGATGAACCACACATTTATTGCCCGATGTGTCAACCGAATCGGCAGTAGTGCCGGTGAGTACTTCTATGCCCGATTTTTTGTATTGGCGTTCCAATTCTTTAGATACTTCTTCGTCTTCTACGGGCACTAATCGGGGCATAAATTCTACCAAAGTAACCTTAGTGCCAATAGAATTGTAAAAATAGGCAAACTCTACCCCTATAGCTCCTGCGCCCACAATGACCATGCTTTCGGGTTGGGTGGGCAGGCTCATGGCTTCGCGGTAGCCGATGATTTTTTTACCGTCTTGTGGCAAATTGGGCAATTGCCGAGAGCGTGCGCCGGTTGCCAAAATGATGTGTTTGGCGGTGTATTCGGTGCGCGTACCATCGGCAGCAGTTACGCTTACTTTGTTGGCAGTAACCAATTTGCCGATGCCCAAAATGGGGGTGATGTTGTTTTTTTTGAATAAAAAGGTAATGCCTTTGCTCATGCCGTTGGCTACTTCACGGCTTCGGGCTATCATTTTGGTAAAATCGGG
This sequence comes from Bacteroidetes bacterium UBA2322, assembly GCA_002345145.1. Classification (GTDB taxonomy): domain Bacteria; phylum Bacteroidota; class Bacteroidia; order Chitinophagales; family UBA2359; genus UBA2359. Next base: position 2,550 of record DDVC01000132.1, read on the forward strand.
CTTGGCGTTTTGAAGGCTGATGCCAAAGCTATCGGCATGTTTTACGTATTCAAACACTTGTGCGCTTTTTAGCAATGCCTTAGTGGGAATACAGCCCCAATTGAGGCAAATTCCGCCCAGCGACTCGCGCTCAACTACTGCTACTTTCATACCTAACTGCGATGCTCTAATGGCAGCTACATACCCGCCGGGTCCGCTGCCTATAACAATTACGTCAAATGAATTCATGGGTGTGGTTTGTTGATAGAAGTTGGAAAAGATGAAATCTTATTTTTCCGGCAAAAGTACAAAAATTTACCAAACTACCCTGAATAACGGCACAGAAAGGCAAACAAAAGGGTTACAAAACAGCATAAAAATCTTGGGTTAGTTGTTTACATTCGGGGGTAAACCGTGTGGGGTGTGCGCCGCCCATTACCAAGTTGTTGTGGAGGGTTTGGTGGGGCGGAAATTTGCCAAACTGCATGAGCCACCTTTTAGCAGGTTTATGGGCAAGGGTATGTATGGCTGTTATTTTGTGGCAGTAGAGTTTATGGGTTTCGGCAATTTGAATAAAGGTTAATGCTTGCGGGTGTGGTAAAATTAGGCAAAAGCACCCATCGGGATTTAAGTATTTGCCCGCACCTTGTGCAAGTTGTTGGTAGGTAAGGTGGTCGGTATGCCGGGCTTGGTTTCTGGTTTTACCGGTAGCGGGCAGGTGTTGTTCAAAATAGGGCGGATTAGATACAATGAGGTCAAAAAACGAAGGAAGGTTTTCGGATATTTGCAAATGTTGGTATTGGGTAAAATTGCCCGATACCACCCTTACCCTATGTTTCCATGGGCTTTCTGCCGCATTTTGTTGGGCTTGCGCTGCTGCTGCCGGGTCTATTTCTATGCCCCAAATTTGTGTATCATTGGGTGTGCGCTGTGCCAGCATAAGCGCTATTACTCCACTGCCTGTTCCTACATCTAACACGGTTTTGGAATTGGGCGGAATGGTTGCCCATGCGCCCAATAGTACCGCATCTGCGCCTACTTTCATGGCGCAGTGGTGGTGTGCTACGGAAAATTGCTTAAATTGGAAAACGTTTTTGTTCTCCATGCCGGTTTGGAAGGAGTTGCTTAAAAATCCATATTGGGTGGAAGTAGCCCTTCGGTTGCTTTTTGCATGTTGGCATCTAAGGTAACCTGAGCGGTATCTAAAACTCTGTTTACGGCTACGGTAAGGAGGTCTTCTATTTCTTCTTTATCGGCATTGGTGAGCAAATCGGGCGAAAGGGTAATGCTGATGATTTTTTTTGAAACGGTGGCTACTACTTTTACTGCTCCGTTGCCTGCTTCGGCTTCTACGGTTTCGTTTTCGGCTTGCTGACGCAAGTTGAGCATTTGGTTTTGCAGTTCTTGCATGCCTTTCATTAAATCATTTAAATCCATAAGGCTGTGTTTTGGGGAGATGAAAATTTAAATTGCTATGGACGGAGTGTAGTTACATTTTCTACATAAGCTACGCCAAGTTGATTTTCTACTATTTTTATTGCAGTTGACATGGTAATTGAGTGCATAAAAGCATGATGTGTAGTTAAAATTGCATCTTGCAAGTCATTGTCCATTTCCATATCTACAATTTCAAGTCCAGCCGATTTACATTCACTTAACGAGATATGCCGGGCATGACTTTTTTGTATTGAGTGGTTAGCAAATACATCTAAAATTCCCCCTATTTTTTGGGGATTATTCTTACACATGTTTTTAGCAAGAGCCTCTTTGGCTATTTTAGCTGCCCATTCAATTGATTGTTTACAAGCAATTAGAAAAGTAGGGTGATATTTTGAAATAATAGTTTGCCACAAAATAGCAGAATGAGGATTTTGCTTTATTTCTCTCTTGGCTTGCTCAAACTCGTCAAGAACAGCCTGACACGCCACACCTCCGATTTGAGGGTCAATAGGTCCTAAATTAGATTGTTTTCCCATCATAATTTGGCGACAAGCAAGTGCAATCATGGTACCTCCCGACATACAAATTTGTGGAATTATTGCTCTTACATTGCCATTAAACATACTTATTATGTAGTCAATTATAGATTCGGTAGCAGCAACATCTCCGCCAGGTGTGTGTAAAATCAAATCCAATCCCTTTGCCCTATCTAAACCATGTATGTTGGTCATAAAGGCTGTTTTGTCTTTGTCGTTTATGCTTGCATCTACATAACCGGGTTTTTGAAGCCAACCAGAGTAATAAGCTATTGCATTTCTTCCTGTTATTTCAGAAACTTGTGTTAAATATTTTCTTCTGACAGTATCTAAAGCTAAAGGGTCTTGAGCTAAACGAGCTCTATTTATTTCGTCTAATACTTGATTCCAATTAGGCATCTACCATGTTTTCGTTTAATTCATTTATGAATACTGTTTTGTTTGATGTTATTGTCTGAGCATTCCTTTTGTAAAGCGAAAAAAATTCAAAATTTTGTTCCACATCTACAATGTCCTTTGATATTACAATGTGTTTCAAGTTAATATCGGGGGAAACTATTCCATAATAATCCCGAATCAACTGTTTTTGTTTTTTCTTAGCTTTTCGTTTGCTTAACATTTTGAAGTAGGTTTATTTGGTTAATTTGAAAGGAAGATTGCGCAAATTTACATTTTCTTTTCAGAAAAAACGCTCTTTTGACTAAATAGTTGCCAAAACTGCTTAGTTGCAACCCGTAATGCCGCTACTTATACTTATATCATTATACCTCAAAACAGTATCTGCTATGAGAGTAAAGTTAAACAAAGTGCAGAAACGGAGTAAAGTATTTCGTTTCTGCACTTTGAAAAAAATAAATGGAATAGCAATAAAACCCGATGCTGGGTTTACCACATGGTAAATGAGGTAGCGGTTTGCAGCATTTTACCCAGTTGTCGACTTTGCTTTTTGTTTCGGGGCATGGGTGAGCCGCCTGCTTGGTCTTCTTTGAGGTATTGCTCAAGGGTGGTGGGAGCAATGGGCAAGAGGTTTTCTGCTTTGAGCATATCGTTTATGCCTGTTACTTCGCCGGCAAGGGTTTTTTCTAACATGCCCTTTACCTCTTCTATTTCGCTGGCAATAGAGGTGATGCGCTCCATTTGCGATTGGGTAGGTTTACCATCATAACCGCTTATGGCGCTGTACAATTCACTTAGTTTTTCGCGCAGGCGGATTTCGCCGGTAATGCCGGTAGATTTGGTGGTTGACATGAGTTCTTTGCGGTGCTTGTCCATTTTTTCCGATAGTTGGGTTAAGCCGGTTTTGAGGTTGTTGTCTTTGGCTTTTTCGGCGCGGTCTTTTGCTTGCTCCATAATATCGGTTACTTGTCGGGCAATAAACGATAGGTTTTCCAACATATCGTATGTGCGGTTGGTGGCGTCTAATTGTGCTTTTCGGTCGGCAACTGAGTGCATAGAGTTTTGGTCAAATTCTATGCGCATTTTGGTTTGGTAGGTTTGGTCGCCTTTTACCAATTTAATGGTGTATTCTCCGGTGGGCAAACTGGGTCCAAAGGCAGCCTGAAAATCGAGGCTTTGCGAGGCGGGCACTTTTGGCGGTTTGCGGCGGGTGTTCCAGCGCACGCGGTTAATGCCTTTTCGCTTGCCGGCGGGTAGTTGAGAGAGTTTTTCGCCTTTATCGTTGTAAATTTCGAGGAACATATCGCCAAAAACGTGTCGTTTTTTAAGGTAGTAGGTAATATTGGCGCTTTGCGAGGGGTTTCTGCCTACAAATTCTTGGTCGCCGGCAAATGCTTGCATACTCCCGGGGGTGCGTATGATGTAGGGTTCGTGTTCAAAAAATGCTGCTTCCTGGTCTAACATTTGGGCGTTTATCTGGCGCAGCAATCCTATGTTGTCTATAATAAAAACGCCTCTGCCATGGGTAGCTACCACCAAATCGTGTTCGGTTGGGTGAATAACCATGTCATATACCGGCACTTGGGGAAAGTTTCCTTTAAAGCGCACCCAGTTTGCGCCGCCGTCTATGCTAAGGTATAAGCCCATTTCTGTTCCTACAAAGAGCAGGTTTTTGTTTACCAAATCTTCGCGAATAACCCGACAAAAAGTGGGGATTTTATCGGAAGCTATTGAAACCCATGTTTTGCCGTAATCGGTGGTTTTGTAGATGTAGGGTTTCATATCGCCTTGGGTATGACCGTCAAAAACAGCATAGGCAGTGGCTTTGTCGAAATGGCCGGCTTCTACATAAGATGCCCAAGTATGTGCGGGCAATCCTTGTATGTTTGGGGTGGTATTTGTCCAGTTTTTACCGCCATCGGTAGTTACTTGTAGGTTGCCGTCATCGGTTCCTGCCCAAATGATGTTGGCATCAAGGGGCGATTCGCTGATGGTGAAAATGGTGCAATGGTTTTCGGCAGTAGAATTATCAACGGTTATGCCGCCCGATTTTTCCTGTTGTTGTTTTTCGGGGTCATTGGTGGTAAGGTCGGGCGATATTTTTTCCCATGTATCGCCTTTATCTTTTGATCGGTACAAAAATTGCGCTCCTACATATAAATTACCGCTTTTAGCGCCAAAGGTGTAGGGTGTGTTCCAATTGAAGCGGAGTTTGTCTTTTGCCGATTGTGGGAATGGGCGGATTTGTTTGAACTCGCCTGTTTTTTTGTAGTATCGCACAATGTTACCGCCTTGCCATTGCCAGTATAAGATGTTTTCGTCTTGGTTATCGGGAAAAGCGTTAAAGCCATCGCCAAACCCGATGCTTTTCCATGCGGCGTTGGTAATGCCGCCTGTGCTTTGTGAGGGCGCCATCCACGAGCCGTTGTCTTGCAAACCGCCGTAAACGTTGTAGGGTTTTTGGCTGTCAATAGCTACATGATAGAATTGGGAAACGGGGAGGTTTTGAAGAAAAACCCAGGTATTTCCTTTGTCGTGCGAAACATACACGCCGCCATCGGTGCCGAGGTACATGAAATTAGGGTTGGCTGCCGAAATCCAAAAAGCGTGTAAATCAACATGATAGTTACCACCTTCTACCGATGGGCTTGAAAAGGTATTTCCTGCATCGGAACTAACCTGAAGCATGAAGCCGGGTTTATAGATGCGGTTGGGGTCTTTGGGGTCGGCAAGGAGGTTGGAAAAATAAAAGGGGCGCTCGCCCACTGCTGGGCTGTTGTTGGTCATTTTCCAGGTTTTACCGTCGTCATCGGAGCGGTAGAGGGCGGTTTTTTCGGTTTCTATGAGAACATAGGTGTAATACGGCGCAACGGGCGAAATGGCAAGGGCAATGCGCCCCATTTCCGTTTCGGGCAAACCGTTTTTGGTGAGTTTGTTCCATGTTTTTCCGCCGTCAACAGATTTGTATAAGCCACTGCCCTTACCTCCTGAGCGAAAAGTATGAGGCTGTCGGCGGTGGTCCCACATGGCGGCATAGAGTATATTAGGGTTTTGCGGGTGCATGATAAGGTCGGCACAACCGGTGTTTTCGTCCACAAAAAGGGTTCGGTTCCAGGTTTTACCGCCATCTGTGGTTTGGTAAACGCCTCTTTCTGGGTTGGGGCTCCACAATTGCCCTTGTGCGGCTACAAAAACTACATCGGGATTTTGTGGGTGAATGATGATGCGAGCAATGCGCTCAGAATTGGGTAAGCCTTTAAATTCCCAAGTTTCGCCGGCGTTGGTAGTACGGTAAACGCCTTTACCTATGGAGGTGCTGTTTCTTGTCCAGGGTTCGCCGGTGCCTACCCAAACGGTATCGGGTCTTTTTTGGTCTATGGTAATGGCTCCTATTGATTGTGGGTGTTCTTCAAAAACGGGTTTAAAGGTGGTTCCGCCGTTTTTTGATTTCCAAACACCGCCGCTTGCTGCGCCTACATAAATTAAACGGGGGTCGGCTTGGCTGGCATCAAGTGCGGCAATACGTCCGCTCATGGCGGCAGGACCTATGTGGCGGGCTTCAATAGCGCCAAAGGTGTTTTCGTCTATTTCGGTGGTGGCGGGGTTTTGGGCGTGGGCGTTTTGCCAGCCGGAAAGGCTTAAAATTAGCAACAGCGCCATACTGTAAATATGGATATTTGTGTTCATTATTTTTGGTTAGGTGTTTTTAGTGGTGAAAGATGTATGGCTTAATGGGTAAAAAAAACCTCACGGGTTTGGCAACCGCATGAGGTTTTTTGTGCAAGTTATATAGTGATTACTTTTTTCCTTTTTTACCCTTTTTGGTTTTTTCGGGTTTAGCTTTTTCTTTTTCGGCAGGTTTTTTTCCTGATTCGGCAGCGGGGGCACCTCCGGGCATGTTAAATTTAGCATCGTCCACGTCAAGGTTTAGTTTTACGTCTTCTATCACTACGGTAGAAACAACCTGCCCTTGCATTTTGGTTTCCATGTTAAAGGGGAAGAGCATATTTTCTACTTTTTTATAGTTGCCCATATAGGTTTCTGATTCCATGTCGTTGCCTTGTATTTTCACCTTAGATACTGCTTTGAGCAGTACGTAGCTGTCGGCATCAATAAAGTAGGTAAAATGTTCGCCTTCTTGGTTGGTTAATCTTACTTTCCAAACTTTAGAGCCTTCCATTTCTTCGGCTCCCATTAGTTCAGCTTTGTAACCTTTTTCGGCGTAGTTATAGAGTGTGCCGTCCATATCGGCTTGCATTTTGGTGCTTCGGATTTCATCGGCGGTCATTGCTTGCGGGTCGGGGCTGCCCATAAAAGGGTTAATGCGCCAGCCTTTGCTGCCATCAAAAGCCTCAATAAATTTTTGTCCCTGAAAACTGCTTTCGGTAATCATTTTACCGGGGCGTTTTTGGGTCATGGTCATGGGTATTTCTAACATACCGCCCTGAACAATAACTTTGCCGCTAAACTGTACGCTTTGGAGTTTTAGCATTTGTTCTTGCCCAATTGCTTCAAAATGGGCTTTTAAAATGTCGTCGAGCGATTGTGCCTGTGCAGTGATGCTAAAAGCAGTAAATACTACAAAAAGCAAAAAAAATGCAAACTTTTTCATGTGTTGTTGCTGAATGGTTTGTGTGTGAATAATTGATTCTTTACAATGCTCCTATTTGTATGGGGCAGTATGTAAAAACTTACAAGGGTGTGCAAAAAAAGGTTTATGGAGCTATGCTGAATCTTCCGGTTTCGGACCATGCGCTTTGGTAGGCGTTGTTTACGGCTTTTACGCGCCAGTAGTAGGTAGCGCCGGTGTTAAATTGTTGTATGGTACGGGTGGGCAATGCTATGTTGATATTGCTGTAAACATTGCCTGCAAAATTGGGTGTGGTAGCTATTTGGAGATGATAGGTGGCTGCGCCCGGAACAGATTCCCATGTAAAGGTTTGGGTGTTGCCTTGTAAAACGCTTTCTTGCTGGGGGCTGATGAGCTTGGGTGCAATGAGCATGGTTTCGGGCTGGCAGTTGTAAAGAACGGCGGCGTTTACGCTAAATGGGTGTATTGCCGACCAAGCCGATGCGGTTTGTGCCTGATTGATAGCGCTTAACCGAGCGTAGTACTGCCCCCCTTGGTTAAGGGTTATGAGTATTTGAGAGGCATCATAAACGGTTGTTTGTAAAATAATTGACCCTCCGTAAGAAAAAAGGTTATCGGTGGCAACTTGCAGGGTGTATGCTTGGGCATTGTTTACGGTATTCCACTTTATGAGTATGCAGTTGGTTTGCTGGCTGCCTTGGGGTGGGTAGGTGATAACGGGGGGCAAAAGGGTTTGGTTATCGGGGTTGATGGTTTCTTCTTTTTGGCATGAGGTTAGCATTGCCCCTGTAATAAGGACAAGCAATAAATATGCACAATATAACCGAAGGTTTGTAAAGATGAACGACATGGATAATTGCTGCAAGTTTTTGACCCGATGAAACGGCTGACAAACAATAACAACAAAACTAAAAAGAATCTTTGTTACTGATTATTGTAGTGTTCAATAGCTTTAACCATGTAATCGTTGTAAAAGTTTGTAGCAGCCATTTTATGGGGGCGCAGTATGTTTTGGGCTCCAAGGCTTTGGAGCAGGTGGTAATCGCGGTCGTTGGTGGCAGTAACAAAAATTTCACCGGTGTAGTTTTCTTGTTTTAGAGAGGCAAGCAAATGTTTGGTTATAGTCAAATCGGGCACGGTGCTAATTATAAATCGGGCTTTTTGATAGGGTATTTGGGTTAAAAACTCGGGGTCTTCTATATCTCCGTAAATAAAATTTTTACCCTCCTGTTCCCATTTTTTAAGTATGGTAGGGTCAAAATCTACACCCAAGTAACTTATATGGGGGTGTTCATTTAGCATTTGGGCAAGTCTGTTGCCAAATCTGCCCAAACCTATAATGATTACGTCATAGTTTTTGGTGGTTGTGTTTTGCTGTGCGTCTTCGCGGTGGGCTATTTTGCGTTCAAAAATGCCGAGTACCGGCGAAAGATACCGGTAAATATCGGCGGCATAAATGATGAGGTAGGTAGAAAGACCTATGGTAATTAACCCTACTAAGGTAATAAGCCCTACGGTTTCTTCGGTTATATGCCCTACTGCCAAACCCAATCCGGCAAAAATGAGCGAAAATTCACTAATTTGGGCTACGGTTAAGCCGGCTAAAAAGGAGGTTCTTTTTCGGTAGCCCATGTAACCCATAATAATAAGTACAATTATAGGATTGCCTACTAACACAAATACCGAAAAAATGAGGGCTGCGGGTACTTGCGCGCCTATAACTGTCATGTTTAAGGTGGCTCCTAAATGCACAAAAAAGAACAGTAATAAAAAATCGCGCAAACTGACTAAACGGCTGCTGATGGTTTCTTTAAAATGTGATGTGGCAAGGCTTACACCGGCTAAAAATGCGCCCACCTCTCCACTAAATCCTATTACCTCACAAAATGCGGCAAATGCTACTGCCCATGCTATGGCAAATAGGGTGAGTAATTCTTGCGATTTGGCTAAAAATGCACTTAACTTGGGAATTATAAACCGCATAGAGAACAAGGTAAAGGCTACTAACATGACCCCGATGACCAAAATACGCAGTACATCTGCCATAAGTGTTTCGCCACCGGACTGACTAATGGCAGACAAGATAATCATGACCATGATTACCACAATATCCTGCACTATCAGAAACCCGATAGCTATTTGACCATGCAGCGAGTCTATTTCTTTTTTATCTGAAAGCAGCTTTACAATAATAATGGTGCTGGAAAAGGTTAGCGCAACAGCTATGTAAAAACTGTGTAATGCGCTAAAACCCAGTAATATACCAATAAAATAACCTATTACGGAGGTAAAAAATACTTGCCCTAAACCGGTTAGCAGCGCCACTTTGCCCAATGTTTTTATGATGCGCAAATCGAGCTTTAAACCCACTATGAACAATAGTATTACGATGCCAATTTCTGCCAATAGGTGGATACTGTCTTTTGACTTAACAATGTTTAAACCCGATGGTCCCAACAGTATGCCCAAGGCTATAAACATTACTATTAAGGGCTGCCTAAGCAACTGGCCAACAGCGCCTAAAAGAGCGGCTGCTGCTATGATAGCGGTAAACTCATAAAAAGGGTTTTCTGAAATAACCGTTGTCCAGCTCATAGGTATTAAGAGGATAAAACAATTAAAGGAATAGAGCCGTGATACACTAACTCGTTTATCATAAAACTGCGAAACAGGGTATCGGTAAATGTGCGCGACCCTTGTTGAACAACTAAGTAGGTATGTGGTTGCAGCTCCATAAAGTTTTTTAGTGTTTCAAAGGCATTATTGGCGGTAAAAACCTGCGTTTGGGGGTTGTATTGGGCGTATTCATGGGCAAAATTGGTTAAAAACTGCCGAGCTTCGGGCTCTTCGGTGGCATCTTGTATAATAGTGAGCAATACTAACTCCGAAAAAAACGAAGATAAGTTTTGTAATATGCCGTTTAGCTGCTCTTTGTTTATGGGGTATTTACTGCTTACCGCCACTGCCAACCTTTTGGGCAGGGCTACCTCTTGCTGCAAGGGCATGGCAATGGTGAGCAAATCTGATTCGTCAACTATTTTAATGGCAGTGCTGCCTATAAACAACTGTTTGAGCAAACCGGTGCCCTTTAACCCCACTAAAACCCAGTTAAAATAATTATTGTTGCTAAGCCCGTGCAAAACAGGGAGCAGGTTTTGCTCGGTAATAATGTAGGAGGCTTTGTGGTTAAAATGACCGTGTAAAAGGTGGTGAAACTGCTCTAAGGCTTCCTTTTTTTCGGCATGTATTATCTGGTTTCGGCTGTTTATATCTGCCATAGCCGGCGCTAAACCCGCTATCTGGTGCACAAAAACCACTTCGGCTTGCAGTTTGCCGGCAAACAAATTTGCCAACTTTACCAAAGTATCTGAATACTCCGAAAAATCTACCAGTACAATAAGTCGGTTAATTAGATTCATGGTGAGTGGGGTATTAGTGTATGAATAATTCTGGTGGTCTTTGGTGAAATGGAGTGTTTTATAGGGGCAACACTTTGTAGGGTTGGGGGAGATGGGCAATTTATATACTTAAAATACTATATGCTTTCAAAACCTATAATATTTAACTAAAATTCTCCCTATACCATACTACACCAAAAAGCTAAAAAGGTTGTAGTTATCATTAACCACAATATATTCATACCCATGCTGTTCCATTCTTTCAACAAGTGGCGTGTAATCTTCCTTATTTTTCAGTTCAATGCCCACCATAGCCGGGCCCGTATTGCGGTTATGTTTTTTAGTGTATTCAAAATCGGTAATTTCGTCATCATTACCCAGCACATTATCCAAAAAATCGCGAAGCGCACCTGCGCGTTGCGGAAACTTAATGATAAAATAGTGTTTTAGCCCTTCATAAATGAGCGACCGGTCTTTAATTTCGGGCATTCGTTCTATATCATTGTTACCCCCGCTAACAATACATACTACATTTTTACCCTTAATTTGAGCGCGGTAAAAATCTAAAGCTGCTATTGATAAAGCCCCCGCCGGTTCTACCACAATAGCGTCATCGTTATACAAACTAAGTATGTAAGTACAAATTTTACCTTCGGGTACCAACACCAAATCGTCTAAAATTTTTTTACAAATAGCTAAGTTAATCTCCCCCACCCTTCGCACCGCCGCACCATCAACAAACGTATCAATGGTATCCAAAATAACCACCTTATCCTCCTCCAAAGCCCGTTTCATAGCCGGCGCGCCTGCCGGTTCTACGCCTATAATTTGTGTATCGGGACTAAGGCGTTTAACATAACTGCCCACGCCGGCGCTTAATCCGCCTCCGCCTATCGGCACAAAAAGGTAATCTATATGACCCTTAAACTGCTTTAAAATTTCTACCCCCACCGTACCCTGACCCTCCACTATAAGCGGATGCTCAAACGGCGGAACCAGCGTTTTACCGTTTTTACTGCTATAATCAAACGCCTCAGCATTAGCAGCATCAAACGTATCGCCACACAAAACCACCTCCACATATTGTTTACCCAACAACTCTACGCGCTTAATTTTTTGTTTGGGCGTAGTAGTAGGCATATAAATTTTGCCATTTATACCCAATAACTGACAGCTATAAGCCACCCCCTGAGCATGGTTTCCGGCGCTGGCACACACAATGCCCTTTTTTGCCTGCTCCGGCGGCAACTGCGAAATAAGGTTATACGCCCCTCTAATTTTATACGACCTAACAACCTGCAAATCTTCGCGTTTCAAAAAAATGTTTGCCCCGTATTTTTCCGACAAATTGCGGTTATGCTGAATAGGCGTTTCGGCAGCAACACCGTTTAGCCTATAACTTGCCTTAATAATGTTTTCTACTTGTACCGATGTTGTAACAGACATAATTAAAAATTAGAACGATAACAAAACTGAAACCAAAACAAAATAACCCGATGTGCCCACACTACTCCACACAAACCCGGCACAACCTACCCAATTTTTCCGGCACAAAAACCCATAAAACCACCCGCCCGCCACACCAAGCACTTAACCCTGCCCACTAAAATACCTGCCGTAATGAAGGCTCAATATGTAAGACTTGTTTTGTTTTATACTTAGCTGTAGCCATCTTCAAAAATTCTTCCTTTGTTTATAGTAGTTTTTGTTTTTACGGTGCAAGTTAATACTTTTTTTGTACCACAATTTGGTTTGCGTCCAACAATGAACTGTTTGAATTATCCTATTCGGCAAGTTTATATTATTAATACATTATATCCATATTTTAAGTTTTTAATAAGATTGGTGCATTTTAAAAATAATTATAAGGTTACAAAATCTTATTTTGTATCTACTTGGGTTGTGCTCACAAAGCAAGTTCATATATTTGCAGGCTAATTGTTAAGATTCCACACAAAGTAAACAAAGACTTTGCGTTGTTTGCAGTTAAAAAATTGGCGCTCTATTTTTCACTCAATTAAGCGCTATTTACGTCTTGCAGCTTTCTGCCAACCTATGCAGCACCACATTCCAGGCTTGGTTAAAGTATTGGTAAACAGGCAGCCAAAGCGGGTCTTGCGGCCAGCCTAAATGGGTTAGCAATACGCGTGTTTGGTTAGGCTCTACACGCTCAAACAATACCACCACCCAGGTTTTGTATGCCGATGCCCTTACCTGTTCAAAATGTGGCGGGGCATTCCAGCTAAACGAAAGCATTTGGTGGGGCAGGTAAGATAAAACCTTGCAACCTTCTGAGCCTCGCAAACCGGCAGGGTTATCTATCAAAAAATAAATTTCAAAAGCGCCGCCGGGTGTAAGCTCAATATGGTTGTCATTGCCAAAAAAGGTAAGCAATCCTTGGTGGGTAGTCCATTTTTGCCACATGGTAACAAGGTTGCAGGGCGCTGTAATGGTTTTATGAATTTGCATAAAAAGTGGTGTTAGGGTTGCATAGTTACGTTTATTGCCCTGGTGCCGGCATAAAACTATGGGGCAGGGCTTCTTGCATGTGAATTTTAAAATGTTGGGGGCAGGTGCCGGCTTGCAGCAGGCAGCCGGGGGCAATGGGGGGGTAAATTTCGTCGTATCGCCTTATTTCGCTCATACTTATGCGGCGGTAAATATGTGCTCTACTTATTAGTTTTGGGTTGGCAAGCCCTGCTGCCGCCATTAGCTCCACAAAACTCTCTACCGTTTTTTGGTGAAACTTAGCCACGCGCGTTTTTTTATCGGCAACCACTAACCCTTTTACCAACTCCGGGTCTTGGGTAGCCACACCGGTGGGGCAGGTATTAAGGTTGCACTGCAAAGCCTGTATGCAGCCTAAGGCAAGCATCATGGCGCGGGCGCAATTGCAGGCATCGGCTCCCAGCGCCATAGCTCTGAAAATATGGAAACCGTTGGCAATTTTACCCGATGCAATAATTTTAATGTGTTGCCTAAGGTTAAACCCTGTAAGTGCATCATGCACAAAAGCCAATCCTTCTTTAAAAGGCATACCCACATAGTTAGAAAACTCAAGGGGCGCGGCACCGGTGCCGCCCTCACCGCCGTCAACGGTAATAAAATCGGGCAAAATACCGGTTTTAACCATGGCTTTGCAAATTGCCAAAAATTCGCTTTTAATGCCCACGCAAAGTTTAAACCCAATAGGCTTACCGCCCGATAACCGGCGGAGTTGTTCAATAAATTGCAGCAGTTCAATGGGGTTGGTAAAAGCCGTATGGTAGGGAGGCGAAAAAACAGTAGTATGTGGCTCCACGTTTCTGATGGCGGCAATTTCGGGCGTATTTTTAGCGGCGGGCAATATACCGCCATGCCCCGGTTTTGCCCCTTGCGATAGTTTTATTTCTATCATTTTTACGTTGGGCAGGGCAGCTTTTTGGGCAAACAGTTCGGGGCTAAACTTTCCGTCTTTGGTTCGGCAGCCAAAATAACCGGTGCCTATTTGGTAAATTAAATCGCCGCCCTCCGTTAAGTGGTGCAAGCTAATGCCGCCCTCACCTGTGTTGTGTGCAAAACTGCCCATTTTTGCCCCGCCATTGAGCGCCAAAACCGCATTGGTACTCAGCGACCCAAAACTCATGGCAGATACGTTTAACACACTTGCGCTGTAAGGTTGTTTACACTGCGCCGAGCCTATGGTTATGCGGGGGCTTTGGTCTAAGTGGTGGGCATTAAGGGCTGCTATGGAGTGGTTTAGCCATTCGTACCCCTCGTCATACACGTTTAGTTGTGTACCAAAGGGGGCAGTATCGGTTATGCCTTTTGCGCGGGTATAGGCAAGGGTACGTATGGTGCGGTCATAAGGTCGTCCGTCTATGTCTGATTCTACAAAGTATTGGTAAATTTTGGGGCGCAATTCTTCCATAAAATACCGTCCTCTGCCAAAAATGGGGTAATTGCGCATAATAGCATGTTTGCTCTGAAACATATCATAAAACCCCAGAGCAATAATAGGTATCAGCACAATAAGGACATACAACGCCGCCACCGACCAATAATAGGCAGCTAACCCCACTAATAACAACGACAAAACAGAAAAAGCGGTAAATTCGTTTCGCATAAGGGTAAAAGTAAAACCGGTATTTTAAAGGGGCTAAAATACCGGTTTTACAGCGAAATTATGTTTTTAAGGTCTGTTTTTTACCCAAAAACCGCACACTTATCATATTTGCCAAGCAAAACCCCCAATTGCGCTAAGCAAATACCGGAGCTGCTGGTATATTTGTTGCCTACCGCACCACCGGCACTTTTTGGGTAACTATACCTTGTGGTGTGTTAATTTGCAAAAGATACAAGCCGGGTGCAAGCAGGCGGGTATCAATGGTAATAACGGGGCTAAAAGGTTCGGGCATAATAGTTTGCAACAGTTTACCTTGGTTGCTAAATAATGATACAGCGGTTACCTGTTTACCGGCGGTATTAAGGTTAAGCTGGTTAGATGCAGGCACGGGGTAAAGGGTAAACGGTGGCAGCTCGGGGTTTTGTTTAGGTTGCTGACTAAGAACCAAGCCCACTTGCCCGTCTATCGTATTTACGCTAATGCGGTTGCCGGTGGGCGAGGTGGCAGTTACCCCTGTAAGGCTAATGGTAAGGTTTTCTTCGGTAGTTTTACCTGCAAGCACATCTTCCATTACAAAACTAATAACGCCCACAATGCCGTTTCCGGTGGCAAATTCTGAGTTGGTTCGGGTTATGGCGGCTTCTAAAGCGCCGTTTACCACCCTCTGAACAGTTATGGTATTAGCGCCGTCGTTAAAAAACGAAATCGGGAAATTAACGCCCACAGTTCCTGCTACGGGTATAATGTTATAGTTAATGCCAAAAGCCAGTCCGTATAAATTGGCATCGCCGGCAAGTCCGTTTACTACTATATTAGCCGTAACAGTATCTCCAATAGCCACACTTTCATTCAAAATCTGAACCGACAGACTTATGTTATTTGCCTCATAAGGCAGCGCCGGTATGGTACTTACCGTATGGGTTAAGCCATAATTAAGCTCAATAGCCGCTACATCGGCATTATTAATAAAGCCATCGCCGTTACAGTCGGCAAATTTATGGTTCAGCGCGCCCGCCCCAAAAGCGCCGGGCCAATCTTCCGATTCATGCCCTTCCCATAAGGTAGAAGTATCAGAGCGCGGCATACCATAAGCGCCATAAGCTATGCCTATGGGCAGTAAATCCCAAACGTTGGTAATGCCGTCATTATTCACATCGCCGGGCCACACGCAGTTATCACATTCATCTTCCATAAACAGCAAAAAAACCGAAGCCACATTAGTAGCGGCAGTGGTAACCCCGCCATTTTGGTCAAAAGAAGTTGCTGATACAAAGATATAGTCAAACCTATCCTCATAAACCAGCGTACCAAACCCGGCAAAAGGTGTGTAAATAAGGCAATTACAATTGAGGTTAGTTTCTAAAATGCCACGCGTGGGGGGCAGGGTAATAACCACCTCGGCTATGCTTAAATCTGCGCCCAAATCGTTTGCCAGTACATGCAGTTCATTGCTTTGGTTGGCATAAACATAAATAGTATCATTCATGGCAACCCGCTGGGCAGCCGCATACCGAAAAGTAAGCAGTAGCAAAAAAAACAAGCAAAAACGAACAGAAAGATAACTTTTCATGGTTGAAGTGGCAAGGGTTGGTGGATGGGTGTAGGAAATGCCATTGCAAAGGTACAACTAAAAAACCGGCGTTTTTAGTACAATTTTAGAGAGTTTCCAAACATTTTGGGGCGCTTCTCAATTTATTTTACCTTTTGCAATTTACGCAAAGGCTTTATTTACAAGCGTTTGAGAACAAAAATGAATAAAACCGGCAAATTTAATCGGGTAAATTTCCAAGAAAAACTGCAATTTTACCCCCGTTATAGTTGTCAGTTTACCTAAAAACACATTTATTGAACCTTACTTTTTGATGACACTAAAACGAGCAATGTTTTAAAACGGTTGCATTGAAGCCTAACTTTTATGGAAAACAGTAAACTTATCAGTATTTTGCGTTGCTTAAACAGCAAACAAATTAAACAGTTTGCCGATTTTGTGCGCTCTCCCTATTTCAATAAAAAGGAAGAAGTGGTTAAACTGTATGAAACCCTCTCCCGATACTACCCCCAATTTGATGCCGCCGCGGTTGATAAAGAACGCATCTTTGCTGCCACTTTTCCACATACGCCCTATGACGAGAAAGAGCTGGGCTATTGGATGAGTGATTTGGTAAAACTATTAGAGCAATTTATAGTGGTAGAAGAAACTTTTCAGCAACCGGCCGAGCAGTTTCCGCACCTGTTTAAGTTTTACCTCCGCTGGAACCTTGAAAAACCCTTTCTTAAAACCCTCCGCGATGCAACCGCCTATTTAGAAAGCCTATCAAGACAAGACACCGAATACTACCACAATGAGTTGATTATTAAGGAGCAGGAAATGGCTTTTTTTGACAAACAAAAAAAACATACCCACCACCAATCGCTTACCGAAGCCGTAGAAAGTTTAGACATTTACTACCTTACCCGAAAACTGCAATACTCCTGCGAAATGCTGAACCGGCAAAATATGTTGAGTTCTGAGTATGAGTTAAACATGGTAGAAGAAATTTTACAATACTTAGAAAAAGCGCCGCATAACCACGTGCCGCCCGTAGCTATTTACCGCTCCATACTGCTCTGCCTTATGCAGCCCAATGTAGAACAACATTTTGCCAACCTAAAATTTTTGCTCAACGAATACAGCCATAAATTTCTTCCCGAAGAAGCCCGAAATATGTACCTCTATGCCATAAACTACTGTGTAAACAAAATTAACCGAGGCAACCCCTCCTACAATGCCGAGCTTTTTGAGCTGTACCAAACCTTAATCCATAACCGCATCATTTTTGAAGGTAAATACCTGTCGCCATGGACATACCGCAACATAGTGGTTTTAGGCATTAAAAACGAAGCCTATGAATGGACCGAAACATTTATTCACCAATACCACCCCGATTTAGCTAAACAGTTCAGAGAAAATGCCTATAACTACAACCTTGCCTACCTCTATTTTTCCCGAAAACAATACGCCAAAGCCCAAAAACTGCTCAGCGAAATGGTTTTTGATGATGTGTTCTATAACATAGAATCTAAATCGCTGCTGATGCGCCTGTTTTATGAAGAAAAAGAAACCGAACCGCTGCTGGCTTTATGTGAGGCTTTCAAAATTTTTCTGAAACGCAACAAACTAATTGCCGATAACAAACGAGAAATTTACCTCAACTTTATAAAATATGTATCTAAGTTGGTAAAAATTCCAAAAGGTAGAAAAGACCAACTCCAAGAGCTGCTTCAACAAATAGCCAACAACCGGCAAATGGTAAATACCGAATGGCTAAAACAAAAAATTGAAGAAAAACTTCGCAATCATTGGTAGTTTTGGTATATGTTAGTGAGTAGTAACAAACAATTTGCACCTTTGCGTCTTTGCGAGAAACAAAATCGCAATGGTATTCGTAACTTGTAATTCGTAATCTATAACTACCCGCCGCTGCTCTACACTTGGTATTGCGAAGCATCGGGCAAAAAAAATCTTGCCAAAATCAAACCAATTTAACTAACAATCGTTAGTTTTGTGTCAAAATTTAAACAAAGTTTGAGCCGCAAAGAACAAATACGAGAAATTGCCCAAACTATGTTTAGGGAAAAAGGTTATGCCGCTACTTCCATGCGCGACCTTGCCACCGCCGTAGGCATAGAAGCCGCCAGTTTGTATAACCACATTAAATCTAAAGAAGAGCTGCTAAAAGAAATCTGCTACGATTGTGCCGAAGAATTTTTTACCGCCATTAACACCGCCCTTGCTACCCCACTTAGCGCCGACCGCCAACTTGCAATTGCCATTAACGAACATATTAAAGTAGTAACCGGAAATTTAGACGGCTCAGCCGTATTTTTGCACGAATGGCGCTTTTTAACCGAGCCCTACCTTACCGAATTTAAAAACAAACGAAAAAAATACCGCCTACAGTTTCAGCACATCATTGAACAAGGCATAGTACAAGGTGTTTTTAAACCGGTTGATGCTAAACTTTACAGCCTCTCTATTTTATCTGCCCTAAACTGGATTTACGACTGGTACAAACCCGATGGCGAACTTAAACCCGATACCCTTGCAGCACAATTTAGTTACCTCATTTTAGAAGGGCTAAAAAGATAAACCCAACTCACTAAACCAATTTACCCTGTATTAACCTACCTTTACTTTACCCACACCCACCCCCCCTATCTTTTTACCGTTTCTTCAAAACAGCTAAACCACAAATACCTCATCAACCATTTTTTTTACCACCAAAACACATTGTACCATGTACGGAGGAGGATATATTTACGACCCCGAAAATAAAAACCAAGCGCCCATAGCCGAAGACCCCGAAAAATTAGCCGAGTTTGAGGCTAAAATTGACCAAGGCGAAAAAATTGAACCTACCGATTGGATGCCGTTTGAATACCGCCGGCAACTTATCCGTATGATTGAACAGCACGCCCACTCCGAAATTATTGGCGCACTGCCCGAAGGCACCTGGATTACCCGCGCACCGGGTTTTAAACGCAAAATGGCGCTCATAGCCAAAGTACAAGATGAAATAGGACACGGACAACTCCTATATGCCGCTGCCGAAACATTAGGCAAACCCCGCGAACAAATGCTGAACGACCTGCTGAGCGGAAAATCTAAATACTCTAACGTATTTAACTATCCTGCAAAAACATGGGCAGATGTGGCTGTAATAGGATTCCTTATTGATGCCGGCGCTATCATTAACCAATTAGCCAACTCCAAAGGCTCTTATGCCCCCTATGGACGCGCCCTTAAACGCATTTGTGCCGAAGAATCTTTCCACCTCAAACAAGGTTACGAAGCCTTTGTGTATTTAGCCACCGGCACTCCCACCCAGCGCGCCATGCTCCAAGATGCCGTAAACCGATGGTGGACACCCATTATGCACTTCTTTGGTCCTTCCGATAAAATATCGGTACATACCGAAAAACTCATACGTTGGCAGGTAAAAATGGATACCAACGATAATATGCGAAACGAGTTTTTAGAGCAATATGTGCCTAAAATATGGGAATTAGGCATTACCATTCCCGATGCCAACCTGCGCAAAAACCCCGAAACCGGACGCTGGGAATACACCGAACCCAACTGGGACGAGTTTTTTCAGGTAATAAACGGCAACGGACCCTGCAACAAAGAACGCCTTGATGTGCGCCGTTGGGTAGAAGAAAGCGGACGCTGGGTGCGCCAAGCCCTCTTTAAACCTGCCGAAATATACAAAGTGCCCCTTGCATAACCCTTAAAGCCCCATGCTGCATAATGAAAACATAAGGCTAAAACGGATAACCAATGGCAAGGTTTAAAATGGCATTTTCGCGTCGCCATTTGCGGGTAAATGGCTGCATATTCTGCACCACCCACCCCTGAGTGGGCGTATGTAAAGGAAATGCCCAATCCAAACGAAGCACAAAAAATGAAAGGTCAACCCGAAGTCCGGCACCGGTACCCAAACCGAGTTGTTGGTAAAACCGGGTAAAGTTAAAACGCTCCTCTTCATTACCATTAAACAGCCAAACATTACCGGCATCGGCAAACAAAGCGCCTTTAAGATATTGGTTAAGACTAAATCGGTATTCTATATTGGCAGCAAGTTTAATATCACCGGTACGGTCAAAATTACCTGCATTAGATTGGGTATTAAAAGCAGTAGAAACACCCGGTCCTAAACTGCGCAGCCTAAAAGCGCGCAGGTCATTGCTGCCACCGGTAAAAAACTGTTTTACATACGGCAACACAGTTGAGTTGCCATAAGGAATACCAATACCACTCACCAATCGGGTAATAAGTGTTTGGCTGCCATTTCGAGTAAGGTACTTATAATGCCTTAAATCGGCATCTATACGAGCATATTGTGCAAAAGGAACCTGAAAAATTTGGTGCGGCGCGTTATCGGGGTTAGCCGCCTGTAAAGCTATGTAAAGCAAATTGCCGGTTAGCTCTATGTTGGTTTTAAAGTAAAAATAGTTGGTAAACTTACCTTCGGATGGTGGATTAGAAAAAATAAAAGCATAA
Organism: Bacteroidetes bacterium UBA2322; assembly: GCA_002345145.1. Taxonomy (GTDB): domain Bacteria; phylum Bacteroidota; class Bacteroidia; order Chitinophagales; family UBA2359; genus UBA2359. The sequence goes on from DDVC01000132.1 coordinate 23,038, forward strand.
TTAGAACCAAAAATTAACTGATTGGAAAAACTTCGTTTTTGCACCGGATTTTGGTCTAACTGCTCTAAAAAAGCAGCATCGGCGCTTATAAGTTGAACATAGTTAAAAAAAGCCGGATTAAACAGATGCTGTTTAGTGCGCGAGGCTCGCCAGTCATACCCAAAGTTAAAATTAGCCAATCCTATATTGTATTGCTGTAGCCTACGGGCAAAACTATAACCCAATGAGATATTGGTAACCGGAGTGTAATATCTGGAAATTTTACCCACCTTAAACGGCACAAGCAACTGTGGCACCTGCACTTTTGCCTGAGCATTTATCTCAAATGTATGGATAAATGATTGCCCAAAAGGTGTTTCTATACCGGTACCAAAGTTAAAACTAAAAGATTCTGCTCCTCTGAGCCAGTTTTTATTTTTAAAGCTAAGGTTCAACAAAGAACCTAAGTACCCTTCAACGGTATTAGCCTCCGTTTCAAATTGCACTTCGCGGCGGGCATCGGGAGTAAGGTAAATATAGGTGTTGAGCAAATTAAGGCTATCGGGTTCTGCTTTTCTGAATTTTATATCCACAAACTTAAATAAATCAAGTTGCAGCAGGTGGTTTAAGGTATATTCATAAGAACGTTGCGAGTATAAATTGCCCTTAGTTAACAGTAGTTTGCTGGCAAGCGCAGCAGGGCGTATTTCCTTTTTAGGGGCAATAAACCGGTATTGGTTATAAACAACTGTATCGGCATTATTTACCTCGGCATACATGGCAGAGTACTCCGGAAAAATATAAATTTCATGGAGCAAGTATGGGGCAAAAGGCTTCCCATCTTTATGAGAAAGCGGGGTTACCGTTAGTTTAATATGACGTTGCAACCGAGAAGTATCAGCCTTAAACAACACCGCATCGGGGCTGTAATCAAAATAGCCCGATAGGTGTAACTGCCGGGCAATTCGGGTTCGTTCTTGCTGTAACACAGTGGCATCGTAAAATGCACCTTTTTTGAGTAAACTCTGCTGAATGCGATTTTGCACCAACTGCCCCAGCCTGCCCGAATCAGTCTGAAAACTGATACTCTCGTAATAATACCGGTAGCTTGGCAAAACAATATAATTAACCCTAATTTCGCGTTGTTTGCCATAATGTATTGTATCGGCAGTTACGCGGGCATCAAAATAACCATGATTAAACAGGTAGTTGGTTAATGAAGTAGTATTTTTGGCAATAATTTCGGGGCTAAACAAAACAGGGGGCTGGTTATAGCGCTTGCCAATAATTTTTATCAGTCCACGCGGTCGATGTTGCATTTTTTGGTAAAACCATAATTTTGGTCGGCTACCTAACAGTTTACTGTTGGGTTGCGGAGTTAGGAGCGCACTCAGTTCATCGGATAAAGATTTGGGGGTTATGGCAGGAGTATCTGAAGACAGTTGCACCTTAGCGCCACCATACAAAAACTGGTTTGCAGGCAATTGTTTTACCCCGCTGCAAGAGCTTACCAATAGCAGCAGCACTAAAAATATAAATACCCCCCGGCGGTTTTTCTGTTTCAATTTCAGGTAAAATTTGGGGTAAAAATAGACAAAAATACGTACTCCGTATAAGTATTCAGCCCGTTTTAGGCATTTCTACTCCTTGGCTGAATAACAGCAATACCCCCTACCTTGGTTATGAGCTACCCATTTGTAAGTATATTTGCATTATTTTGCCTCTTTAAAAATTTATTTTCATGTTTTACTCTATTTTCATAAAGTTATACCATATTTTTGCATCAACAGCGCTTACCAATTAAGATTAAAACCGGCAGAAGCTACAGCAGCAAAATAAAACACATGCTTTTGTTTCAGATGTGTTAATTTTTAAAAAAATTTCCTTTTTGCCTAAGGTTTGTTTAAAAAAAGGAACATAGTAACAATACAACCACTCGGCATAATTTCACAATATTCAAAACACTCAAACATTTATCACACATGTTTATTAAACTACAAGTTGATGAGTTAGATGTTGGTACTACCTCCAAAGTGATTGACTTACTTCTGAACTACTTGAAAGAAACGCAAAACAAAAATGCATCTGATGTAACCATGGAAACCGGTATGACCAACTTGAGCAAAGCAAGACGCTACCATATTTACCAACAAAAAAAAATAAACGGGTTAAAGTTAAATGAGATGCTTTATTCCTTACTTACACACTACCGTACTGAGGTATATTTTGATACAGTAAAAAATACCTACATATTTGAATCCCTTTCTTCCATAGAAAAGCATGAAGAAAAAAACAACGATTTTCACCATTATTACTACTACTATTACAGCCATTGGAACAACAGCGTATGCTGCGCCTCGTTAACCTTATCCAACAATTTTACGAGAGCTCAGGTTATGTACTACGATTCAGAGGGTACTCCTGTATATCAATCGGGTAAAGGGAGAGCATGGAAAACCGGCGCTTCGCTATTTATTTACCTGCCCAATAGCCGCCCGGAGCATGTATCATTGGTATGTCTTTACATAGGTAATAACCGCAGCCTTAAAGAGCTTGAGTGGATTACCGGCACCTATGCCGGTACCCGGCTGCGCGATGATGCTCCGGTATGTGGCATTATTCTGCTCAATAAGTTTTCGACATCTAACAGTGAAATAACTGACTTAAACATAAAAAAGGATCAGGTTCCGGAGGCAGTAATCCAACTTCTTACTCATAAAAGAATGGGTGTACTGCCGGTAATTCCGTTTTCAGAAAAAGACCTTGCCAAAATAATTCAGGAATTGGCATAATAATACCTTACCGTTGCATATCAACTGCCTCTATAAGGGGCAGGATAGGTTTGCCCGTAGAGCCATTAGGAAAACCGGTTTTCAACAACAACGTTAGTGTAGGCGCAATATCAGTAATATAGATAGGGTGGGCTATGGTTTTACCTGCGGGTATTTTCCAGCCATGCCAGTAAAGAGGCACATGCGCATCATAGGTGTAACTGCTTCCGTGTGTAGTGCCTGCATAGCTGTTTTCCATCCAAGCCGGCTCAAGGGCTACAGCCACATCGCCGCTGCGTTTGGGGTAAAAGCCATTCTGAATACAAAGCCTAAGCCAATCGGTATAAGCATTTTGCGTTAGGGCGTATGCAGGCAGGGCATAAGCCACACCGGTTTGTTGCAGCAGAAAAGCCGCCGCAAAGTCTTGTACCTGAACCGCCGATAGTTTTTTTTGTGCCAAAATAACAGGGTTAAGGTATAACTGGCTATTAGAAAAAGAAAGCACCAGCGAATCGGCATATTGTTGGTAAAATGCCGATTTAAGCTCTTTAATCGGCTCTTTGGGGTTAAAATTGCCCGATGGAATGTTGTTTTGAAGCAAAAACTCCGGCACATCGGCTACGGCATGGTCGGCAGTTAAAAAAATAAGTACCTGCTGCAAGCCTATGTACTCATCTAAAAACTTGAGCAAATCGGCAATATCTTGGTCAAAACGCAGGTAGGTATCTTCAATTTCTACTGAACGAGGACCGTAAAGATGCCCTATAATATCAGTAGAAGAAAAACTGATGGCTATAAAATCGGTAAAATCAGGATTTTTACCCAACTCTTCCCCTTTAATGGCTTCAATGGCAAAATCTTTTACCAATGTATTACCAAAAGGAGTATATTTAACCACTTCAAATCCGCCGCCTTTAGCCGCTGCTATCTGGGGCAAACGGTGCGGAAAAACAGCCTCGGTTTCGCCGGCCATTTTTTCTTCATAGGGTTGGTTATCGGGCTGGCTATTGGTGTAGGTTGTTATGGGGTAAAGCGTTTCCCAGTTTTGCTGTTGGTAGCGGGCAGGGTACTGCTGTTGGTTAAACAGGTTTGCCCAGTTGGGAAGCGTAGAACGATAATAGGTAGAAGTCATAAAATTACCGGTTGTACCATCATACCAGTAGGCAGCATCTGCCGTGTGTCCGGCGGGTAAAATAGCGCCTCTGTCTTTTAGCGATACGGCAATAACCTTGCTTCTGAAATTAGAAGCCAATTTGAGTTCATCGGTAATGGTTGTGGTAAGCATGTTTCGGGCCGACATTTTACCGGCAACCTCCGAGCCGCCCACTGCCGAAACTGTAGGGTCTTCGGTACAATACATTTTGGTATTTGTTGTTTTATCGTACCAGCTATTGCCAATAATGCCGTGTACCGATGGTGTAGCGCCGCTGTAAACCGAAGCATGACCGGGTCCGGTATAAGTAGGCACGTAGTTAAACTGGGTGTTGGTGCAAACCGTTCCCTGCGAGGTAAGTTTTTTAAGCCCTTGGTTGCCCAATCGGTTACTGTATCGGTAAAGATAATCGGGGCGCATCTGATCCACAATTATTCCTACCACCAATCGGGGTTGATCGGGTTTAGCGGGTTGTGTAGCATCGGGTTTATTGGGTTTACCCTTTGGCTGAGCCATTGCGCCTGAGTAAATCGCCGAAATAAAGCAGCAAACGAGTATAAGAGTACGAAAAAAAGTAACAACCAACATAAATAACTGCTTACAGGTTTTAAAACAATTTAGGCAAAACAGCCAAATGCGCTAAACAGTTGAGCAAAAGCCCTTACACAGAGGTTAAGAAATGGTAAAGAATAACCGCCCAGCAAGGCAATAAACGAACTTTGCGTTAAAAGCAAATGTTTTTTGGACAATGTTAATACTAAGAAAGCGCAACCGGTAGTTTATCTACCCGACAAAAACACACTGTAAAATCACCAACACATGTCAAAAAACATCAAAATTCTTTGGGCAGACGACGAGATAGACAACCTAAAAGCCCAAATTTTATTTTTAGAGAAAAAGGGATATGACATTACCGCCGTAACCAATGGTTATGATGCAATTGAAAAGAGTAAAGAAACCAATTACGATGTCGTTTTTCTTGACGAGTCAATGCCGGGCATTAGCGGCTTAGAAACGCTTGCCGAAATAAAACAAATAAACAACCATACGCCGGTGGTAATGATTACCAGAAACGAAGCCGAACATATTATGGAAGAGGCTATCGGCTCGCAAATATCAGACTACCTTATTAAACCGGTTAATCCTAACCAGATTTTACTTACCCTCAAAAAAATTATCGACAACAAACGGCTCATAAGCGAGGGCACAACCTCCCGATTTCAGCGCGCCTTTGCCGGCATTTTTAATAATATCCAAAACAGCGATGACTACCGCGCTTGGGTTGAAGTATATAAAAACCTCATTTACTGGGAGTTAGAATTAGACAAATCTAAAACCGAGGAAATGCAAGAGGTACTGCAAATGCAAAAATCAGAGGCTAATACGGAATTTTGTAAATTCCTTACCCGAAATTACCTCGGCTGGATTCAAAACCAACACAAAGACAACGCCGATGTTCCCACCATGTCGCACACGTTGCTTCGCGACAAGATTTTTCCGCATATTAACCCCGATATACCCAACTTTGTAGTACTTATAGATAACCTGCGCTACGACCAGTGGAAAGAAATTCAACCCATTATTTCGGAGTTGTTCAAGTTTGAAGAAGAAGATGCCTACTACGGCATTTTACCCACCTCTACCCATTACAGCCGCAATGCCATTTTTGCCGGTATGATGCCCTCTGATATAGCCCGCCGGTTTCCCAGCCTTTGGAAAAACGATGCCGATGAAGGAGGTAAAAACTTGCACGAAGAAGAATTTCTTGCCGACCAATTAGAGCGCCTTAACAAAAAAATGAAATTCAGCTACATTAAAATTACCACCAACCAAGATGCTAAAAACATGATGGAAAATATTCACAATATGCTATCCAATCAACTTAATGTGATTGTGTATAACTTTATGGATATGCTCTCTCATGCACGCACCGAAATGGAAATGCTCAAAGAACTGGCAAGCGATGAAGCTGCCTACCGCTCTATTACCCGCTCCTGGTTTGTTCACTCGCCGCTGTGGCAGGCGCTGCGCAAATTAGATGGCAAAAAACTAAATCTCTTTATTACCACCGACCACGGCAGTATAAGAGTACGCCGCCCAAGCAAGGTTATTGGCGACAGAAACACTACTACTAACCTTAGATATAAACACGGTAAAAATCTTAACTACGACCCCAAAGATGTATTTGAGATTACCAACCCCAAGCAAGCCATGCTCCCACAGCCCAACATAAGCTCAGCTTTTATTTTTGCCAAAGAGGATTTGTTTTTTGTTTACCCCAATAACTATAACCATTTTGTAAATTTTTATAAGGATACCTTCCAGCACGGAGGCATTTCCTTAGAAGAGGTTATTGTGCCGGTGGCAAGATTTAGCAACAAGTAGTAACTTTGCGCCTTAATTGCACTGCCCTTATCATTTTAACCCGATAAGCCGAAGTGCCACACACTTGTTAGTTACTATATGACACACGAATTTAAAGCCTCTAGTGTAGAAGAATTACCCCACATTGCTGCCTTTTTGCTTAGCAAGTGGGGTAATTTTCGTATTTTTGCAGTGTATGGTAGAATGGGCGCCGGTAAAACAACCTTTGTGAAGGAAATTTGCAGGCAACTTGGCGCTACCGACCAAACTAATAGCCCCAGCTATACCTTGGTAAACGAATATGCCGCCAACGGCATCACCATTTACCACCTCGATTTATACAGACTCCATGACTTAGACGAGGCATTAGATATAGGCATTTTGGACTACCTCAACAGCAATGCCTATTGCTTTATTGAATGGCCTCAAATCATAAAACCGCTATTAGACGAAAACTGCATAAGCATACATTTACACAAAGAGCCCGATAACAGCCGGCTAATCAGCATTGAAACCCCATGAGCGATACTAAACCTTTCTTTTCAACCATTGTGCAGCATTTTGCCATGCTGCCACAGGAAGCAATGCTGCAAACGGAGGTAAAAAAAGACCGCCTTTTTATAGGAATACCCCGCGAGCGTTCGTTTCAGGAAAACCGCGTAGCCCTTACCCCCGAAGCAGTAGAACTATTGGTAAACCGTGGGCACAGGGTGTTGCTGGAAGCGGGTGCCGGTGAAAAATCATTTTTTTACGACCGCGAGTTTTCCGAAGCCGGAGCAGAAATTGCCTACGATGTAAAGCAGGTTTTTGAAGCTGATATTATTTTAAAATCTGCCCCAATAAGTGAAGCCGAGCTGGATCTGCTAAAATTAGAGCAAACTGTATTTTCACCCATTCACCTGCCCACCTTAAAAGAAGAAATACTTTACCGATTGGTTAATAAGCGAGTTACTGCCATAGCCTATGAATACATAAAAGACGAAGGCGGCAGTTTTCCTATTGTGCGGGCGCTGAGCGAAATAGCCGGCAACGCCGCCATTTTAATTGGAGCCGAATACCTCAGTAACCTTAATAACGGACCGGGCATTTTAATGGGTGGCATATCGGGGGTGCCGCCGGCTAAGGTGGTTATTTTGGGCGCAGGGGTGGTTGGCGAGTTTGCTACCCGTGCTGCCTTAGGATTGGGTGCCGAAGTAAGGGTTTTTGATAACAACATTTACAAGTTAATGCGGCTCCAAAACAATGTAAATGTGCGGGTTTATACATCGGTTATTAACCCGCTTACCCTGCACCAAGAACTTGCCAAAGCCGACCTTGCCGTGGGCGCTATCCACTCCGAAAAAGGACGCACACCCATTGTGGTTACCGAAAAAATGGTGCAAAACATGAAAGCCGGCGCTGTTATTGTTGATGTAAGCATTGACCAAGGCGGATGTTTTGAAACATCGGAAATTACCACCCACAACAATCCTGTTTTTATTAAACATGATGTTATTCATTATTGCGTACCCAATATAGCTTCGCGCGTGTCAAAAACGGCTTCGCTGGCGCTGAGCCACGTGCTTACACCCATGCTGCTTAAACTGCACGAGTACAACGGATTTGATAACCTGCTGCGTTATAGGGCAGGCATCAGAAACGGTGTTTACATGTTTAAAGGGCATCTTACCAATCAGCACATGGGCGAGCGCTTCCACATGCGTTATACCGATTTAAACTTGCTTATTGCCTCGTCTGTGTAGCGGCATTACCCCACCCACATCACCTTGTTTTGTTTGGCACACAAACAAAAAACGTCACAAGGCTGCTATTTGTAATCACTAATTAAAATGGAGTCATTACAAAAAGCATACTCTGCCGGCTGGTTAGAGGCTATAATGAGCAATCTGCCCACTGCAAACCGCTCAACAAGGTAAAGGTAGCGGTTAAAAGAATCGGCATCAAGGTTAGCGGTGGGTTCGTCGAGCAGCGCTACGGGGGTATCGGAAAGCAAAGCTAAACCCAATTTTACCCTTTGTTTCATGCCCGATGAAAAAAAGCGCAACTGCTTATGGCGCACATTTGCCAATTGGAGCAGGTCTGCAAACTCTTCATCGGGCAAATTGTGTAGCATCGGTTTCAGTTTTCGGTGAAACCGAAGCATTTCGGGCAGGGTAAATTCTTCTATCAGCTCTAAATATGGCGAGGCAATGCTTACTTGTTTGTAAACCGATTCGGGTAATATAGTATTGTTTTGAGCATCGGTGTAAATTATTTTTCCCGATGTGGGCGCTAAATGTCCGGCAATAATTAGTAAAAGGGTGGACTTTCCGGAGCCGTTGGGTCCTAAAATGGCATATCGGTTAGGGGCAGAAAAGGTGTAATGAACCTTGCTGAAAATACGGTCTAACCTATACCTTTTCCCGATGTTTTGCAACTCAATCCTCATGAGCCAATGGGGTTTGGGCATCATTACCGCCGGTAGCTCCTTTAATAATGCCTTTGGGTGAGTTGTATATAAAGTTTAGAATAACCTGCCTAAAAGGGGTGTTTTCGGTATGGGTTTCTACCATTTGCAGGGCATTACTAAGTGCGTAGCCCAATACAAAGATATAACGGTAAATATCCTGAATATGTAATATGTCGTTTTTTTCATACCCTCTTCGGGTAAGCCCTACGGTGTTTACGCCTATATAAGAAAGCGGCTCGCGCGCTGCCCTAACAAAAGGCGGTACATTTTTGCGCACAAAAGAATTGGCAGCAATAAAACTATGCGCTCCAATGTGCATAAACTGTTGTACACCTACAAACCCTTCTAATATAGCATAGTCATCTATGGTAACATGACCGGCAAGATTGGTGTTATTGGCTAAAATAACATGATTACCCACCACACAATCATGCGCCACGTGTACGTATGCCATTAGCAAACAGTGGCTGCCTACTACTGTTTTTTGGGCGTAATTAGTACCCCTGTTTATGGTTACGCACTCCCTTACGGTGGTATTGCTTCCTATTTCTACGGTTGTATATTCTCCTGCAAATTTAAGGTCTTGGGGTATGGCGCTAATAACCGCCCCGGGAAAAATGCGGCAATTATCGGCAATACGTGCGCCGCCTAAAATGGTAACATTGGGTCCAATCCAACAATTAGCGCCTATTTCTACATCGTCATCAATATAAGAAAAAGGGGATACTTGGGTATTAGCGCCTATTTTGGCAAGGGGGCTCACATAGGCTAAGGGCGAAACCGGTATTTTCATTACGGCAGGATTCATTAGATAGAGTTCGGTAAAAATGATTATTGAGGGCGGCGGGAAATTTGTGCTACTAAATGGGCATCTGCCACTAATTTATTGCCTACATAAGCCACGCCGGTCATTTCGCAAATACCCCGCCTGATACTACCAATGAGGTTCAGTTCAAAAACAACGGTATCGCCCGGCACTACGGATTTCCTAAATCGGGCGTTTTCAATTTTGAGGAAAAACGTGAGGTGATTTTCGGGGTCGGGCACGGTTTGCATAACCAAAATTCCACCCACCTGTGCCATAGCTTCAACAATAAGAACGCCGGGCATAACGGGGTGCCCCGGAAAATGTCCTGCAAAGAAAGGCTCGTTTATGGTTATGTTTTTTACGCCAACCACTTTTTGCTTAGTTAGCGAAAGTATTTTATCTATTAACAAAAAAGGCGGGCGGTGCGGCAGTAAATTTTGCAGGCCTACTACATCGTAAAGCGGCGGTTGGTTTGGGTCGTAATGCGGTATAGCGGCGGCGGCGGCTTCTGTTTTAAGGTGTTTTTTAAGTTCTTTGGTAAAACGCACATTAGCAGCATGTCCGGGTTTAGCGGCAAATACTTTGGCACACAGGGGGGCACCCAAAAGAGTTAAATCGCCCAGTACATCTAAGAGTTTATGTCGGGCGGCTTCGTTATCGTAATGTAAATTTACGTTATTAAGGTAGCCTTCTTGTTTTACTGCTAAGTGTTCTACGCCTGCATATTGGGCTATTTTTTGAAGCAGTTGGGGGCTGGGTTGGAGGTCGGTATAAACAATGGCGTTTTCAAGGGTAGCGCCTTTAATGAGGTTTTGCGACAGGAGCATTTCTACTTCGCTCAGGAGGCAAAAAGTGCGGGCGGGCGCAATTTGGTCGGCAAAATGGGCAATATGGGGCAGGGTAGCGTATTGTTTACCCACGCTTGGGGCTTTAAAATCTATAAGTGTGGTAAGGCTGAAATGGTTATTGGGTATGGCAGTGTATTCGCTACCGGTTTGGGCATCGGTGTAGGTAAAGGGCTGGCGGAGAGTGTATATAGTGCGCTCATCGGACTGCAATTCCAATCCGGCATGAATAAGGGCTTCGGTAAACGGTTGTGCGCTACCGTTTAAAATGGGCACTTCTTCGCTGTCTATTTCAATAAATAGGTTGTCAATTTGCAAACCGGCAAGGGCAGCCAGTAAATGCTCTATGGTTATAACCTTTACCCCGTTTGCCTCAATTGTGGTGCTTCTAAGGGTTTGGGTTACGTTTTCTACTAAGGCAGGTATGGCGGGGTTATTTTCGGCATCGGTACGTACAAATACAATACCGGTATTGGGAGGGGCAGGCAGCAGGGTAAGGGTGGCAGTTTTGCCGGTGTGCAAGCCTGTGCCGCTGAGCGTAACTGAGCGCTGAATGGTTTGCTGATGTTGGTTCATAGGGTAAATGCAAGTTAAATTGAATAGTATAATGTTACGGCTGTTATCTGAATTTTGGTTGGCTGCTATCCAAACAATCGGATTTGGGGGCGGTTATTTTTTAAATTCATGCTCTAAGGCTTTTAACCTTGCCTCTAAACTGGGCAGTTGTTTAAATAACGCATAGGCGCGCATTTGGTTTCGGTATTCAAAAGCCGGCGAGCCGCTTACAAATTGCCCTTCGGCAGTAACCGATTTGGTAATGCCGCTTTGGGCGTTTACCTTAGTTTTAGCGGCAAGCGATATATGCCCTACCAAGCCTGCTTGTCCGCCTATCATACAATATCTGCCCACCTTTGCGCTGCCCGATATGCCCGCCTGAGCTGCTATTACGGTATGCTCTGCCACCTCCACATTGTGCGCTATTTGTATGAGGTTATCTAATTTTACGCCTGTTTTTATGGTAGTAGCGCCCATTGTTGCGCGGTCTATGCAGGTATTAGCGCCTATTTCTACGGCATCTTCTACTACTACAATGCCATTTTGGGGTATTTTTTGATAAGTTCCATCGGGCTGGGAAGCAAAGCCAAAGCCATCAGCGCCTATTACTACGCCGCTGTGCAATATGCAGTTTTTGCCTATCCGGCAACCGTCATATACTTTTACCCCCGCAAACAGCACACTGCCCTCTCCCACCCTAACGCCGCGCCCCACATAAGTTTGCGGATAAATGAGGGCGTGGTCTTGTATATGAGCGCCTTCGGCTACGTAAGCAAATGCGCCTATATAAACGTGGTTGCCTATTTTAGCAGTGGGGTGTATAAAACACGGCTGCTCTACCCCTTGGGGTTTATTTTGTGCAGCCGCCAATTGGAGTAATTGGGTAAATGCTGCGTAGGCATCGGGCACCCGTATGAGGGTAGCTTGTATAGGTTGCTGCGCCTCAAAATTGTTGTTTACCACTAATACCGATGCGCCGGTGGTGTGGGCGTATGGCAGATAACGCGGATTGGCTATAAAGCTGACATCGCCGGCAGTAGCGTCTTCAATTTTGGCTAAATCATGAACCAACACATCGGGATTACCCTCTAATGTTCCGCCCAATAGCCTGCATAATTCTATTGCACTCATTTGCATGGCACAAAATTACGCAGGTTACACCAATTTTGGAAATTTGCAACCTTATTAAATCTGTTTAGGTCTAATTATAGCTTTATCTTTGCGGTTCTTTTGCATCGTTTATCGGATTGGCATGGTATAATTGCATTATTTGGAGCTGCTGTATAGCCCCATACCTGCCTTGTACCAAACCTTGCACCTGCTGCTCTACCCTGCCCTTTTTACTTACTGCCCCTACTAATGGAACTACTTGTAGCTACGGTTTATGTTTTACTTTTTGTGGCGTTGTTGCTTAAATTGCCTTTTTTTGCCGACCAAACAGTGCAACGCCCGTGGTGGGTAGCCGCTTTTTTGGTTAAATTGGGGTGTGGCTTTTTTTTTATGCTGGTGTATCAGTACAGATACCATGAAGGAGGCGATGCGCTAACCTATTTTACCGCCGGAAAAACTATTTACGATACGTTACACCTAAACCCGCTGTACTTTTTAGAGCTTACCTTTGGCGCTAATGCCCGAAAACCACCCGAACATTTAATTGCCATTATAGACGGCATTCCATCATGGAACGATGTGCGTTCTTATACCGCCATTAGGGTAAATGCGCTGGCGCACCTCATTTCTTTTCATTATTACAGTGTGCATATTATATTGGGCACTTTTTTGTCGTTTTTAGGTTTAACCGGTATTTACCGTTGTTTTTGTTTGTTTTTTCCGCAGTTGCGCAAGTGGTTTTTTGCTGCCGTTTTTGGGCTTCCGTCTGTGTTGTTCTGGACATCGGGTTTGCATAAAGAGGGTATTTCGCTGCTTTGTATGGGCATGATTATGTACCTTTTTTTTTATGCTTTGCTCCACAAGTTCACGCTTAAACTAACCATTTCATTGTTGGTATGGTGTGCGCTACTGGCGCTTATACGCCCCTATACGCTGGGGCTGCTGCTGCCTGCCCTGGCTGTGGCGTGGGTGGTAAAACGTTTTACCTTACCTGCCATGCCCACTTTTTTACTGCTGTATGGAGCAGGTTATTTTGCTTTGTCAGTACTAAGCCTTGTTTCAGATAAACTGAACATTTTTGCTAAACTTGCCGAAATAAGATACTATTTTGTGATGTACAAATTAGGCGGCAGCGATATAAACCTTAGTTTACTGCCGCCAACGTGGTACCATACCTTGTTAGATATGCCTATGTCTTTAGCTAATGCCCTGCTTCGCCCCGAACCATGGGGAAATACCGATATGATGCACATAGTGGCAGCTGCCGAAACGCTGTGTTTAACCCTGTTACTTTTAGTGGGTTTGCTGTTTAACCGGCTACGACAAACCCCTTTTGCTTATTTTTGGTTAGCTTGTTTGTTTTTTATTATTACCTCGCTGCTGCTCATAGGACTTACTACCGATAATTTGGGCGCCATAGTGCGCTACCGTAGCATACTCATGCCCGTTTGGTTGGGCTTTTGGGTAGTGGCAGCGCTGGGTGGCAAAAACAACCATGAGCAGCCAGCAAAGTTGCTTTAGTACAGCATTCCAAACTTAGCCATACCCTCCATTTGCCCATTTTAACCTTTTCTGCGGCAAAAAACTATAAAAAAAGGCGGTAAAGTTGTATTTTTGCCTATCATTTAACCACTCTCAAAAACTTACCTTACCAACATGAATTTTCAGTTATCTGAAGAGCATTTAATGATACAGAGCGCAGCCCGAGATTTTGCCCAAAATGAGTGCAAACCCGGCGTAATAGAGCGGGACGAAAAAATGCAACACCCTACCAATTTGGTAAAACGCATGGCAGAATTAGGTTTTCTGGGCATGATGGTTTCGCCCGAATACGGCGGCAGCGGCTTAGATACCGTTTCGTATGTACTGGCAATGGAAGAAATCTCAAAGATAGATGCCTCTTGCTCCGTTATCATGTCAGTAAATAATTCTTTAGTTTGCTGGGGATTAGAAACCTACGGCAACGAAGAGCAAAAACAAAAATACCTGCCCGATTTGGCAACCGGTAAAATGATTGGCGCTTTTTGCTTGTCAGAGCCCGAAGCCGGATCCGATGCTACCAGCCAACGCACTACCGCCATTGATATGGGCGACCACTACCTGCTAAACGGCACTAAAAACTGGATTACCAGCGGCGGTCATGCCGGCGTTTACTTGGTTATTGCCCAAAGCCATTTAGACAAAAAACATCGGGGCATTAACGCCTTTATTGTAGAGCGCAACTGGAAAGGCGTTTCGGCAGGAGCAAAAGAAAATAAAATGGGCATTCGCGCCTCCGATACCCACTCCATTATGTTTCAAGACGTAGTAGTGCCCAAAGAAAACCGCATAGGCGAAGACGGTTTTGGGTTTAAATTTGCCATGAAAACCCTCGATGGCGGACGCATCGGCATTGCAGCACAAGCCCTTGGTATAGCATCGGGAGCTTTTGAGCTGGCATTGGCATACTCCAAAGAACGCCAGTCGTTTGGTAAACCTATTTCACACCATCAGGCTATTCAGTTTAAACTTGCCGATATGGCAACCCAAATAGAAGCCGCCCGATTGCTTTGCCTTAAAGCCGCTTTCCTTAAAGATACCCACCAGCCCTATGCCACTGCCGCAGCTATGGCTAAACTTTTTGCCTCAGAAACAGCCATGCAGGTTACTACCGAAGCCGTACAAGTGCATGGCGGATACGGTTATGTAAAAGAGTATCACGTAGAACGACTCATGCGCGATGCCAAAATTACCCAAATTTACGAAGGCACCTCCGAAATTCAGCGTATGGTTATTGCCCGAAGTGTAATAGGCAACTAAACCCAAAACTAACGCTACATAGTAACCGACCATCAAAAACAAAAATCAATTTAAACCTTCTTCTTGCAATGAAACAAACCTTATTGCTTTTTCTTTTAGCCGGCTTGTTAATTTTTACCGGCACATTTGCACAGGCTCAAGACCATATACGCTGCCTTAGCCACGAAGCACAAGTGTTAAAAGCTGCCCTAAACAAACACTACGCCCGCGATGTGCAAAAAACCTTTGAGCAGGCTCAAGTTTATGCCCAAGCAAATCCGGCTTCCAAGGGCGGAAACGATATTTTGCGCATTCCGGTAGTAGTACACATAGTTTTTAATACCCCCATCCAAAACGTGCCCGATGCCGCTGTTCATGAGCAAATTGCTATTTTAAACCGCGATTACCGCCGCCAAAACGCCGACTCAACCCTTACCCGCGATGTGTTTAAGCCTGTTGCCGGTGATGCCGGAATAGAATTTTACCTCGCCGAGCTTGACCCCTCCGGAAACCCCACCACCGGTATTACCCGCACCCAAACATCGGTAGCCAACTTTTCGCCACTTGCCAGCATTGATATCTTTGAAATCATCAACCAAATTGTTGCCTGCGGTATCAATCCGTTAGACCTGCTTACCGGCGCGCCTCTTACCCCCGCACAAGAAGCCTGCCTAAACTCAGTTTTGGCTTCCTTAGGTGGCTTTGATGCTATGAAATTTAACGACCAAGGCGGTAAAGATGCATGGCCTACCGACCGCTACCTAAATATATGGGTTTGCAATATGGACGACGGCAGCGGTGCCGGTACGGTTTTAGGCTTTGCCTACCCGCCCGCTTCTGCACCCAACTGGCCCGCCGGCAGCGCCGGCACCGCACAAACCGATGGCGTTGTTGTCCACTATCCCGTTTTTGGCAGCACTGCCAACCCCGCACTCTCCACTGCACTTGCCGCCGTAGTGGGTGAGGGCAGAACCTGCGTACATGAAGTAGGACATTACCTTGGCTTACGACATATTTGGGGCGATGGTGATTGCACACAAGACGACGGCATTGCTGATACCCCCTTTTCTGACTCTGCAACGCAACAAATTTGCGACCTTACCAAAAACTCCTGCATGGATACGCCCATTAACTATCCTGATATGATAGAAAATTACATGGACTATTCAGACGAGGACTGCATGAACATGTTTACCCTTCAACAAATAGCTATTATGCGCGCCATGCTGCTTGGTCCCAGAGTGGGTTTATTGGATAACCAACAACAAGCCGCCCCTAACTGTGATTTTATCTCCGATAAAACAACTGCATTAGTTAATGAGCCCATTCAGTTTACCGACCTATCTACCGGCGGTATCAATGAGTGGTATTGGGCTTTTGGCAATGGAGAGGGCAGCATACTCCAAAGCCCGGTATATGCCTATCCCGAACCGGGTTTATATACCGTTTCTTTAACTGTGGTAAATCCGCTGGGCAGCGATTTTGAAATCAAGGAAAACCTCATTGAAGTAACTTACCCCGTAGGCGTTACACAGCCCCATTTTGCACAACAGGTGCAAATTACCCCCAACCCTACACGCGGTTTCCTTTATGTGCAGCTTCCGGCTACCGATACAGATTTTTCAATTGCTGTATTTAACATAGCCGGACAAGAAATTATGCGCACCAACGCCAAAAACTACACCACGCTCGACCTGTCTGCACAACCCGATGGCGTTTATATGGTTAAAATAACCGGTCAATCACAAACCATTACCCGAAAAACTTTACTCCAAAGGTAAAACCTCTTAATTCTACCGCGCGCTGTTAGCCGGCAATTTTGTTACAACTTAAAGGGTAGCACAACCGCTATTGCTGCATATTGTTCAGCAAGTTGGTTGTGTTACCCTTTCCTTATTTTAGCTAATTTTTAACCCTTACCCCCCCTTTGAGTTGATAAATAATGACCCAAAGTCAGGAAGTACCATTAATCGGGTTATGAAAGACTCAGGTAAAACCCTATGTAAAAACAAAAGGTAACTACTTGCCTGTATTTTGGTCCTAACTAAATTCCTTGTTTTATCCGCAAAGTTTGCAAAGACTTGGTGTTCTTTGCGGTTTTTCTTTGCGTAAAATCTTACCAATTAGCCTGCAAATATGCCATGAACCTACATGGTAGGCAGTACCTACGTAGATACGCCATTATTTACAAAAATCGGTGCAAATCAGCCGCATCGGTGTTATCCGTGTGCTAATTGCTGCCTTAAATCTTACCAATTAGTCTGCAAATACGCCATCAACCTGCATGGTGGGCAGTACCTAAGTAGCTACCATAAAAAACCGTTTTGCGTAAGGCAAAACGGTTTTTTGTCTATTCATTCAGGAGAGTTTACCGCACCACCATCAACCGCACTTGTGAGCGGCTGCCATCAGCTTGCTGTAACACAGCAAAATAAGTACCTACTGGCAATTCTCTCAAATCAAGCTCAAGAGTATATTCCGTTTGTGCTTCGGCTTGGGCGTTAAACAACACTGCCACTTCCCTACCATCCACAGCATAAACCGATAAGAGCAGGTGCTGCTTAGTAGCAGAGGTAAAGCTCACAAAAGCAAGCCCATCAGTAGGATTAGGATAAGCGCCGAGCGTAGTAGCAGTTATGGTTTCGGGGCTAACCTCATCTGTTCCCTTACAAGCCCCTACCGTTACTACACTACTTGCTGTAGCCTTGCAGCCGTTGCTTGCCGTAACTGTTACCGTATAAGCGCCACTCATGGTGGTGTTAGCAAACGGTCGGCTCAATAAGGCAGTGTTAGCAGTAAAACCATCGGGAGCAAGCCATACATAAGACGTTCCGCCCGATGCCTGAAGCGTGATAGTGCCATTTAAACACACGTTCTGATTGCCCGTAATGGTGGCAGTAGGCGAGGCTAAAATACTGATGCTGCGCACAGCGCTTGAAGTGCAACCTGCTGCATTGGTAACAGTTACCACATAATTACCTCCCATGGCAGTTGTAGCATTAGGGCGTTCTAAAACAGAGCCTGTGGCGGTAAACCCTCCCGGTCCGCTCCATTGGTAGTTTACCCCGCCCGATGCGTTTATGGTAATGGTACTGCCACTGCAAAAACTGGTAGCTCCGGTAAGAGCAGGTGTAGGTTTGGGGTTTACTATTACTACCACACCGGCAGTTGCCTTGCAGCCACCTGTACCTGTAACAGTTACTGTATAAGTGCCTGCCATAACGGCAGTAGCATTGGTTCGGTTAATGGTTGCTGTTGTAGCCGAAAACCCGGGACCACTCCATTGGTAGCTGATACCGCCCGATGCCGTAAGGGTTATAGTACTGCCTGCACAATAAGTGGTACTGCCGGTTATAGTGGCAACCGGCATAGCATTTACCGTAACAGCGCGGCTTGCCGATGCCGTACAGCCGCCCGCATTAGTAATCGTTACAATATAGATGCCGCTCATGGCAGTAGTGACATCGGGTATAGAAAGGGCAGCGCCGGTAAAGCTAAACCCTCCCGGTCCACTCCACTCGTAGCTCACCCCACCCGATGCGGTAAGGCTGATATTGCTACCGGCACAATAGGTGGTAGCGCCTGTTATGCCCGGTGTAAAACCGGCTGTGGTAATAGTAACCGCTACGCTTGCCGAGGTAGTACAACCGGCGCTGTTGGTAACTGTTACATTATAGTTTCCACTTGTGCCGGTAACAGCTGTTCGGGTAATGGCAGCAGTGGAGGCGGTAAATCCGCCCGGTCCTAACCACTGATAGGTATCGCCGCCCGAAGCAGTGAGGTTAATTGTACCGCCCATACAAACCGTTGTTGCGCCGGTAATCAAAGGCATCGGTTTGGGATTTACAAGCACATTTACACTGGCGGTAGATTTGCAACCACCTGCGCCGGTAACAGTTACCGTATAAATACCCGACATGGTGGTAGTAGCATTAATTCTGTTGATAGTGGCAGTACTGCCAATAAAACCCGGTCCGCTCCATTGGTAGCTGATACCGCCCGATGCGGCAAGGGTTATGGTACTGCCTGCACAATAAGTAGTATTACCGGCAATGTTGGCAACCGGCATAGCATTAACCGTAACAGCGCGGCTTGCCGATGCCGTACAGCCGCCCGCATTGGTAACCGTTACAATATAGGTGCCGCTCATGGCAGTAGTAGCATTGGGTATTGATAATGCAGCGCCACTAAAACTAAACCCTGCCGGACCGCTCCATTGGTAGTTTACCCCGCCCGATGCCGTAGCAGTGAGGGTAATAGCATTGCCTTCACAAAATGCAGTAGCGCCATTTATACCTGCGGTAAAGGTAGAAGCGCTAAATCCAACTGTGGCAGCTACCGATGCCGTACAACCGTTGCTGTTAGTAACTGTTACGGTATAAGTACCATTAGCGCCGGAGGTAGCCGGTCGGGTCATAGTTGCACCCGATGCGCTAAAACCACCCGGTCCGCTCCATTGGTAGGTATCGCCGCCGGTAGCCGTAAGGGTTATGGTAGCGCCTAAGCAAACAATAGTTGTACCGGTTATGGCAGGTGTAGGTTTAGGGTTTACCGCTACCACCACACTTGCGGTAGATTTGCAGCCGGTAGCATTAGTAACTGTTACTGTATATGTACCAGCCATAACAAGCGTTACATTAGTTCGGCTAATGGTAGCGCCACTGTTGCTAAATCCGGGTCCACTCCACTGGTAAGCAACTCCCCCCGATGCCGATAAAACCAAGGTACTACCCACACATACCGAAGTATTGCCGGTAATAACAGCCTCCGGCGCCGGATTTACCGTAACCGTGCGGCTGGCGGTGGCAAAACACCCACCCGCATTGGTTACCGTTACTACATATACGCCTGCCATATCTGTGGCAACATTGGGAACAGATAAAGTTGCTCCCAATGAAGTATAGCCGTTAGGTCCGCTCCACTCGTAGCTTACCCCTCCCGATGCTGTGAGGGTAATAGTATTATCCTCGCAATAAGTAGTAACACCGCTGATGTTTGCCGTTACCACACTTGCCGGAATGAGGCTAACTATTACCGAGGCACTTCCGGTGCAACCATTGGCATTGGTTACAGTTACGGCATAAAAACCGCCGGTGCCGGTGGTGGCTGTGCGTGTAAGTGTGGCTCCCGATGCAGTATAGCCGCCCGGTCCTACCCACTGGTAAGAGTCGCCTCCCGATGCTTCAAGTATGATAGAGCCATTGGTACAAACAGTGGTAGGTCCGCTAATTACCACATCGGGCTGAGCTGCAACACTTACCTCCACACTTGCTAAAGTAGTGCAATAGCTGGCATTGGTCACTGTTACGGTATAAGTGCCACTCATATCGGGCGTTAGGTTGGCTCTGGTCATGGTGGCGGTGTTTACGGCATAACCATTAGGACCACTCCACGCATAGTTCATGCCACCCAATGCGGTTAAGGATAAAAATCCACCTTGGCAATGAATGGTATCACCCAAAATTTCGGGTTCGGGGCGGGCATTTACCGATACTTTTTTAAGAGCAACGGCGCTACAACCCACTGCATCGGTAACCGTTACCCAGTAATTGCCTGAGTGGGCAGTAGTAGCATTAGGTATAACAACCTGCGCTCCGGTGGTAGTTAGCCCATCGGGCACATCCCATTGGTAGCTCACTCCACCGGTTGCAATGAGGCTAACGGTTTCACCTTCGCAGTAGGTAGCAGCCCCCACAATATCAGCCTGCACAATGGGCGAAAGGTTTACCACCACCCCGGCTACCGAAGTACAGCCATTGGCAGCAGTAGCAGTTACGGTATAAGCGCCGGCAGAGCCTACTCCCGCAGTTTGGGTAATGTTAGCGCCCGAAGCCGTAAAACCGCCCGGTCCGCTCCATTGGTAGCTCACTACGCTGCCCGATGTGGCAGTCAGATTTATTTCTTCATTCCAGCATACGCCGGTAGTACCGCTAATACTAACCAAAGGCGCTTCGCTCACCGTAACCATCTTGTTGGTAACGGTTACACAGCCGTTTTCGCTGGTAATGGTTACAGTGTATAAGCCGCTCATGGCTGTTGTGGCATTCAGGCGGGCAATGGTGGGCGAAGTGGTATTGATGGCATACCCATCGGGTCCGCTCCACTCGTATATAGCACCGCCCGATGCCGTAAGGCTGAGCGTATTGCCTGTACAGATATTGGCATTGCCCAAAATAACATCGGAGGGTTTAGGATTAACCGTTATCCAAAAATCAATGATGTTGGGTGTACAGCCTACGCCGCTAATGGTAACGGTGTATAAACCCTGCTCTAACAAACCGGCATTCGGACGAACAAAATTGGCTGTATTAGCGCTAAACCCGCCGGGTCCGCTCCACTGGTATTGCGAGCCGCCATGTGCGGTGGTGTTAATTACATCGCCGGCACAAACATAACTGGTAGTGCCGGTTATGTTGCCAACAATATTATTGCCGGTAAGCATGGTTAGGTTTAAAACATCGGTTTGGCAGCCTACGGTATGCGAATAAATACCCGATGCGGTATAAGTTTGAGCATTTTTTGCCCAGAAATAACTTCCACATGCCACTATATCAACCGTGTTGGTGGTGGGAACACCGTATTCAATGGTCAAATCCAAAATATCGGTATGGCAACCGGTAACCTTTGTATAAATGCCCGATGTGGTATAGGTTTGCCCATTGAGCGCCCATGTATAACTGTTACACGTAGAAACGGTAACTGTATTGGATGTAAGCGGGGTAATGCTAATATCTATGCTTTTAGCAGCCGAACAACCATTGGCATCTGTTACGGTTACTATGTATGTACCGGAGGTGGTAATGAGATTTGCTGCGCTGTTGGGGCTGGCTCCGCCGCTCCATTGGTAGCTGTTGCCCCCCGATGCCAGCAGGGTAACACTGCCGCAACCTTCGGTAGGTCCGCTAATATCGGGCGTAACCGAATTGTTTACCGTTACCGTAAACTCGCAAGTACCGGTATTGCCCGATGCATCGGTAGCCGTTACGGTTACAGTAGTAGTACCCGCCGGGAAAAACGTGCCCGATGTGGGGCTTGCTACTTTCATCGGGTTAGGTGTGCAATCATCTGTAGCATCGGGCAGTAAATAGTCCACCGTTGCCCCGCAAACACCCATATCAACCGGTTTTGTAATGTTCATCGGGCAAACAGCGGTTGGCGGCAGAGCATCTTTAACCGTTACCGTAAACTCGCAAGTAGCCGTATTCCCCGCCAAATCGGTAGCTGTAACCGTTACGGTAGTAGCGCCAATGCCAAACACACTGCCCGATGCCGGAACCGATGTAACCAGCGACGAAGCGGTGCAGTTATCGGTAGCAGGTGGCAGCGTAAAGGTTACAGGGGCAGTACAAATGCCTGCTCCCACAGTGGTTTGGGTTACATTAGCCGGACAAACCACAACGGGCGGCACTGTATCATCAATAGAAACAGTAAAGGAGCAGTTAATGGCATTGTTGCCGGTGGCATCGGCAGCGCTAAGGGTAACGGTAGTGGTGCCTTGCTGAAAGGTGATGAACCCACTATTGTCGCCGGCGCTGAAATTGCTCATGGGCGGCGGAAAACCATTAGGGTTACCGCTAAATGTAATGCTCCATAATGCTCCGTTACAGTTGTCAAACAAGGGGCTGGGTATGTTGTAGTTGGCAGTACAGTTTTGACCCGTATTTATGGGTGTAAGGTTTTGGTTGGCAGGGCAGGTTAAAGCGGGATTTTCATCATCGGCAACAGTTACGGTAAAGGAGCAGGTAGCTGAATTACCTCCCGAATCTGTCCCTATTAACGTAACGGTGGTAGCGCCATGCTGAAAGGTAAGGCTACCGCTGTTATTGCCGGCAGTTATACCGCTGATATTAGCCGGATAGCCGTTGGGGTTATCGCTAAACAGTATGCTCCAAGTAGCGCCCGGGCAGTTATCGGTTATAGGGCTGGGTATGTTGTAGCTGCCGGTACAGTCGTTGGTGCCATTGCTGCTGGTAGGCACAGTTTGGTTGGTTGGGCAGGTTAGTGTAGGAATTTCATTATCGAGCAGGGTGATGGTAAAATCGCAGGTGGCGGCTATATTGCCCTGCGCATCAACGCCTATGAGGGTAACACTGGTTGTACCCGGGTAAATGGTTAGCTCGGCGCTGTTACTGCCTTCGGGAATACCCACAAAATTGGCAGGTAGCCCGTTGGTATTGCCGGTAAACACTGCACCCCAAGTAGCGCCCGGGCAGTTATCTGCCAGTGGGTTTACAATGGTGTATTTACCTGTGCAATCGCCGGTGCCGTTGCTGCTTGTAGTAGCTATTTGGTTTATTGAGCAGTAAAGCATGGGCGGCTCATCGTCTATTACCGTAGCCACAAACGAACACGAAGCCGTATTGCCACTGGCATCGGTAGCCAATAGGGTTATGGTAGTAGCGCCTTTTTGCAGCAACGCATAGTTTAGGTTGCTGCCAAAGGGTATATTGTTTTGCGCGGGGGGCACCCCATTGGGGTTGCCGCTGAATGTGGCGCTCCAAAAACCACCCGGGCAATTATCAGTAACCGGGTTGGGCATATTAAACTGTGCCGTACATTCGCCTATGCCGTTGTTGCTGGTTACAACATCTGTATTTGCCGGGCAAATCAGGTTGGGAGCTTCGTCATCGTTTAGGGTAACGGTAAAGGAGCAGCTAACGGCGTTGTTGCCTTGGGCATCGGTAGCAGTGAGGGTAACAGTGGTAGTGCCTTTTTGGAAGGTAATATCGCCACTGCCGCTGCCATTAGCCAAATTGGTTAAATTGGCGGGGTTGCCGGTGGGGTTGCCGCTGAACGTGGCGCTCCACGTGCCACCCGGGCAGTTGTCGGTCATGGGGCTGGGTATGGCGTAAACGCCGGTGCAGTCGCCGGTGCCGTTGTTGCTGGTTACAACATCTGTATTTGCCGGGCAAATCAGGTTGGGAGCTTCGTCATCGTTCAGGGTAACGGTAAAGGAGCAGCTAACGGCGTTGTTGCCTTGGGCATCGGTAGCAGTTAGGGTAACGGTGGTAGTGCCTTTTTGGAAGGTA
>DDVC01000132.1:47124-53172 GCA_002345145.1 Bacteroidetes bacterium UBA2322
GTTACTATGGTTTGGTTGGCGGGGCAGGTTAAAGCGGGGTTTTCGTCATCGTTCAGAGTAACGGTAAAGGAGCAGCTAACGGCGTTGTTGCCTTGGGCATCGGTAGCAGTGAGGGTAACAGTGGTGGTACCTTTTTGGAAGGTAATATCGCCGCTGCCGCTGCCATTAGCCAAATTGGTTAAATTGGCGGGGTTGCCGGTGGGGTTGCCGCTGAACGTGGCGCTCCATGTACCACCCGGGCAGTTATCGGTCATGGGGCTGGGTATGGCGTAAACGCCGGTGCAATCGCCGGTGCCGTTGTTGCTTGTTACTATGGTTTGGTTGGCGGGGCAGGTTAAAGCGGGGTTTTCGTCATCGTTTAGGGTAACGGTAAAGGAGCAGCTAACGGCGTTGTTGCCTTGGGCATCGGTAGCAGTGAGGGTAACAGTGGTAGTGCCTTTTTGGAAGGTAACCGGCGCATTAGTACCGTTAGCCACACTAATAGCAGCGGGGTTGCCGTTGGGATTGCCACTAAAAGTAGCGCTCCACAATCCACCCGGGCAGTTGTCGGTCATCGGGTTAGGAATGGTGTAAACGCCGGTACAATCGCCGGCGCCGTTGTTGCTTGTTACTATGGTTTGGTTGGCGGGGCAGGTTAAAGCGGGGTTTTCGTCATCGTTTAGGGTAACGGTGAAAGTGCAGGAGGTAAGCGTATTACTGCCGGCATCGGTAGCGCTGAGGGTAACGGTGGTAGCGCCTTTTTGGAAGGTAATATCGCCGCTTCCAGTACCATCGGGAATGTTGGCAATAGGCACGGGGTTGCCATTAGGGTTGGCACTAAAACTGATACCCCAGTTAGCATTAACACAGTTTTCGCCCAGCGGGTCTGGAATGGCATATTTGCCGGTGCAGTCACCGGTGCCGTTGTTGCTCGTTACTATGGTTTGGTTAGCGGGGCAGGTTAATTCGGGAGTGGCATTACAAAATACAATTACCTGAGATTCATCGTCTTCTGCCGGCGCACCAGACATGTTGTTTGGGGTAGAGTCCAAATCGCTTTGGTCTGCAGCAAAAACCTGTGCCTTAAACGGATTGAGGTAGTCATTAACCGTAGCAGTTATGTTTAACGATTTCACCTCCGCCGGGTTGATATTACCGATGTACCACAAACCCGTAACGGGGTCGTAAAACCCACTGCCATCATCAGATACATAAGTAAAACTGCTGGGCAAGTCCACTTTTACTGCCACACCGGTAGCGGTAAAAATGTACTCATTGGTAAGGTCAACGGTAAAGATAACGTTTTGCCCAATAAGTGCATTAGGCTGGTTTACGCTAACCTGCACTGCCAGGTCAATGGGCGGGGTAATGGTAATTACCACTTCTGCCTCTGAACAAGCAGGCACAATGCCGGTATCGCAAATGATATACCGGAAAGTATCTTGTCCTGCATAATTAAACGGGGGCGTATATTGCACAAAATCATCGGAAGGGTCGCCAGGAGTTCCGTTGTCGTTAATGCTGATGGTGCCACCATTTGCAGTTTGCCCGTTAGAGCCGTCTGTACCGATGCCGGTTATAAAAAAAGAGTTGCCCTCGGGGTCAAAATCGTTGTTCATTACCGGTATATTGATGGTGGTGTTTACGGCAGTAGCAGCAAAATCGTTTACTGCCACCAATTGGTTAATAACAGTGATGGTAACGGTTGCTAAATCGCACAAGATATTAGCCGGAACGCAGGAAAAACTGCTCACCACCACATCGCAAATTTGGTATTCAAACTGGTCAGTACCGCTGAAACCCGGGTTAGGAATATACTCAATCTGGTTGTTGGGCAGTAAATTGATAGCGCCGTTTGCAGGCATTAGCAGGGTACCGCCTATAGTAACAACCAATTCATTTCCATCAGGGTCAAAATCGTTTTCCAGAATTTTTACGTAACCTGTTACACCGGAAAAAGTAGATTCTGCATCGTTATTGGCAACCGGCTGGTTATTTACTAATATCGGGTAGTTAAAATTGATGGTTACGGTTGCCTGGTCGCATTGTACCGGCGAGGCATTATTGCAAATTTGGTAGGTAAACACATCGGTAGGACCTGTGAAGCCGTCATTGGGCGTATATAAAATTTCAGAGCCTATTATTTCGACGGTTCCGTTAGCAGGCGTGCTGAAAATGGTAAGGGCAAGGGGTTGGCTCAGCGGATTAAGGTCATTATCTAATACACCAATCAGGATAGACTGGCAGGGGTTAATGTTTACTGCATCATTTATAGCATCGGGCGGAAGGCTGTTTACGGTAACATTTACAGTAGCAGTGGCGCAATAAGGCGGGTTGCAACTGCCGGGAGGAGCAATTTCGCAGATTTGATACTGAAAAGCATCGGGTCCGAAATAATTGGCTGACGGTGTGTAAATAATATTATTGCCCGATAAAACTGCCGTGCCATTTGCCGGTGCAGCAACCAATGAAGTAACCAAAGGTTGCAGTTCGGGGTCGGAGTCGTTTGCCTGTACGTTAATGTTGATGCTGCTGTTGGCATTTACCGAAACGTTATCGTTGTTGGCTGCCGGCGGGGAGTTGAGTATGGTAAGGGTTACTCGGGCAGTGTCGCAAAGTGCAGGCGACTGGTTATCGCATACACGGTAGGTAAAGGTAGTTTTACCATTAAAAGTGGGGTTGGGGGTGTAGGTAATAGTTTGGTCAACATTAAGGGCTGCCGAACCTGTGGGTGGAGCGCTGATAATGCCTGTAACGGTCATTGGGTTGCTATCGGGCTCAAAGTCATTAGCCATTACATTGATGGCAACAGGTGTTACTGAGTTGGTAGTAACAGCATCGGGGTTAGCTAAAGGGGAGCGGTTAGGTGTTGGCTGGCAATCACCCAAAGCAATATAGGTAACGGTGAGTTGCGGTTGTCTTAATGCGTTTGAGTTTTCAGAAGAGCCCCAACGGTGCTCGTCGCCATTATTTTCCAATTCGCGTTTAGCCAAAAAGCCAAAATTGCTTGCGGCATTATCTACCCAAAATTGAACTGCTGAGGTTATGCCCACTGTTTTAATGCCTGTTGTAGTGCCCGGATTGAGCGAGGCAAACGGGGTGGCAATAAAAGTGCCACCGGCGCTTGGCGACCAATTGTTTGTGCCGTTTCGGGAGTTCCAAGTAGCGCCGCTTTCTGTCCATGACTCTGTAAGGCGGTGAAATTTATATGCCTGCGCCTTAGAGCTTGAAGTACGGTTTATTTGCAAGTTGGCGCCGGTAATAATTGAGCCCAGAGGAACACTGCTCAGGTCAAACCTCATTAATATGCGCTTTGCACTACCGGCCTCTTTGCCAATACGCAGTTCTGAGTCATTACCTTTGTTTTCATTGGGGTTACCATTATTAATATGGGTATCCAGTGTAGCAGCAGCGCCCAGCACCAACGTACTGGTAATGCCCGATTGAAGGCGGGTTTGTCCGGGAGTGGTGCAGTTATCTTCGCGCACAGTAACGAAAACAGTAGCTTGTGCACAATAACCCGATGTATTACAAACCTCATACACAAAACTGTCGTTTCCGCTGTAATCCTGATTATTGAGGTAGGTAATAGAGTTGTTTAAGTTAAGGCTCACCCTGCCGTTGGCAGGCGATGTTATAATTCGAGAAACGGTCAGCGTTTCTCCTTTGGGATCTACATCATTGCTCAATACATTGATGGTAACAACTGCATCTTCCAGGGCTACAATTCCCTCATCATCTGTTGCGTTGGGAACTGCCGATAAACATCGCCATTTATTATAAGTAACTGCATCTATATTAGGTTTGCCGGCAGTGCGTTTTAATCTTATGGAAGTTAAGTTGCCTCCGGTTACAATATAGGTGTAAGGCAAAATAGTAGCAGAAGTAATGTTAATGCTTTGCAGATTAAAGAAGTTCAACCCATCGGGGCTGCGCTCAACGGTAAGGGTGGTAGGGTTAGACGAATCGCCACGTTGTAAAAACAGTGTTATGGTATCGCCGGTGTTAATGGTTTCGCTAAAAGCCAGTACCAGTTCATCGCTGTTGTTATCCAATTCTACCACCGTTGCATCGGGTTGGTTAAAAACATTATCAATGGTGCCGCTAACACTGTTGGCAATTAGCGCTGCCTCTGCGGAGCCATCAGATTCAATGCCGTATATTTGATTGGGTAAACAGCCAAATATATTGGGAGCGCCAACACTTATGGTAATAGTGGCGGTAGCACACAGGTTGCCCGGGTCGCAAATTTGGTATTGCACCAAATCGGAGCCGGCAAAGTTGCTATTGGCAGTATAAGTTACGGTGCCATTGGGGTTTAATACAAATGTGCCGCCGGAGCCATTGCCCAGCAGGGTAATGGTGAGGTCGCCCTTAGGTGTATCGGTATCGGAGTCATTAGCAAGAATATCAATGGTAACCGAGCCACCCAAACCGCAACTGCTGGGTACTGTTGCATTATCATTTAAAGCAACAGGCGGCTGTGGTGCCGGGGTAATAATGATGGGATTAGACGAACCAAAACCTACGCGGGTGCCGCAGTTGTCGCGCACACGGCAAGTGATAATACAACCCGATGAAATACCCGATGGGGTAAAGGTAGTAGTAGCGGCAATAGGATTGGCAAAAGTACCCGGGCAACTGCTGGTCCATTCATACGTATAGGGTGCACCACCGCCGCCACTTGCCGATGCCGAAACGGTGTAAGGCACCCCTATGTTCATGGTGGCAGGTGTAGTTACGTTTACAATAATGGCTTTTGTTTCGGCAGCCCAAAAACTGAAGTTGAAAAAAGCGCGCTGAGCAGCAATGTACGGAGCAGTGGCTGCCTTGTTTATACTATGCCCCCCCTGATAGGCAACTCTGCCTCGGGTATTAGCGCCAAAACCTTGCCCAAAAACCAGCACACCTGCCGGACCGGGAGACTTAGAAGGCACATCGGCTTGGCTATTGTCCCAAACACCTATAAGGGTGGAAGGTCGCCAGCTAATGCGAGGCAGATAAATCTGCTCTGAGCCATTTTGGCTCGACACATCTAAATTACCCATAAACTGCATAACCGGGTGTGCATGGTGGTCGTATAAAAAGGGCGGTGGAATAGAGCCATCGGCATGACTACCATAAGGCACGGCAGCATTACCCGGCGTAAGTCCGTTTGACATAAGGAAATTCATGCCTTGTGAAGGGCTGCCCGGGTTAAACACGTTTTCTAATACACTAACCGAATGGCAGGCAGCCCAAATTGCACCGTCGCACTCATCATTCCAAGATAGCAAACGGTTGTGAGTTGCCCATGTAGGGTCGGCATGGGGCATAACAAAAATATCGTTGCAGCAGGTAAGGTTGTTGGGTGCAACCCAATTCCACATAGTAGCCGGGATACCGGCATTTATCAGAAACCCTTGGGGCAATAGCTCCGTTTTGGGAATCTAAAGTCCAATTAACAAAATAGGTAATGGTAGAGTAAACGGGCACAGTTAAAGCGCTTGTAGTAGTTACTCCTTGTACGCCCGATGTTACCCATGAATTGATGATGGCATTTACCGCCGGCGTTCTGTATTGTGCATAAATGATAAACGGACCGCCCCTGTAAGGCACACCTAAGTAGGTAAAATCTATACCGTCTTTGCCTTTAGTAGGGTTAATAACCCACTTTATGGGCACATTCTGCTCTCTGAGTAATTGATGTATTAAGCCATAGGGGCGCAAACTATTGGCTACGGTAGGGGTAGCAGCGCTCATGTTGATGATAAAAGAGCCAACAGGTACCGATTCGGTAGTTTGGGCTTGTAAGGGTGTGTTTAGCAACCACAGCATCAGCATAATTAAGGGTAAACAGGTAAAGATGCCATGCTTGTGATTGTGATAAGAAAAAAGATAATTCATGGTTTGGTAATTGGATAGGTTTATGTTGTTTTCAGGAAAAGATTGAGGTTGTGGTTGGTTCATAAAATTGGAGTTGAGCTGTATGCGATTAGTTTTGTTTTAAACCGGTTGATGTACTGTAAACTGAGTTTAAGTCATTTGCCTTGGACTCAAAAGAAAATGGTTATTTGTTCCACTATTGTC
>DDVC01000103.1 GCA_002345145.1 Bacteroidetes bacterium UBA2322
AAGAGGTGTAACCATTGGTCAAAGAGGTGTAACTATTGGTCAAAGAGGTGTAACTATTGGTCAAAGAGGTGTAACCATTGGTCAAAGAGGTGTAACTATTGGTCAAAGAGGTGTAACCATTGATCAAAGAGGTGTAACTATTGGTCAAAGAGGTGTAACCATTGGTCAAAGAGGTGTAACCATTGGTCAAAGAGGTGCAACTATTAGTCAAAGAGGTGTAACTATTGGTCAACGAGGTGCAACTATTAGTCAACGAGGTGCAACTATTAGTCAAAGAGGTTCAACTATTAATCAACGAGGTGCAACTATTAGTCAACGAGGTGCAACTATTAGTCAACGAGGTGTAACTATTGGTCAACGAGGTGTAACTATTGGTCAAAAACGCATTAATAAACGTGAGGTTGGTTTTAGGTTTCGATAAATTGGGAAATCAAATACCGATACTGGAAATAGAAAATAAATGCACTAAATTTCTGTAAGCCTTGTAAAATAAAGATTACAGACTCTTCCCCTTTCTAAGGAGAGTATCGGGAAGGTATTGGGCTTATTGCTTATTTTTCCGATGCTGCTTACCACTACTACCCGCTTTTCAGACATAAAGTAATAGCCTGAATACCCAAAACTCTTACAGCGTAAGCCCTCTATGCTAATGATAACTCCAACCTTGCGTTAAACAAGCATTTTCTTGTAGGCAAATAGCATAATTTGTGCCCAAACAAACAGCCAACGGTTTTTTTGCCTATTTTTGGCAGTCGGGTTGAATAGTTATGCCAAAAGCTACTTTAACCCCATATTCGCCACAGCTAACCAACCACAGCATGAAAACACAATTAGACTCCCCAAAAGCCATAATAGCTTGGAGCATGTATGACTGGGCAAATTCGGCATTTGCCACTACCATTATGGCCGGTTTTTTCCCTATTTTTTTTAAAGGTTTCTGGAGCGATGGCGCCGATCCGGTTGTTACCACCGCCCGATTGGGTTTTGCACACTCCTTAGCCGGCATCACCGTAGCGCTCATGGCGCCCATATTAGGCGCTATTGCCGACCAAGGCTCGGTAAAAAAGCGGTTTTTAGCTTTTTTTGCCCTACTGGGTATAACCATGACCGCCAGCCTGTTTTTTATTGAAAAAGGACACTGGCAGTTGGCTGTTATTACCTATGTGTTGGCAGCCATTGGGTTTACTGCCGGCAATGTGTTTTATGATTCGCTCATTACTGCCGTAGCTTCGCCTAAGCGTATGCATCGTGTATCATCGTTGGGGTTTTCGCTGGGTTATTTGGGTGGTGGTTTGCTGTTTGCTTTAAATGTATGGACTACCCTCAGCCCTGCCACTTTTGGGTTTACCTCCGATGTGGAAGCAGTAAGATTTGCCTTTTTGAGCGTAGCTATATGGTGGGCTTTATTTTCATTGCCCATTTTTTTTGTGGTACGTGAACCCCAAAGCGAAGGCAGTTTTACCCCCGGCTTGCAATTTGTAAAAATGGGATTTAAGCAATTTATAGATACTTTTCATGAAATACGCCGGCTCAAAGGCATTTTTTTGTTTTTGGCTGCCTACTGGCTCTATATAGACGGGGTAGATACCATAGTAGTAATGGCGGTAAACTATGGGCAATCTATCGGGTTTGAAACCAAAGACCTCATTACCGCCCTGCTCATGGTGCAGTTTATCGGGTTTCCGGCAGCCATTGGGTTTGGTTTATTGGGCGACCGCATTGGCGCACGCAATGCCATTTTTATTGCCATAGGTGTTTATCTTTTTATCTCTATTTGGGGCGCTTTTATGAACCATAAAAACGAGTTTTATGTGCTTGCGGGCTGTATTGGCTTAGTGCAGGGAGGTATTCAGGCGCTGAGTCGCTCATTTTATGCCCGCATTATTCCAATAGAAAAATCGGCTGAGTTTTTTGGGTTTTACAATATGGTGGGCAAATTTGCGGCGGTAATAGGTCCGGTACTTATTGGTTTTACTGCCGTAGCGGTTAAAAGCATGGGGTACTCACAAGATATCGCTTCTAGGGCAAGTCTTAGTTCTGTTGCCATTTTATTTGTATTGGGCGGCGCTTTGTTTTACTTTGTAAATGAAGAAAAAGCCCGCACAGAAGCCAAAAACCATTATGCCGAAAAGAACAACAAGTAACCCCGATGTTTAAGGGTCAAACCTAAATTGAGCGCCCAATACCACACTATCTAACAGTCCTGTTTCCCGATAGGCTTCGGCGTATTTACCGTTTTGGAGGCGGTAGGCAATTACCTCGTTGTCTTCGGGATCTATGAGAAAAAATTCTTGTACGCCGTATTTTTCGTAATTGCGCAGTTTCTTTTTGGCATCATAGTAGTAGGTACTTTGCGAGAGTATTTCTATTACCAAATCGGGAGCGCCGTGTATGCCATCGGGCTGAATGATGTGTAGTCGGTTTTGGGCTACAAATAGCAAATCGGGCTGGTAAACATTGTTTTCCGATAAAAACACATCGCAGGGGGCATGATACAATTTGCCCAATTGGTGGCTTTTAATATAAGCGCCTAATAACAGCGTAAGTTCTACGCTTAACTCCTGATGTTTAATGTTTGGTGCAGTCATGTATATAAGTTCTCCGTCAATAAGTTGGCAGGGTTCACCTTCGGGCAGTAGGCGGTATTGGGTGGCGGTGGTTAAGGTTTTTTCTAAAATATCGGGCATAATTGGGTTTTTTTAGCCGGTAGGATTGGTTTTTTTGTGGTTGCTACACAAAAATAACGCTTTTCATCATTGCTTGTGTACAAGAAACACAAAAAAGCCGCACAACCGGAGTGGTTATGCGGCTTTTTGGGGCACATCGGGCAAATGGTTACTTCCCTATGCAGGGCTTATTTATGCACCATTACGCGGGTATGTTGCATTTCGCCGGTATTGGTTATTACCTGAATGATGTACATGCCATCGGGTAAGTTGGCAGCATCAAAAGTAAGGTTTTGCGGCTGCCCGGCTTGGGTGTAGCCGTCAAAAAGTTGGGCAATGTGCATACCGGCAAGGTTAAACACCTCTACGGTGGCATGAGCGCCGGAATGGGTAATAAAAGAAACATTGGTAGTTTTGCTGAACGGGTTGGGGTACACCTCCATAAGCAGGTTATCGGCGGTTTTACCACGTCCGCGCGTTTGTTTGGGTATCCAGTACCAGCCCACAGTTTGGTTTCCGGCTTGGTCGGTTACGGTTACTACATACCATGCGCTGGGCAAACCGCTAATGTCTTGGGTAGTAGCGCCATTGCTCCAGAGGTAGCCATAGGGAGGGGCGCCGCCGCCTACGGTTATGTCAATAGCGCCGTTGCCGGCGCCGGTATCGGCGGTAGTTACGGCGTTAATAATGGCAAGCGGGGCATTAGTGGGGTTGCCATTAAGACCCGTATTGCTGATGGTGGTTACACAGCCGCTGCCGTCTGTAACAGTTACTGACCAGGTGGCGTTATCGGCTACTACTAAGGTAATAACGTTTAGGTTTACACTATACTGCACATAACCCGATATATTCCACTGGAACTGATATAGGGGTGTGCCGCTAAGGGTAAGTGTGTAAACATCAAAGAAACTGGGGTTAATGCCGCCGCCTTGGGTGTTGTTTACTAAGGTAAAGGGCAAGTTGCAGGGGGCATAAACACAAAGGCTGTTGTTGCTCACAATATTGGCAGCGGGCGGGGTGTAGTTGGTAGCTGTGGGGTCGGTACAGGCTTCAAACAGGCAACTGCCATCGTCCACTGCGGCAAAGGGGTTGTAGTTAAGGGCAAGGGCATTGGTACAGCCGGTTACGCCGCAGCCGCCTTGGTTGCACACATAAGGCACGGCAAGGGTAGCTTGGCAGTTTGCCGGTGCGCCGGGTATGGCGGCGGTAAAAATTACGCTGCCGGCGGTGCAGTTTTGGGCGGTGTAAGCAGCCGCAGCGCCGGTAGTATTTACCACCGCGCCGGTAGAGGGGTTGGTATAGCTGATAAGCGCTGCACAAGAAGAACTAACCGATGCCGTACAGCCGCCCTGCTGGGTAATGGTGAGCGTGGGTATGGGGTAAACGGCTACGGTAAACTCGCCCGATGACTGGGTGCAACCCGTTACGCCGTCTAAGCGGGCTTTGAGGTAGTAGTTTACCGGTGCGCAACCATTGTTGGCAGGCAGCGTGCCGGTAAAGGGCAGTGCGCCGGTGGCGTAGGCATCAAAACCGGGTATGCTGCTGTAAACCCAGGTTACCAAACCGCCGGTGTAGTTGTTGTTAATAACCCCGCCCACGTTGTACTCAACCGGCTGCCCACTGCAAACTGCCGTAACGCTTACGTTTTGCGTACCATCTAAGGTTGAACATACAAAAACACAATTGGGCACGGTATAGGTAGCGGTGGCGGTACAACTTGCATCGGAAGCATCAGAAATAATAAGTATGCCGCTTCCGCCGCTAAGGTTGGTAATGGTGGCAGTCTGGGCAGCGCCGGCAGCATAGTTAAAGTTGTAGCTCATGCCATTTACGCTGATAACATAACCGTTAGCCACCGGATTGGTAGCCGAAAACTGAACGGTAAGGTTATACACGCCATTGCCCGAACAAATGGCTTGTGCCGATGTTTCGGAAATGGTGCAGGGCTGCGTACAATCGGGTACGGTGTAGGAGGCTACTTCGTTGCATTGGCTGTAAGTGGCATCGGTAATGGTAACGGTGGTAGTGGCTATGCCATCGCCTTCGGGCAAACCGGTAATAATGAACGATTGGTTGCTGCTACCGCTGTATAGACGGGTATAGTTTACACCGTTTATGGTTACTATATACGATGCACCTACTGGGTCAATAACCGTAAAGGTAACAATAAGATCATACAAGAACTGGCTTGTACAAACGGTGGATGTTTGGATATTGCTGATATCGCAGGTGATATTTTGCCAAGTATTGAGCACGTTGCTGGTATTGTTGGGATAACAATCGTAAAGGGCATCTACCACATTGCTAAAATTGGTAACACCGTCAAAGGTATTGTAGGGGCAAAGCAGCCCAAGGTTCTTTTTCACCAATGTTTGGTCGGCAGTGCCGCCGGTGCAGGTAGTACCCACCCACTCAGTGCCCGGGTCGGTGCCTATGGTTCCTACCACATCAAGGTTTTGGTTGGTGGCAGTATTGCGCAACACTACGGCATCATCGCCGTTAAAGTTTAGGTTATTGGCGGTTTGGTTGGGTATTAACCCTTGCAATACAGCGTCCACATGGCAGAGCAGGAAGTAGCTGTTGTTGGCAAGGGCGCCCGTAAGGGGTATAATGGTAGGATTTACGGCGCTGCCGTTAAAGTATTGGTAAATGGCATAATTGCTGAGGTTTACGGTAGCGCCTGTACCATTGTAAATTTCTACACACTTGTTAAAACCCGAACCCTCTACATAAGCCGAAATAACCAAATCGGGACAGGGCTGGTCGCCTTCGTCGTCATCATTTATGGTGAGGGTAATAGTACCGTTTGTCCCGATAAAGGCATTGTTGCCGCCCGATGCGTTTTGGAGGGTAAAGATGAGCGTTTCGGCGCCTTCCACATCGGTATCATTGGTAATGGTTAGGGTTGTGCATTGGTTGGCGCTGCTTCCGGCAGGGAAGGTAAGGGTTTGGGTAGTATAGGTAGTTATATCAGCGCCATTGGTAGCGGTGCCGCCGGTAAGGGCAACCTGTACCGTAGTAGCCACCGATGCGCTGGGCTGTATAATAGAAACACAGAGGTTATAAGTACCTGCTACTTCACTTACTGCTGCGGTAGCTTGTAAAAAGCTAACTTGGGTAGGCGGCTGCTGGTAGCTATACATATTGGTAACGTTGTTGATGGGGTAGCAACTATATAGGGCATCAATAACCGCATTAAAACCGGTAGCGCCGTTAAAAGTGCCGTAGGTACACGGACCGCCCACTACTTTTTTCACCAGCGTTTGGTCGGCAGTACCGCCGGTGCAGGCAGTACCCACCCACTCAGCGCCGGGGTCGGTGCCTATGGTGCCCAAAACATCTACAATGGTATTGGTAAACACCAAAGCCACACCATCATCACCATTAAAGTTAATGCCGGTACTGGTTTGGTTTGGGGTAAGCCCTGCCAGAGCGCCGGCTATATCGGCATCGGGGTGGCAAACAAGGTAGTAAGCGCCGGCAGCTAAGGTGCCTGAGAGCGGAATGCTTGAACCGGCTACGGTTGATCCGTTAAAATATACGTCAATGGTATAGCTTGCCAAGTTAACCGGCGCACCTGTGCCGTTAAAAATTTCTACACATTTGTTAAAGCCGGTGCCTTCTACATAACCCGATAATACAAGTGTGGGGCAGGTATTGGGCGCGCAGTTGGGTATGATGTAGGTGGTATCGGTGGTGCATACCGAGTTGGTATTGTCTGTTATATTAATAGTGCCGGAGGTAGAGCCGGTGCCGGCGGGTAGGTTGGTAATGGTAAGTGTTTGGGCAGCGCCGGCGGCATAAGCGCCGTTGTAGTTGGCGCCGTTTACGTTTACTACATAGCCGGTTCCTACGGGGTTGGCTACATTAAAGTTTATGGTAAGGTTATAGAGGTTGTTGCCGCTACATGGGGTAGTGGCGGTGAGGTTGGAAAACCCGCAGGTAGGCGTACAGTTGGGGGCAATAAAAGAGGTAGTAGCTGTGCAGGCTGCGTTGCCGGCATCGGTAACTACTACGGCAACCGGGGTTATGCCGTTGCCTTCGGGCAGGTTTTGGAGGGTAATGGTTTGTGCGCTTCCACCGGCATACAGGTTGCCGTTAAAGTTGGTAGTGCCAACTGATATATTGTAAGCAAAGCCGGTGGGATTGGTAACGTTGAACGATACAGTAAGGTCGTACTGACCAATACCGTCGCATACCGGCGTAGCGGTTAGGTTAGAAATGACACAGGTGGCAACACAAGTAGGCAGGGTTACGTTTATGGGCGTACCGGCACAGTTGCTATTAGCAGCATCAACCACGTTTACCGAAATACTGCCGCCCAAACTATTAGGGATAGAAACAGCAATGGGCGAGGAGCTGCCCGATGCCAGAATTTGGTTGTTGGCAGTGTTAATAACGTTAAAATTACCGCTGCTGTTGGCAGGAGTGAACGATACGTTAAAGGTAGCATTGTTGCCGCTGCAAGTGGCAGTGGTGGCAGCCACGTTGCTGATTTGGCAGGGCGGGCTAAGTACAATGTTGTCTAAGCCCATTTCATCGCGGTTGCCGCTGCCGCTCACATCGCCGCCTGTCCAGCGGAGGTAGAGGGTGGCATTGTTGGCTAAACTGAGTCCGGTAAGTACCGTAGTACGCGGAACGGTAGTAACCGCCGGTGTAGCATCGGGCGCTTCGGGAGTGGTGTAGTTGAGCGCCGTTACGGGGGTAAAGGTTATGCCGTTGGTAGAGTAAGAAAAGTTGAAATTATTGGCACGTGGAGAGTCGTTCAGTACTACAATATCATAAGCCACATTCACCGAGTTTAGGGTGTTGCCGGTAAAATTACACACCGCCAGAACAATGTGTGAATTGGAGCTGGAAAAATCGGTGCCGGTGGGTTGTATCCAAAGGGCTTGGTTGCTGCCGCCCGTGCCGTAGTTTAGGGCATAAATACCGCCACTGGTAACGCCGCCGGTGGTAACGCCTCGGGCATAATCGCCGGTGGTGTTTTGTCCGCCAAAGCTGTAAGTTTCGCTAAATCCGCTAAAATTCCAGATAGCCGAACCCAACTGCCCGGCTGCCGGAACATTGGTAAAACCGCTGCCGTTAAATCCGGTAAAGTTGATGAGTAGGGGAGAGCCGGTATAATCTTCGCAGGGGTCGGCAGGCGTACAATTGGGGTAGGTTACCGCTACGGCAGTACCGGCGCAGGCGGGGTTTCCGGCATCTACTACGTTTACGTTGATGCTGCCGCCCGTTGAGTTGTTAATGGTAACGGTGATGGGCGAAGCGCTGCCCGATGCCAAAATATCGTTGTTGGCAGTATTGATAACGTTGTAAACGCCGCTGCCGCCGCTAACGGTAAAGCTAACATTGAATGTGGCATTAGCGCCCGAACAGGTAGCCGCTGCTGCCGATACGCCGCTAATGGTGCAAACGGGCGCCGGAACAGAAAGGGTTATATTGTCTAAGGCAAACTCATCGCGGCTGCCGCTGCCACCGGCATCGCCACCTTTCCAGCGCAAGAAAAACATAGCGCCGTTGGGTATGTTTAAGCCGGTGAGGGTAGTGTTTCGGGGAATGGTTACGTATGCGGGCGTAGCATCGGCATCGGCAGGCGAGGTGTAGTTTAATGCTGTTACTTGGGTGTAATTAAACCCATCGGTAGAGTAAAAAAAGTTGAAATTATTGGCGCGCCCTTGGTCATTGCGAACCAATATATCGTAACTCAAATCGATCGAGGTAAGGGTACTGCCGCTATTGTTGCACACTTGCAGGTTCATGTTGGCATCGGCATTAAAAAAAACAGTGCCGGTGGGCTGAATCATCAGGGCTTGGTTGCTTCCGCCGGTACCGTAGTTGAGGGCATACAAACCGCCGGTGGTAACATTGCCTGTGGTAGCGCCTCGGGCAAAATTGGCAGCAGTATTAGCGCCGCCTGAGCGGTACACATCAGTTGCAAAGCCGCTTAGTGTCCAAATTTTGGAGTTAAGTTGTGCAGCAGTGGGCGGGTTGGCAAAACCGGTGCCGGTAAAGCCGGTAAAATCTATGGTGAGTGGTGCGCCGGTAAACGACTGACAAAAGGTATTGTCGCCCAATCCGCCGGCGCGTATCCAGTTTCGGATAAGGGCTATATCTGCTGCCGTAACACTACACGGGTCGGTAATAGGCATATTGTTTGTGCCGCAGGTAAGTGTTACGCTACAGTCAATTTTAATTGCCAGTGGGCTGGTGGCATCTATAAAAGGTCTTACGGCATTGGGGCAGGATGTGCCGCCGTTTAATGCGCCTTGGTGTGTGGTGATGGTGTAACCGCTTGATGGCGAGGTTGTGCCATGACAATTGCCGCAGCCATAGTTGTTAATAAAATTCTGCACATCGGTGGTGTAGAAATAGGGCTGTGCTTGTGCGTTATATGGTTGAGTGGTAAACCATGCCAAAAGCAATGTCAATGCGAAACGTAAATAAGTGTTCATGTTATTTAGTTATGAGTTATGAGTTATGAGTTATGAGTTATGAGTTATGAGAGGTGTGGGTATTGAAAAGGGGGTTGTTATGAACATGGAGAGGTGCAGTCCTTGGATATTGTACAAGAGATGAAGATGAATGCCATATCTGCCAATTACCCAACAGGTATCATCTACTAAGTACCAAAATACCATCTGCCGCGCAACGAAAGCCGAGTACTATATACCAAGTACTAAAAATCTGCACAAAATTAACACTTATTAGGGTAAAATGCTTGCTTAATGATATTACCAAACTGTTAAGAGCAATCAAAAGGGCGTTTTAGGTTCAAAACTGCGTTCTTATGGCGCATACATGAACTCAAAATTGGTGTTTTGCGTTTTAATTTGTTACTTCATAATACCAAACTGTACTGCCTACTCATGAAACACCAAAACGGAAGTGAATCTCAGAAAGACCAGCCGCAACTAACACCCATCAGCAAATTGGGCGAGTTTGGGTTAATAGACCACCTTACCAAAAACTTTCACCCAAAACACCCAACTACGGTAAAAGGCATAGGCGATGATGCTGCGGTAATAGATAACAGGGGTAAACTAACCGTAGTAAGTACCGATATGCTGGTAGAGGGCATTCATTTTGATTTTATTTACACCCCGCTCAAATACTTAGGCTACAAATCGGTGGTGGTAAACCTTTCTGATATTTATGCCATGAATGCCACGCCCAAGCAAATTACCGTTTCCATAGCCGTATCGAGCCGCTTTACCGTTGAAGCCCTTGATGAGTTTTATGCCGGTGTAGCCGAGGCTTGCCACTTTTACAACGTTGATTTGGTGGGAGGCGATACCAGCAGCTCCCATAAAGGCATGATAATAAGCATTACCGCCATAGGTGAAGCCAACCCCGATGAACTGGTTTATCGGAGCGGCGCACAAGAGAAAGACTATATTTGTGTAAGCGGTAACTTAGGCGCTGCCTATTTGGGTTTGCAAATCTTGGAGCGCGAAAAAAGATTATACTTAGAAGACCCCAATATAAAACCCGAATTAGATACCTTTCCTTACCTTGTAGAAAGACAACTTAAACCCGAAGCCCGAAACGATATTATGGACATTTTGCGCAATGCACAAATTAAGCCCACCGCCATGATTGACGTTTCCGATGGGCTTTCTTCCGATATATTACACATTTGTAAGCAATCAAACGTAGGGTGCCGTCTGTTTGAAGAAAATATACCCCTACACGCCCAAACAGCAGAGGCAGCCCAAACTTTTAACCTATCGCCCATTACCTGTGCCCTCAACGGTGGTGAAGATTACGAACTGCTCTTTACCATACCGCCCCACCAAATCAACCAATTAGAGGGGGTGCATGGCATTGGCATTATAGGGCGCATTACCCACCCCAAAGAACACCCTACCCTATTTACATCGGGCGGACAAACCCATCGGCTCATTGCACAGGGGTGGAGGCATGTGTAAGAGTTAAATCGGTTTTACTTGTTACGTATGCACAAATACTTGACCAATTTTGGTCAAGTACAGTTTATTTTTTATTTGCCACACTTTTTTCCTGCAAGCCCTATTTTTTAAAAACAAAATTGTATTAACCCTAACTACAAAAGCATCAAGGTTTGTGCAAAAAAAACATTAAAAGGGCTTTTACACACGATTTTTGATGAACACAGCGTATTAAGTGCCACGTAGTTGCTTTTTAGGTTCAAAAAGCAGAGGGTACGCCACTCTTACTCTGATGTTTAAAATAAACTGTGCCATGCGCAAACTATTGTTCCTGTTACTGCTCGGCGCTTTGGTGAGCGTCCAACTGTATGCTCAAAAACCACCTGTGAGCGATTACGACCGTTATTTAATGGAGGAAGATGAAGAAGACGACATAAGAGATGCTGTTTACCATATATACGTTGGTACATTTCCCAATGCCGATTTGTGGGAACTCAACAAACTGTCTAACAGCTCTAAAGTGTTAACTAAACAACTTTCCGATAGTACCTTAGTTTTTTTAGGACCCTACAAACAAGAAACTGTAGCAATAAAAGAATGGTCAGGTGTAATTATAGATGGCTTTAAAGATGCCCGCATTTACCGGAATGAGCAAAATATAACGCCTACTGCAAAAGGGCAGATTTTTTCTTATAAGGAAGCGCTTGCTGCCGGTGAGCTGGCAGGTCTTAAACCCGAAAAGCTAAGTCAAATTGCCGCCCCTAAACCGGCAGTAGTACAAGCTCCACCCCCGCCGCCCTCTAAAGCAGAAGAAACGGTAGCCATTACCACCCCACCCCCTGCTCAGGAAGAACCCATTTTGCCGCCCACGCCGGTTTTTACGCCCCCCCCT